>JANWVR010000086.1 GCA_025056735.1 Saprospiraceae bacterium
GCCTACTACTTCTGGCTGTTTCCCAACATTATGTTCAACTTCTACCCCTGGGGCCTGTCGCTCAACCTCGTGCGCCCACAACAGCCTAACCTCACCCGCGTCAGCTTCCGCACCTATGTGTGGCGCCCCGAAAAACTCGGCGCGGGCGCCGGCGCCGACATTGACCTCGTCGAACGCGAAGACGAAGCCGTGGTCGAACAAGTGCAGCGCGGCATTCAATCGCGCTTCTATCAAGCCGGCCGCTTCGCACCCAAACAGGAGACGGGGGTGCATCTTTTTCATGGGTTGATGGCATGGTTTTTGGCAGAGGAGAAGTAAGTGTAAGACAGGCTTAGAATTTACCTTTCCAAATAAATACCTGGAAACACTGAGGTCGCTGCCGACCTTAGAGGTATGTTATTTTCTGCTGTAGCATTCAAAATTCACAAAGAAAGTTAAATCAAAAAATCATTCATTACATTATGAGTTACGGTGACATCTTTGATAAGGCCGATAAAAGGTCCATTAATACTTCCATAGCGAGAGAAATTCTCGAAAAGATGGAAAAACTGCGCATGGAGGCTAATGAGAACAACCAGAGAAGATGGATATGGGAGTTACTGCAGAATGCCAAAGATGCAGCAAATAGAGGAAGGACTTTAAACATTAAAATAGAACTTACTGATGATCATCTTATATTTTCACACAATGGAAGATGCTTCTCTGCGGAGGACATCACTTTTTTAATCAGGCAGGTTTCTACGAAGGAGAGAACTAAGGAAAAAGAAGAGGGCCTTATTAACAATGGTTCGTAAAGAATCAGGCTGCAATTTTTCCAAGGTCACACAGATTTCGGGCTTCCGGATGATTTTTTGTGAGGTTCGGAAACATAGCGAACACGTCAAAAATTCGGTTGATCATTCGTTCATTGAAATACTGCGTTTTAACGTCGGCCATCGAGAACGGCCCCCTCTGGCTTTTTTCTATGGACAGGTGGTGGACGGCTTTGGCAACGGACACGGCGGTCAGCGACATGTTGAAGTGGTATTCAAGGTTTTTTACCTCAACATTTTCAAATCGGATAGCCCAATTTCTTTACGAAGTACTGTTATTCATGATTTTCTACTCTTGAGGTGCGGAAGATGCACTGTCAGGCTAAGGGCGCTGCAGCAGGAACCTGCCCAGGATGCGTAAAAGCATAGAGTAAGCACCTCAGCGTTTGAGGCGCTTTCTTACCCTTTCAGCGCGATAGGCGCCATGGCTCTCGCGCGGCCGACTTTTGTAAGGAGCGCTCCGCTGGAACGGTTTTCGAGTAAGTAGCTAAGTGTCGGCGTGGCTATTGCCCACACCGACACTTACGGCTTTTAATTGCTGGCTTTTTCCTCACGCAGCATGCGGCGCAGGATTTTGCCGACATTCGTCTTGGGCAACTCGGTTCGGAACTCTACTTGTTTGGGCACCTTATATGCTGTAAGCTGTTCGCGGCAGTGGGCGATGATCTCCTCGGCCGTCAGGCTGGGGTCTTTCTTGACGATGAACGCCTTGACCGCTTCACCCGATTTTTCGTCGGGTACGCCTACTACCGCCACTTCCAAGACTTTGGGGTGGAGGGCGATGACGTCTTCTACTTCGTTGGGATAGACGTTGAAACCCGAGACGAGAATCATGTCTTTTTTGCGGTCCACGATGTAGAAGAAGCCATCCTCACCCATGTATCCGATGTCGCCAGTGCTAAGCCAGCCGTCTTTGATGACCTCGGCGGTGGCTTCAGGGCGTTGCCAGTAGCCTTTCATGATTTGCGGACCTTTGGCCTGGATTTCGCCGACGTTGTCGCGGCCTGGGGGTAGTGGCTTTCCCTGCTCGTCTACGATGCGGACGTCTGTGGAGGGCACCGGCAGGCCAATAGAGCCGACACGGTTGTTTTCGTCCACGGGGTTGACGCAGAGCACGGGGCTGGACTCTGTCAGGCCGTAGCCTTCTACCAGTGGGCTACCCGTTACCTGGCGCCAGCGCTCCCATACGGCGCGCTGTACGGCCATGCCGCCGCCTACGGCCACACGCAAGTTGCTAAAGTCCAGCTTAGCAAAATCGGGGTGGTTGAGCAGCGCGTTGTAAAGCGTATTGACACCGGTAAACACGTTGGGTCTGTGCTTTGCCCACTCTTTGATGACCGATTTGAGGTCGCGCGGGTTGACAATGAGCACGTTGCAGCCGCCCACTGACATGAAGGCGAGGCAGTTGACCGTAAAGGCGAAGATGTGGTAGAGCGGCAGCGGGCACAGCGCCATCATTTTGCCTTCGGGCATCACAGGGGCCAGCCAGGCGCGTATCTGTTCCATATTGGCCACTAAGTTGCGATTGGTCAGCATAGCGCCTTTCGAGACGCCTGTGGTGCCGCCCGTGTACTGCAGGATGATGGTGTCGTCAGGGCCAGACGGGTGCGATTTTACGCTGAAGTTGCGCCCCTGACGCAGCGCTTCGCTGAAGGTAACGGTGTTGGCCAGTTGGTACTTGGGCACCATTTTTTTCACTTTGCGAAGAACGAAGTTGACGATGACGCCCTTGAAGCCCAGCATTTCGCCGATGCTGGTAAGGATGACGGTTTTGATGGGTGTTTCGCCGATAATTTGCTCCAAGTTGTGGGCAAAGTTTTCTGCGATGAGAATGGCCTTGGCGCCGGAGTCCACGAATTGGTGGCGCATTTCGCGCGGCGTGTACAGAGGGTTGGTGTTCACCACAATCAGCCCGGCGCGTAGGGCGCCAAAGAGGGCGATGGGGTACTGCAGAATGTTGGGCATCATCAGAGCGATGCGGTCGCCGGGTTCGAGGCCGCGCGATTGCAGGTAGGCGGCGAAGTCGTTGCTTAGCCGATCTACTTCACCGAAGGTGATGGATTTGCCCATGAAAATAAATGCTGGCAGGTCGCGAAACTTTTTGAAGCACGCATCCAGCATGTCGGTCAGGCGCGGGTAAACGTCAGGATCTATGTTGGCGGGCACGCCTTTAGGGTAAAGTTTGAGCCAGGGTCGTTCTGCCATAATGCCGTTGATTTTGGTTAAAAAATTTTCCGTGCGCGAAGGTGTTAAAAGATTGGAAATTCCTGTGCTATCGTACACAGTTTTTTGTCCTTTTGGCTAATAACGGCCAAAATTGCCGACCTTCGCCCGCGCATTTAGCGCGGCCTTTTGGCGCTTTATACTTTTCAAACCCTGTACGATTTTCATTTTTTATGAGCAAACACTTTTCACTTGCCCTGCAAATCCTGCTTTTGCTGGCCGTTGCTGTTCTGTACTACCTGCATTTTTCTCAGAAAGCCACTTTGCCGGCGGCAGCGTCTGCGCCTTCGGGCGAGGTCTCGGCGGCACCTGTGCAACGCCCTGTGCGCATCGCCTACGTCAACGCCGACACGCTCGATGCGAAGTATGAGTGGCTCAAAGAGCAAAAGAAGGCTTTGGAGCAGCGCGTCCAGAGCGCCGAACGGAACATGATGAACAAGAAGGAGGCCCTCATGCGCGATTTAGAGGCTTTCCAGAAAAAATACGAAAGCGGCACCGTGCCGCCGGCTCAGTTGGAAAAAGAGTATGCCGCCTTAGCCGAGCGTCAGCAAAAGATCGCCCAGGAAGAAATGCGCTTAGGTCAGCAGCTGGCCGAGGAACGCGAGAAGGCGCTCAATGAGCTTATGGCTAAAGTGGAGGCCCAGTTGCGTGCCCTGCAGGCGCAGATTGGCTACGATTTTATCCTGTCGTATTCTAAAGGTGGCGGTCAGGTGCTGTACGCAAACGACAGCTTGGATATTACCTACCGCGTGCTTGATTTGCTTAATGCCAAAAAGAATTAGCCTGGCGCCAGCGACACCGGACGACATTCCTGCTCTACAGGCGCTGGCGCATCGCATCTGGTGGGCACATTATCCGGCCATCATCGGCGAAGTGCAGACCGCTTATATGCTTGAACGCATGTATAGCGCTGGAGCCCTGCACCGCCAAATGACGGAAGAGGGCGCCCAATTTTGGTGGATTAAGGCTTCTTCAGACGCGCCTATTGGCTTTATTTCCATTAGCCAGCAGGCGGCTGGGCAGTATTTCATCCATAAGTTTTACATAGAGGCCGCGCAACAGGGGCAAGGGCTGGGCACTGAGACTTTCTATCAGTTGTTGGACATCTACCCTGATGCTTGCGAAATACGTTTGACCGTAAACCGACAAAATTTTAAGAGCATCAATTTCTATTTTAAAATCGGCTTCCGCATTGAGCGCTGTGCCGACTTTGATATTGGCGACGGCTTTTTCATGAACGATTTTGTCATGTGCTGGAAGCGGCCTTCGACCAGCGGCGCTGGTTCACCTTAGCGGCAATTCAGCGTAGTCGGCTCCATCACCCGAGCGAATAGTGAAGCCTTTGCGCTCAAAGACGCGCCGCATGGCCGTATTGGTTTTCAGGAAGGTAGCGGTGATGCGTTGGTAGCCCTGGGCGCGGGCGATTTCGATGATGTAATCCGTCAGCAGGCTACCGATGCCTTTGCCGTGCCAGGCGTCGGCCACTAAGATGGCGTACTCGCATTCTTCGCGCCAGGCGTCGCCCACAATGCGCACGACGCCGATGATGTGCGGCTTGCCGGCCTCTTCCACGACAGCTACGATGGCCATTTCGCGGTCGTAGTCAATGTGGGTAAAGCGAGCCAGCATTTTGTGGTCAATGCCGGGCGTAAAGCCGAAAAAGCGGTAGTAAAGGCTTTCACGCGAGGCATTTTGCACCAATTCGGCCTCCAGCGGTTCGTCTTCGGGTCGGATGGGGCGCAACAGGATGGTCTGGCCGCTTTTGGCATGCTCTACCTTTTTTATCCACTGTGTTGGATAGGGTTGTATGCACAGGTGTTCGTAGGGTTCGCGTTGGGCCGAGGGCGTGGGTTCGAGCGAGGCGGCGGCGTCTAAGGCGACCCCGCCATCGGGGCCAAGCGCGAAGGGGTTTATTTCCAGTTCGGCCAGGTCGGGAAAGTCCATGAGCAGGTAGGCGAAGCGCACCAGTGCATCGTAGAGTTGCTCTACGGGAGCGGGCGGCAGGTGTCGGAAGCCGCGCAGCAATTGCGCAATGCGCGTTCCTTCCACCAGATGGCGCGCCAATGCCAGATTGAGCGGGGGAAGGCCAATGGTTCGGTCGCGCCAGATTTCGGTGGCCACGCCGCCCAGGCCGAAGACGATGACCGGCCCGAAGATGGGATCTTTGAACGAGCCAATGAGCAGTTCGTGTTGCACATTGACCATGCGCTCCACTGTTACGCCCATCAGGCGCGCATCGGGGCGCTTTTGGCGCACGTTTTCCATCAGGAAACGGAAGACCTGACGCGCGCCAAACTCCGTCTCGATACCCAAGCGTACGCCATGCACTTCGGATTTGTGCCAGATATCTGGCGACTCGATCTTCAGCGCCACTGGCCCGCCCAGATTGCGCATGATGGCGGCCACTTCATCCTCCGTGCGGGCTAAGTAGGCCGCGTTGACCGGAATGCCGTAGCAGGCCAGCAGACGCCGCGCTTCAGACTCCTCTAAGTGGACGCGGCCCGAAGCGCGTACGGCCTCAATGACGCTGCGCGCCGCCGAGCGGTTGATGCCGGGCAGGTCAATCGGCAGGTCAGGCGGCGTTTCGTAGAGCATTTCCAGATTGCGGCGATAATGGGCCATGTAGAGAAAGGCGGCCACGGCCCGTTCCGGGAATGGATACCACGGGATGCCGCCCGCCTCCAACACCTGTCGGCCGGCATGCACGAAGCGCTGGCCCATCCAGGCGGCAAAGACGGGCTTGCCGGCAGTATTTCGGCTTTCTTCCACCACGACGTGCGCCACGGCTTCGGCATCGGCAGGGGTCTGAGGCGTGAGAATGACCACCACGGCATCGGCCTCCGGCGCTTGCAAACAGGCACGCAGGGCCGCGCGGTAGTGCTCGACTGTGGCCAGATTCGACAGGTCAAGCGGATTGGCGCGGCTTCCTTCGGGCGGCAAGGCGTCATTCAACCGCTCTAAGGTGTCGGTGCTCAGGGGCGCCAGCGTTCCGCCGCGCTGCTCCAGTGCGTCAGCGGCCAGAATGGCTGGCCCGCCCGCATTTGTAACGATCGCCAACCGATGGCCGGCGGGCAGCGGCTGCAAGGCCAATGCCTGTGCGCAGTCGAACAGCTCCTGCACCGTTTGCACCCGAATGGCGCCCGCGCGCCGAAAGGCGGCGTCGAAGACGGCATCGTTGCCGGCCACATTGCCCGCGTGCAGCAGCGTTGCCTGCGCGCCTGAGGCGCTTGCTCCCGCTTTGAGCACGACAATGGGCTTCGAGCGCGCAAAGGCCCGCGCTGCGCTCATGAAGCGCCGCGCCTGGCGGAGCGTTTCGGCATACATCAAAATGCAGTTGGTGTGGCTGTCGGCGCCGAAATAGTCTATCAGGGCGTCTATGCTGATGTCAGCCATTTGGCCCACAGAGACGAAGTGGCTGAGGCCCACCTGCTTTTCGGCGGCCCAATCGAGCACAGCTGCGCCTAAGGCGCCGCTTTGCGAGATGAAGGCTAAGCGCCCTGCGCGGGGCATGGCTGGCGCGTAGGTAGCGTTCAGCCCGAGGGCTGGCGTCATCAGCCCCAGCGCATCAGGGCCAATGAGACGCACACCATGGCGGGCAGCAGCGGCTTTCAGGGCGCCCAGCAGAGACTCGCCAGCCTCGGACTCAGGCATTTGAAAGCCGCCTGAAAGGACTAAAGCACACGAGGCGCCAACAGCAGCGCAATCCTCCATCAGGTCGGGCACATAGGCTGCTGGCAGTGCGAACACGACCAGGTCGGGCGGCGCCGGCAGGCGCTTCAGCCGGGCATAGCACCGCACGCCATGCACCGTGCGGTACTTGGGATTGACGGCGTACAGCTTACCGCTGTACCCTCCCCGAAGCAAGTTTTCCAGCACAGTACTGCCAATTTTGCCGGCCTTTTCCGTAGCGCCTACGACGGCTATGGAACGCGGGTGGAAGAACCTGTCCAAAACCTGCTTCATGTGTTCAGAGTTTCCAGTACTTCGACAGCGCCGCGGCTGCCTGGTGAAGATACAGCTCGTACATTTCCCAGACGCGGCGGCTCGACGTCGTGGGCGGCTCCGCTGCCGGTGGCGCTTCGCCGTTGAGGCCAGCAAGAAAGCTTCGCACGCTGCCTGGAAGTTCGTCTATGTTGTAGCCGCCTTCGAGGGCAGCAAAGAGGCGTTGCTTTGGAAAGTTCTGGCGCAGGGTCTGCCCCATCCAGTAGTAGAAATGATTGGTAGCGCGCAATTGCAGCAGCGGGTCGGCCCAATGCGCATCGAAGCCCGCGGACACGGCAATTACATCGGGTTGAAACTGAATAGCGATGGGCAACATGTATTCCACCGCGTGCAGGAAGATATCGTCGCCGCTTTGGGCGGGCAATGGGCAATTGATCGTGAAGCCGCGGCCTGCGCCTACGCCAATTTCTACAGGCGAGCCGTTGCCGGGGTAGGCCGGATACTGGTGCAGCGACCAGTAAAGCACCTGGGGGTTTTGATAAAAAATGTCCATCGTGCCATCGCCGAGATGGCCATCGAAATCCAGCACGAGCACGCGATGGCCTGCATCAGCGGCTTTTTGGGCGGCAATGGCGACGTTGTTAAACAGACAAAAGCCGCGCCCCTGGTCGGCATAAGCGTGGTGGCCCGGCGGGCGCACTAAGGCGAAATGGCCTCCGTCTAAAGCCTGCAGCGTCAGAGCCACAGCCGTCAGAGCCGCCTCGTAGCTGCCTGCCGAAGTTTGCGTGTCGCCGTCCAAAGGCAGGCCCAGCGCACAGGCTCGCTGCACCGTTTCCACGTAGGAACGCCTATGAACGCGATAAATGGCCTCCTCTGCCACCGCAAGAGTCTCCTCCAGAGGTGCAATCTCCAATGGGCCAAAGGCAGCAAGGCGCTCGCCACGCTCCGGATGGCCAGGGCCGGTATCGTGCTGGAGAACGGCAGGGTGGAAAAGGATACGCATAAGATCTGATGAATGGAATGTCGTTTTTTCCGTGGAGCGCAGAATAACGTGCGATAGGCCTCCTCTTTGTCAGGCAAAGACTTGCATGCCCCTGATTGCTAAGACTCTCCCTTCGAGCCCCCCTGGCAGACTCGCCTTAAAGGGCGCAGGAAAAAACGTTCGCAAAGTTCAGTCATTTTGACCTCAGATGACGCCGGATTCAGGTTTTGATCCTCGGCCCTTTTTCTCATCGGGCAATAATCCGTGTAGAACTCCGAATATGCAAATGGCTTTAAAAATTGGCTTTAGAAAGGTACATATTTTCCTAATGGCGACTTTGTGGAACTTTTTTGACCATTCAGGAAGAAAATCAAACGCTCAAGGGTACGCGCCGTTACCGCAGTGGCTGACAGTCGAACCCTCCGTCGTCCAAAAGCGCGGTCTGGCTTGCGAGCAGACCAACGAATGCAATCAAATCGAATAGGGCAATAGGGCTCTTATAACCCGCGATTTCAGTCGTAGAAACAGCGACTCGAAGCCCAGTTGCGCAACAGTTTCAAGCACTTGGCTTTGCCTTAAGCAAAAACCGCTATCACGGTTTGCAGCTTAGCGTATTGGCGCCAAGGTCTATGACTGAAATCATGGATTAGTACGCTCGGCACCTTCCACATTTTCCTCTCTACCACTTTTAAGAACTCAGGTCGGCTTTTTGGCTAAAAAATGTGCGTCCTCTCAAACCCAGCTGCAAAAAAGTAGAACTGCTTCCTTTTGCACTTCTCTGTGGCCCTTTGCGTTCCCCGCAGTGAGAAAAATGCGCCGTTTCGTCGCCAAGTAACAAAAAAAGTGGGCTTAGCCCCTTGCATGCTTGATTTGAAGACTACAATTTTGCAGCTGCTTATAAGGATGAAAGGCAACATTATTCCAGCAATTTTATTTTCTCGTCCATTCGCCCAGAGCGGGAAAAGCATAGCCCCAAGACGAAGCCTTTGGGCGTTTCTTGAGTTTTTGCCGGATTGCCCGATGTGGGCTCTGGATTGTTTCGCCGTGTATGTAGTGCTGTTGGTCAGAGCCGCGGCTCAAAGGGATAGTCCCGACTCGGTTTGAACCTGCTCTTTAGCGATTACAGAAGGGCACTCTTCCTTAGTCGGAAACTCTGGTAACGTGTCTATAGCTGAAAATCAGATGAATGCTAAATCTAAATCTTCAGAAGATTGTTTTTAAGGAGTCTGCCAATAGTTAATCTACAATAAAAATTCTTCCTTATGAAAAATTTTTTGATGTACCATCAAATGCTTCTTTTTTTGTTTCTGTTCAGCTTATTTAGCTGCTCCTCTCCAGACCTGGGCGGAGCTGATGCGGACCCTCAAGTCACAGTAACAACATTAGATGGTCTGTTAAAAACAACGGATAGCTTAGACAGATACCTTGTTATCATGATGCCGATCTGGTGTTCAGCCTCGAAGTGGCTCGTAGAAGAAAAAATTTCTTCACTTGCAGACAGCTTAGAGTCTAATAATATACCCTATTTTTTCATCATATTAGGGGGCAGTTACAAATCCATTAATAATTTTGCTCAAAAAAATGGTTTAACTAAACCCTATTATTTGATAAGCGATGAGTGGCAAGGAAATGGTCTTTTGGACAAATTTCTGGTAGGTAAGATATCGAGGCGCCTGAAGGTAGAACGCAAAGACGATGGCGTGCCCTTTGGCTTCTATATTGACAAGAAAAACCGAAAAATATCTTATTCTCCATATGAATACAAATACATACACTCAAGCATGGAGGATTACAATCCGAATTATTGACTGTACGATTTTTAAGGAACACTGTTACGATGCTGCTCGAAGAGGTTAAGGGTTTTCGCAGCTGGAATTACTATCGCTTTAAGCGTAAAGCGATACTACCAACTCTAAGATAATCATTTTTTTCATTATAACTAAAAAAAGTTTGTGCTATGTCCTATTTTTTTCCTGTCGCATTATTCGCAATTTTATTTTTTATAATTTACATCAACGATGTAAGGATTAGGATATCGAGTTTTTATCCACAACCCAGCAAAGGGCTTATCCGGGAGGTGAGCAATATCTTTTGGCTTTTCATTGGAGCAGCCTGGTATATTTTCTATGAGGTTTTTGACGCTTTCTTGCAATTTTATAAGACAGAAAATGTTTTTAAAATTAAGATTATTTCATTTTTTGTCATGATTTTGATTATTTTATTTTTAAAATTTGCATTGAAAAGAAATTTGGTGAACAGCAAATTTTAGTTCCTGGCCTTGTGCAAATCATTTCTGCCACGACAGCGCCTTTCCTCATGCAAATTTTTGAAAGGCGCTAAGATCATGTTTTATTTTTAACCGCCGGGGGCCGCCGAAAGAGGAAACTTCTCTGCGTTTTTGTACGGTTCTCTGCATTTTTCTATCTTTATATGGGTGTCGAGCATCTGGATTTCTCTGAGTAAGTTTTCATGACACTACTTTTTTCTTTAGCAGTGTGGATGAGCATTTTAAGGATACTGGCATCCCGGTGCTGTTTTTCTATCCATACATAACAGATTGCCCTGCTGCAGAACGCTATGCTTTGTGCAAACGTTGCCCAAAATAAAATGAAGTTACATCTTTCTGCGAAAATTTCTTTCGGAAAGCAGGTAAATTCCTCGGAGGCGCAGACGCACGTGCCCGATGTTTGATGACGTGCCGCGCCGAAGGGTGGTGCGTCTCCCGTAAATGTTTGCGGGTTATGCCGCCAGAAGGAAAACACGCCCTACCTTCGCGCCGCTGTTTTCCACCTGAAGCAAAGGTTTCAAAAGTAGCCTATCCGTGTCGGAAAAGATTATTTTCTCCATGTCGGGCGTCAGCAAGACGTTTCCGCCGCAAAAGCAGGTGCTCAAAAACATCTGGCTCTCATTTTTTTATGGCGCCAAAATTGGCGTTTTGGGTCTAAACGGTTCTGGCAAGTCCACTCTCCTGAAGATCATCGCTGGTTTAGACCAGAACTACGAGGGTAAGATTGAGTTTGAAAAGAACTACAAGATTGGCTATCTGGCCCAGGAGCCGGAGTTGGATGAAAGCAAAACGGTGCGCCAGATTGTCGAGGAGGGCGCTCAGCACATTGTGGACCTTCTGCGCGAAAACGATGAAATTGGCGCCAGGCTGGGTGAAGTAATCGACGACGAGGAGATGATGCGCCTCATCGAGCGCCAGGGCGAGGTACTGGAGCAGATTGAGCAGCTGGGCGGATGGGAACTTGACCACCGCATCGGTCTGTTTACGGACGCGCTGCGTTGCCCACCCGACGACACGCCCATTCGCGTGTGCTCTGGCGGTGAACGCCGCCGCGTAGCGCTGGCGCGCTTACTGTTGAGCCAGCCCGACATCCTGTTGCTCGACGAGCCGACCAACCACTTAGACGCCGAGTCGGTGCTGTGGTTAGAGCAATACCTGCAAAACTTCCCCGGCACGGTCATCGCCGTCACGCACGACCGCTATTTCTTAGACAACGTGGCTGGTTGGATCCTCGAACTCGATCGCGGCGAGGGCATCCCGTGGCAGGGCAACTACTCCTCCTGGTTGGAGCAAAAAGCCCGCCGATTGGCCCTGGAAGAAAAACAGGAGGATAAGCGCCGCAAGCAGCTCGAGCGCGAACTCGAATGGGTGCGCATGGGCGCCAAAGGCCGCCAAGCAAAAGGCAAAGCGCGCCTGAATGCCTACGAAAAAATGGCCAACGAGGAAGTGCGCGAAAAAGAGCAAAAACTCGAACTCTGGATACCCAACGGCCCGCGGCTGGGCGACAAGGTCATCGAGGCGCGCAACCTCACAAAAGGCTTTGGCAACCGCATCCTGTTTGAAAACCTCAACTTCGACATTCCGAAAAACGCCATTGTGGGTATCATCGGCCCGAACGGCGTGGGCAAATCCACCTTGTTCAAAATCATCGTTGGCAAGGAAAAACCCGACGCTGGCGAGATTATCATCGGCGATACCGTCCGGATCAGCTATGTGGATCAAAGCCACGAGGCGCTCCTGCCCGATAAAACGATTTATGAAATCGTCTCCGGCGGCAACGACATCCTGCAAGTTGGCAACGCTTCTGTGAATGCGCGCGCGTATCTGTCGCGCTTCAACTTTTCTGGGCCTGATCAACAAAAAAAACTCAGCGTGTGCTCCGGCGGCGAGCGTAACCGCGTCCACCTCGCTATGACGCTCAAGGACGGAGGCAACGTGTTGCTGCTCGACGAACCCACCAACGACATTGACGTGAACACCCTGCGCGCGCTGGAAGAAGCCCTCGAAGACTTCGCCGGCTGCGTACTCGTCATCAGCCACGACCGCTGGTTTATTGACCGCTTAGCCACGCACATCCTGGCCTTTGAGGACGACGCTCAGGTCGTCTTCTTCGAGGGCAACTTCTCTGCCTACGAGGAGGCCAAAAAAGCCCGTTTGGGCGACATCACCCCGCACCGCCCGCGGGTGAAGCATATCTTGCAGTAGGTAGAACGCACATACCTGTCCACAGACCCCATGCTGCTGAGGTGCCCGGAGGGCGGCTTGAGAACTCGGCTCGGCATCAGCGCACACCAAAGCCGACGGGCCAGCCTTCGTCGGGCCGCACAAAGCACAGGCGTCCTTGCGCGTCCTCGGCCATGAGCACCATGCCCTGCGACTCGATGCCGCGCATTTTTCGCGGGGCTAAGTTGGCCACCACTACCACCTGACGCCCGATCACCTCTTCGGGCGTGTAGTGCTGCGCAATGCCCGCTACGATGGTGCGCGTCTCGAAGCCTAAATCCACTGTCAGGCGTAGCAGCTTGTCGGCCTTTTCCACCTTTTCAGCGCCGACGATGGTGGCCACGCGCAAATCGAGCTGGGCGAACACTTCATAGGGAATCGTCTCCTTAACGGGCGGATATTCTACACTGGGTGCCGGCGCGGCAGCATCTGTCTGTACGGGTGAAGCGGCTGCACGCAGTTTTTGCATTTGCGCCGCTATGACCTCGTCGGAAAGGCGGCTAAACAGGTGCTCGGGCGGGCCAATCGGGTGGTCGGGCCACAGAACGGCATTGCCTTCAAGCAGGTCGTTAATGAGCGCCACCAACTCGCCGTCGTCTTCAAAGGCCGGCAGGTTCAGCTGCGCGCGCAGGCGCGCCGCAGCAAACGGCAGAAAAGGACGCATGGCCGCCGACAGCGCCACAGCGTATTGAATGGCGGCAAAAAGCACTGCCTTCACCTCTTCGGCGCGTTCTTGCGCGGCTTTCCAGGGCTCGTTGAACTGCAACAGAGCGTTGCCCGCACTGGAGATCTCCATCAGTACGCGCAGCGCTTCGCGAAACTGGAAACGCTCTATCTCCGCGCCCATCTCTTCTAATTTCTTAGCCAAGGCAAACAGTTCCCGGTCTAAGGTAACCTCCTGTTCGGCATTCCAGCCGCTTCGGAACACCTGCTCTGGGCGGGCTTGGGGTACCAACCCGCCGTAGTTTTTATGCACCAGCACAAACACGCGCTGGATAAAGCCACCCAGATTGCCCACCAATTCGGTGTTGGTGGTTTCTTGCAGGCCCTTCCAGGTGAAATCGCTGTCGCGCTGTTCAGGCATGTTCTTGATGAGGTTGTAGCGCAGGTCGTCTTCGCGGCCAGGCAGCTCCTCCATGTATTCGTGCGCCCAGACGGCCCAGTTGCGCGAGGTGGAGAGCTTGGCGCCTTCTAAGTTGAGGAATTGGTTGGCCGGTACGTTGACGGGCAGGATGAACTCGCCGTGCGCGCGCAGAATGGCCGGGAAGATGAGGCAGTGAAAAACGATGTTGTCTTTGCCGATGAAATGGATAAGGGCCGTGTCCTCGCTTTTCCAGAAGCGCTCCCAATTTTCCCGATGGTCGGCGGCCCATTGTTTGGTGGCCGAGATGTAGCCGATGGGGGCATCCAACCACACGTACAGCTTTTTGCCTTCGGAGCGCGGTATTTCGGGAGGCACGTCCACCCCCCAATCTAAGTCGCGCGTCATGGCGCGGGGTTGCAGGCCTTGATCGAGCCAGGAGTTGCACTGGCCTAATACGTGCGCTTTCCACGTGGCAGGGTCGTGCAGAACTTTACCTTCGAGGCGGCCGGTGTTGATCCATTCGCGCAGCCAAGCCTCATGTTCGTTCAGTTTGAAGTACCAGTGCGTCGTTGGGCGCTTGACGGGTGTGGCGCCGCTCAAGGCCGAGCGCGGCTGCAGCAGTTGGTCGGGGCTGAGCGATGTGCCGCACTTTTCGCACTGGTCGCCGTAGGCGTCGGGATTTTCGCACACCGGACACGTACCCAGGATGTAGCGGTCGGCCAGGAACTGTCCTGCCGCCTCGTCGTAGTACTGTTCCGTCTCGCGCTCCTCAAAGTGACCCTTCTCTAAAAGTTTTCGAAAGATGTCTTGCGAGGTCTGGTGGTGCAGCGGCGCACTGGTACGGTGGTAAATATCGAAGGCAATGCCCAATTTTTGAAAGGTGTCGCGGATGAGGACGTGGTACTTATCCACAATTTCCCGTGGGCTGACGCCTTCCTTTCGGGCGCGCATGGTGATGGCGGCGCCGTGTTCGTCGGAGCCACACACGAACAAGACTTCGCGGCCCATCAGGCGCAGATAGCGGACATAGACATCGGCGGGCAGGTAGGCGCCGGCTAAGTGCCCAAGGTGCAAAGGCCCATTGGCATAAGGCAAGGCCGCCGTAACTAAATATCTTTTTTTTGCTGACGTTGGCATTCGCTGTGGGTGTTCAATGGATTTAACGGCACAAGAGCCGCTACAGGTGAGCCGAAGATTTTGCGAGCGCAAAAGTCAGCACATCGGCGCGCATTTTCACTGCTCAGCCCTTCGGCATATGCAATACTTAGACACAACAGCGCGCGGCTAATATGAAATTAGGGCGCAGCCTTCGACAACGCCCCCGTCCGCATTTTTCATTTAAGCGCTTTGGGTTACGGGCTGTTCTTAGCGATGCGCAGAGCCGTCTGCTTGCTGGCGCTTATGCGTCCCGACGCTACAAAGATGCCCGCCGGCGGGTCGTTGCCGGAGGCATCTTTGCCGGCCCAAACGGCAAGGCGCGAGATGTCGTTGCTGATCCAGAGCCAGGAGTCGTGTACAATGGCATTGGCCGGCAGCTCAAATCGGAACGTTACCTCGAGCGAGTCGGTGGGCTTGCACGCAGCGCCACGCGCCGAAAAGGTCAGGTATAGGCCGTATTCCAGATAAAGCTCCACAGGCCGAATGGAAAGCGTTGCCTCTTCAAGAGTACCCTGCTGGGTACTCCAGGAGACGCGCGGGTCGCTTACGCGCAGGCTAAACACGGCCTGAGCGGGCCCAGAAAGCAGCAGTGCTGCGCAAAGCAGTAGAGCGGTTCGCATGATAAGTAGAGTGTTTTTTTTGAAAAAGTAGGTTATATTTTAATCTGATAACGTGATTCTCTTTTGCTCTGCTGCTCTGAAATAGACGCTTATTTTGACTAAAATTGGCAAAACAGTATTTTTTATCAAATTAATGCTCTACTTCGAAGGGCAAAGCGCCGGTGGGCCTGACGGCCAACGTCACAGCGGGCGAAGCGTTCGATTTACTTTTGCACAGGTATTCAAAACGCAGTATTATGAACTGTTGCAAACGCACGCCACTGCTCTACGCCTTCTTTCTGGTCGCTGCTGGCGCCCTCCAGGCTCAACTGACCCTGTTAGTCAAGTCCATCCCCGCCAACACGCCCGCTGGGGCGAAAATTTACGTGGCTGGCACATTCAACAACTGGAACCCTGGCGACACGACCAAAATCCTGACGCCGTTGGGCAATGGCCAGTACAGCATCACGCTGACGCCCCCTGTGGGCCAGGTGCGGTACAAATTCACCCGCGGCAGCTGGGCCACCGTAGAGGGCAATGCCAACGGAGGCTTCTTGCCCGACCGCGTGTGGAATTACACCGGCCAGCCCACCACGCTGGAACTGACCATCCTGTCGTGGGAAGATGTGGGCAGTGTCAAGTCCACTGCCGCACCCAATGTCAGCATCCTGTCGAATAACTTCTACATGCCGCAGCTCAACCGCAACCGGCGCATCTGGATATATCTGCCACCCGACTATCCCATCAACACCTCGAAGCGCTATCCCGTGCTCTACATGCACGACGGGCAGAACCTCTTCGACGCCGCCACCAGCTTCGCTGGCGAGTGGCAGGTGGACGAGTCGCTCAACGCCCTGCACCAACAGGGCGACTACGGCTGCATCGTGGTGGGCATTGACAACGGCGGCCAGTTCCGCTTAGACGAGTACTCGCCCTGGGTGAACGTCCAGTACAACGCCGGCGGCCAGGGCGATGAGTATGTGGATTTCATCATCAGCACCCTCAAGCCGCACATAGACAGCACATTCCGGACGCTGCGTGGGCGCAAGACTACCGGCATCATGGGCAGCAGTATGGGCGGCCTTATCTCCATGTACGCCTTTTCAGAGCGCCAGGACGTGTTTTCGCGGGCAGGCGTCTTTTCGCCGGCCTTCTGGTTTGCGGGCAGTAAGCCCGCCGAACATGTCGCAGCGCATCCACGTCAGGGCGAAGCGCGTGTGTACTTCTTAGCCGGCGGCAAAGAGCCCGCCTCGGTGGCGCAAAACATGCGCATCGTGGCCGACTCGCTGACGAAAGCCGGCTTTGCAGCCAACGAGCAATTCTTCTCCGTGCCAGCCGACGGCGAACACCAGGAATGGTTCTGGCGGCGCGAATTTCCCGGCGCATATCTGTGGCTCTTCGCCGGCGTGGTCTCTCCTACGACCGATCCCTTAGGCGAAAAGGAGCCTCTGGGCATCTACCCCAACCCGGCGGGCACGTGGGTGCGCTTTTCAGGTCTGGAGCCAACGGCTGCAGTCGAGGTGCAGCTGGCTAACGCCGCAGGCAAAAACATTCGGACGACGACCCTGAGCGGCAGCGAAGCCCTCTGGGTAGGCGATTTGCCCGCGGGCTTCTATGTGTTGCGCGTGCGCGTCGGCCACGGCGAATGGCAGACCTTCAAACTGGCGCGCCAGTAACCTCCGAGAGGTCATTCTTGCGCCGCGGCCGGCGCCTGCGGGCTGAAGCGCAGGAGCCGCCCATCGCCTTTTTTGCCTTCGCTGGCAATGAACAGCCGCCCTTCGGCGTCAAAAGCAATGCCTTCGGGCTGCGGCATGATTTTTCGGTCCAAACGCGCTACGTAGCGAAGCGCGCCGGTAGCGTAGTCTAAGACAATCAGGCGCTTGAGCGCCGTAGAGATGACGTAAACATCGCCCGACTGCGGGTGCAGGGCAATGCCCGAAGGGCTAAAAAAGTGCTGTTTTTCGTCGTCGGCATGCGTCAGCTGCTCATTAACGACGCGCGGGTCTATGCGGTAGGCCGGCGTGTCGAGCAGCTGTTTGCGGCCCAAATCAAAGGCGTAAATTCGGCGCTCGTGCGCACTGTCCGGGATGCCTTTGCAGGCCAGCAAGAGGGCATGGCGTCGGCGGTCGTAGCCCAGCCCTTCTATGTCGTCTTCCTTGGTTAGAAAAGTTTCATAGCAAAAAATGCGCGGTTTTGCGCGCTTCCAATCCGCTATTTCATAAATCTGGCCGTTACTTCGGACAGCAAAAAGGCGCTTTTCCACCATTTCCACACCCTCGAAGTCGCCTTTTTCTCGAAAAAGCACCCGGCGGGTTACCGCACCCGAACTCGCTTCCAGAAAAAACACCTCGCCGCGTTCGTCCGAAACGGCACATAAAACACCCGGCTGCCTTGTAGCGCTCAAACCTGAAATCTCCTGCAATTCTGGGTAGGGCAACAGCAACACTGTATCGGGCGCCTGCAACCGATATGGAAAGACATAACCCGATGCTGCTGCCTCCGACTGCGCGCGCACTACCGTGCACAGTACGACGGCTGCAAAACATGCGCTCAGCGCCCGCCAAAAACACCTGCAAAAAGCCACTCGAAAAAACGCTTGGCCAGATGCAAGAAGTCGTTCATTCGGGCGGTCGTGCATGATGCCAGGTTACTCCGAGAAGACCTCAATAGGGTGTACGCGCACCACCAAGTCTGTGAACTTACCCTTGAAACGCGTCGCCCGCACGATGTGATTGTCAATCCAGTGGTAGTTGCCCCCACGCGGCTTACCGAAAATGATGCCATGGTACTTGAAGCCGTGGCGCGCCAGCCATTCTTCTGTAATGGCTCGATGTGCCTCTGTGCGACTGGTGAAGAAGTAGATGATATGGCCTTCGTCGTACCACTTGTTGAGCATAGTCAGCGCATCCGGGTAGGGAAGCACCGTCTTCATGCGCTCCGGCTCTTCGTTGGGCACATCGTCGCAAATAGTACCGTCAATATCAATCAAGAAATTGCGGACGTGTTCTGGCAGAACTGGGCTAATGCGTTCGCCCTTTTCATTAAAAGCCTCTTGGAGGGGCTGTCCGTTGGCGTGTTTCTGATCCATGATGGTGTGGATTTAACGCAAAGGTACGCAGCGCAATTGTAAAAAAGAAACTGCACCACCGTGCAGGGCAAACGGATCACCTAATGACCTTGCTTAGAGATGCCAGTCATAAAGATTTCCGTACAGACCTGCAGTCCCTTCTTGAAGCGCCTGCCATGGACGTTTGATCGGAAAGCCTTTGCAGCACCGTTCATTATCAAAAAGAAAACGAACTCAGCCAGAAGTGCATTTATCTTGAATACATCGAAGAAGCCTTAAAGGGCTAAGGCTCAAACCCTGCAGTAGAAGGCTCTGAAATGCACCTGTGCAACCTTCGAGGTTTTTTTATTCTTCCGGGCTTCTCTGCAGATTACTCGAAGCAGACTGGGTTGTCCCCTTAGTGCAGAATTTCTTTCATTCCAGATTGCCAGGTAAGCAAACTGATGGGTTACAACAAGCCCCGTACTCTGCGTACCAGTTCCATCGAAACGTCGAAGGCAGCAGCCACCTCTTCGTCGCTCCAACCGGGATTCTTTCTCAAAAAAGCCAGCAAAACCTTCTCGACGCCGATTTCAATGCCTTCCGCACGGCCCTCCGCACGGCCCTCCGCACGGCCTTCCGCACGGCCCTCCGCACGGCCTTCCGCACGGCCTTTTTCGAGGCCTTTTTCAAAACCCTCCTCCAAAATCTGCTGATAGGTGCTCTTCGCCTCCTGCTCATACGGCGAAGGCAATGTCTGTATCAAATCCATAACCTCCTCCTTGGAAAAATTCGACATCTGTTGCACATACAAAAACGTCGCACGAAACAAAATCAGCAACAACTCCGTACTCACCTCATCCGACACAAAGGTAAGCACTTCGCGAAAATGCACCCGCATGTAATCCGCATCGCGCGCATACTTGAGCACCAACAACACGTTGCGCAGCAAAAGACTGTGCCGCAAACCCTCCAGAAACTCGTC
>JANWVR010000118.1 GCA_025056735.1 Saprospiraceae bacterium
CACACCGCAGGTGTCGGTGGCGGGCACGTACACGGTGACGGTACGGGCGACGAACGGGTGCACCAACACGGCGACGGTGACAGTGGTAGCCGACCAGCAGCCGCCGCAAGGAGTCTCGACGACGGGCGCAACGCTGACGTGCGCACAGCCGACGCGGACGATAACGGCCACTTCAACTACAGCGGGCGTAACGTACTCGTGGACAGGGCCCAACAACTTCACCTCCGCGCTTCAGACGCCGACGGTGAGCACGGGCGGTACGTACACGGTGGTGATTACGAGCCCGTCGAACGGTTGCTCGACAAGCGCGACGGCGACGGTACAGACCGACCAGCAGCCGCCGAGTGTGACGGCGCAAGGTGGGATAGTAACGTGTGCTGCGCCGTCGTTGGCGTTGACGGCGACGTCGAATCCGGTGAACGTGAGCTGGGCCTGGACGGGCCCGGGCGGTTTCAATTCGACGCAGCAGAGCCCTCAGGCGACGGCGGCGGGCGTTTACACGCTGACGGTAACGAACCCGGCAAACGGCTGCACGGCGAGTGCGACGGCAACGGTGGTATCGGATCAGCAGCCGCCGCAGTTGACGATACCGGCGCCGGGCTTGCTGACATGCAACACCACGCAAGTGAATGTGACGGTACAGGTGTCTCCGACGGGTTCGTACACATACCAGTGGACGACGCAGGGTGGCGTTATCTCCTCGGGCGCCAACAGCGCGACGGCGGTGGCGACAGCTGCAGGCCAGTACGCGGTGCTGGTAACCAGCCAGCAGAACGGCTGCACGGCCACGGCGGCCACGCAGGTAGTGGCAGACTCGGCAACGATACGAGGAGCGCAGTTGGCGCCCAAGGCGGTGTCGTGTTTTGGTCGCAAGGACGGTTCGGTTCGGGTGTTGAGCGTTCAGGGCGGCACGCCGCCGTACCTGTACGGCATCGGCAACAATGCACTATCGCCGCAGATGGAGTTTTCGGCGTTGGCGCCGGGCTCGTACACGCTGAACATTCAGGACGTGAACGGTTGCGAATGGAGCACGACGTTTACAATTGGCGAGCCGGGCGAACTGATTGTAGAGTTGGGAGCGGACACGACGATTTATTTGGGCGATGTGATCCGCATCAACATAGACGACGTGGTGAATTTCCCGGGTCGCGTGGTTACGCGGCGATTGGAGCCGGTGGAGTGGGCGGACTCGTTGGGCCGAGAGTTGCGGCCGCTGAAGTCCTTCCGCTACTCGCTGACGGTGGTGGACTCGAACGGATGCCGGGCGTCGGACACTCGGTTAGTGGTGGTAGACAAGACGCGGTTTGTGTACATTCCGAACGTGTTTACGCCGGAGGTGGCAGGGCCGAATGCGACGTTTTTTATCAGTGCCCGTTATCCCAATCACGTAACTAAGGTCAAGTCGTTGTTGATTTTTGACCGCTGGGGCAGCGCGGTGTTCGAACGCTTCAATTTTGCACCCAACGACCCGACGCAAGGCTGGGATGGCCAAGTGCGCGGCTCGAAGGGCCTTCCGGGCGTTTACGTGTACTACGCTGAAATCGAGTTCATTGACGGCGAAACCATCCTGTATAAGGGCGATGTAACCATCATGAGGTGAGTAGAGGGCCAGCGAAAGGCCTTGATGGCAGGGGACGCATCCAGGCGGATGCCTCTCCTGCTTTTTTATTGCCCTTGGGCAGGCTTTTTGCCTATTTATAGCAAAACGGCATTTTGTCTTTTGCTTTCCGGTGGCTGGACTGCTAATTTTGCCCAATCACAAAACCTTGCTTTTTATGAAAAAAATCTACTTGATTTCTGTTTGGGCGGTGCTTGGGGCCATTCTTTCGGTGTTTGCCCCTTCTTTGCTCGCTCAAGAGTGGACGACCTCTGCTTCGCTTCGGTCTTCAAACGACGATAAAACACTGCTCTCCGAGGGTGCTTCGGATACGATACGGTTCACCTTTTGCGCGGCGTTTTGGCGCGACACGACGCCTCTGCCGGGCGCTGACTTGTTGTTGATGGGCGCGCCATTGAGTTTTGGTTATCCACCCAGGGTGCTCCAGGTATTCTCTTTGCCGTCAGGGCAGCACTGCACGGCAGTAGTGATGCCGCCAACAGCATACCCGAACGAGTTGATATTTACGTTTGGCGGCACATTGCCCAGTAAGAACTACCGACAGGGTGCAGACGCGGCAGATTTATGCCTGATAGCCAGGTTCTTGTGGGGGCTTGGCGGGTTTAATGCCTATCAGGGCCTTGCCGCGGATGTCAATACTAACCATTCGGTGGTCTCATCCGACTTCTCTCAGTTGCTTCGCCTGATACTTGCGCAAACCGATACCCTGGCCCAAGCGCCAGTGTGGTATTTCTATCCCGCGTTATCTCCGGTTTTCCCGAATTACCCGGTGAACAATTACCCGTATATCCATCGCAACCAATTGGCTGCCTATGAAGGCGATACGCTCTGGGTACTCGGGACGAAGATAGGTGATGTGAATGGGGACTATCATCGCCCGCATCCGCCCGTGAAGGGTGTATCTGCGCTTATCCTCCCAAAGAAGCAGCTCGTCGCTGGCCAATCAGATACGCTGTCAGTGGTTTTGTCCGCCTCGCTGCCGGCGTATTACGCGCAAATGGGCTTTCAGCTGGATACAACGCTGGTGGAATTAGACGACTGCTGGGCCCACAACGGCACTCGCGTATCGCTCAGCTACCACTACCGCACGGACGAAGGGCGCCTGAGGGTGGTGCTTGGCCAGTCAGAAGCGGCCTTCCCAGCCGGTACTCCATTATTCTATATGCGCATCCGGGCCAAAAAGGATGTGCTATCAGAGGAAGCAATTCAACCCTTTGCGGAAAGGCCTGGGCGATTGCCGCTTTTTGCAGTGGGCGGCGATTGTTCGGCGTTCTACGCTCTTAAATTGGATTTCCAGGAAACGACTTCGGCGCCCATTTCGATAGCTCCAGAGGGCGAGCGCGCCGTGTTTGCTTACACCTCAGACGGGAGCGGCGCTTTGCTTTATATCTACTCCCCTGCAGAGCAGCCTGCCCGGCTGGCGCTCTTCGATGCTACGGGGCGGCTGATCTACGAGAGCCAGCGCGCGCTGACAAGCGGCGACAACCGCTGGGACTTGCCTGCCGAAGTATTCCGCAACAAAGGGCTGTACGCCTGGCAGTTGATGCTAGGTCAGCGCTTGCTGAGTGGCAAAGCCCTCTGGCGTTAAGCGCTGCAAGCGACGCTGTTTGCGAACGGCAAACCGGGCATTAAACCAGCGCCCGCTGCTGCTGTTTTGGAGGCATGGTAAAAGAAAGTACATCTTTTCCGTATATTACCTACGGCGCGCGCGTAAGCGCAGAGTCCGTGGCATCGTTGCTGGAGCATGCCTTAGACCGATTGATGCAAAGCGACGAGCGCCCAACGCCTATCTGTATTTGGGGCTTGCACGGCATAGGCAAAACGGAGCTGGTGCGCGATGTGGCGCGAGCGCGCGGCTGCGAATTTGTCTATCTTGCACCCGCTCAGTTTGAGGAAATGGGTGACTTAGTAGGTATGCCGCAGGTGACTGCCGGAGAGAACGGCGAGATGCTCACCCGTTTTGCCCCGCCCGAATGGGTGCCGCGCCGCCCTGGGCCGGGTATCTTGCTCTTAGACGATGTCAACCGCGCCGACGACCGAATCCTGCGCGGCATCATGCAGCTGTTTCAAAACTATGGCTTAGTATCCTGGACACTGCCGCCCGGATGGCTCATCGTCTGCACAGCCAACCCCGACGGCGGCGATTACTCCGTCACCACGCTCGACGAGGCCATGCTCACCCGCATGCTGCACGTAACGATGACCTTCGACCCGCACGTGTGGGCGCGCTGGGCCGAACGCAACGACATTGACCCGCGAGGTATCCACTTTGTACTGGCTTACCCGGAACTCATCAATGGCCGCCGAACAACACCGCGCTCACTAGTACAGTTCTTCAACAGCCTACGCGGTATCGAAGACTTGCGCGAAAACATCCCTATCGTCCGCCTGCTGGCCGAAGCAGCCTTAGATACGGAAACGGCACAGGCGTTTCTGTCCTTCGTTCAATTGAACATGGACAAACTGCCCACGCCCGACGACATCCTAATGACTACTCCCTTCGATGGGGTGGCGCGCCGTTTAGAGCGCCTGATAGACGAAGGGCAAACAAAGCGCTTAGACATCCTTTCCGTCCTGGTAACACGCCTTATCAACTACCTGTTGGCGCGCCAGCAGCCTCTGTCGGAAGCAGAGCTGAATAACCTGCGCGCCTTCCTGCTCCTGCCGTTGCTGCCCAACGACCTGCGCCTATCTATGGCGCAAGAGCTGGCTCAGGCCAAACGCCCTGACCTATCGAAAATCTATGCTGACCCCCAAATCGGCCAGCTCTTGCTGCGCAAAATGTAATGCGCCTCAGAGAGAACGCCTGCGTGCACGCCTCTCAAAGTACTCTCGCTGCCCCGACGCCAACTGCAGCTGATATTTACCCGCAGGGAGCGCCGAAATATCGAGCCACCAGCTTTCGCTGCCGGAGCAAAAAGTCTTCTCCAAAAGAATTTTACCATTGCTATCCACCACGCGCGCCTGTACTTCGCCGTGCGGTGTCTCTTCGGGCAGCAACCAGATCCTGTCGGAGGCTACCACTACTTCGATGTAAGGAACCTGAGAAACGGGTGCTTTGCCATTTTGGGCAGATAAAATAAGGACACGCAGGAGCCAGCAGGCGAGAATTAGAAATAAGTTTGTTTTCATCGCTAAAATGTTGCTGTTTGTTCTAATCTAAAAGACAGCTACGAGCGGCATTAAGTTGTATGCTACCCTCTGTATCCCGATGAAAACCAATTAACGGCCTGCCAATAGCGCCATGTTATCGGCCAAAGGCCGGGGTACTCCCGCAGATTTCAGCCTGAATTAAGGAAGGCCGCGTGACCCTCAATGGGCCAACCAACGCCGCAACCTTAGCCCTACGCCCACCATCAGCAAGCCAAAGAAGACAGCATAAAAGCCCGCCCACCAGGCCAGTGAGACGGCACCGCTGTTAGCGCGAAACAACATGACCACGCCTAGACCCGCTGAGATAACACCGGCTATTGCCAATTGCCATTCGTCCTCGATGGCTTTGCGAATGTAGTAAGCCAACCACACTTCAAGCAGGCCGGTCAAGATGCACCACGAGGCAAACAGATACACCAGTCGGTTGTCGTTCACCGGCCCCAGCCAGATGACAAAAGCCAGCACAATTCCGACCAGACCTTCGGCCATCAGCACTCCACCGGAGTACTCCTCACAGCGCAGGCGCCAGCCCGAATAGGTGGTCAACACACCATCGGCCAGCAAATAGGCCGCCAGTGACGTCGCTAATGCAACATAGTGTGAGCTAGAGAGGGAGAAAGCAACAACAGCAAAGAGGAAAGCCACCGCTCCTCTGAGCACAAGCAGCCACCAGTGTTTGGCAAAAATGGACATCATGGCGCAAGAACTTTATGTGTGAAAGCAGTAAGTGAAAGACGGCAATGGAGTGAAGCTTTTTGTGAGCGAAGCACGCCGACAAAGGAACGACCGACACGGAGGTTCTCCAAACTTTTCTTTCAGATGTGAACATGGTGGAATGCCCCTCTAAATAAACAAGAAATCCATGGTAAAAAGTTGCCCTGGCAGAATGTTGATGGTTTTTGGGAGGAATTTCAGGAAAGTTTTGCGTACAACATTCTAACGGACAAACTTTCGTTCAAAGATACTCGTATTTTCCCGGTCGTCGGTTACGGTTAATCGCAGCCAGTGTTCGCCGGCAGAGATGCGTTCGTCGAAGTAGTGCACTAGGCGTTCGCTTTTGCGGTCGTATTCAAATAGCACCCATTTGCCGTCCACCGTGGCGCGATAGCGTAGGTCGCGCGCGCTGCCGCCGACGGGTAGGTTATCGCTGATGGCAAAGGACATGAGCGATTTGCCGCGCATGTTTGCAGAAAAGGCCACGGGGCGGATGGTGGGCGGGACGGTATCCACGACGATGGTGTATCGGCCCAGTTCGCGGACGCGGGTCTCCACAGCGCCGTTAGCCCATTGGCCGCCGACGCTTTCGGGGCGCTTTCCATCCAAGTACAGAATGACCGCTTTTGAGGCCAGCGCCGGTGGCAATTGCGTTGGGCGCAGGGTCAGGGTGCAATAGCGGTGCAGAGGGGTTTCGTCGCTGTGGATGTGATGCACGGGTGCAAAAGCCCCGGCAGGCGGCGGGCTGACGGTGTACTGGAAGTACAGGGTTTCGTATAGGGCGCCATTGGGAAGGGCGAGCGTAAAGTCATCCATTTCGATGCGGCTGGGTGCGTCCCAGGGCAGCTGTCGTTGATAGGAAGGAGGCGCTGCCGGCGACACGTCGGCGCGCCGTACCCAGAAGCGCAGGGTTGAAGTGTTGCCATTGGCGTCGGCAGCCTCGATGAGAATAGCAGTGAGGCGGCCTTGATAAAGAGGTACTACTCCTTGATTTTCAGCACGTTCATACATAGAAAGGCGGTCGCCAGGCAAAAGGTAGCACCGCTGGAACCACGCACCCGTGCGTTTGCGCGCAGCATAGTCGGTGTGCGCGTTCAAATAACGCGACTCGTCGAAGTCCAGCTCCTGAGCGCGCCAGCCGAAGACCTGCTGGCCATCGGCCCGCAAGCGGAGCGAAAACAAGCCATTTTTGTTGTAAGGGTTGCCCGTGGCGCGGTCGAACGCCTGCACGGCAAAGCCCACGCGCCAGGCCGGCAGGGCTATAGTATCGCCGCCCTTCAAGCCGTAGGCCCCATTGGGGCGGCGCTCGACAGGCCACACGGTGGCTTCCAGCGTCTCATGCCGGTCATTAAGATAATAGACCCTAAGAGCGAGCAACTCGGGCGCCTCGCGGTCGGGTATGGGTAGGTTAAACAGCAACGGATTGAGCGTCTTCTGGTCGGACGTGCGGCGTATCTCAAAGTGTAAGTGGGCGCCTTCAGAACTGCCCGAATTGCCCATCAAGCCAATTTGCTCGCCTTTTTTTATAAAAAAAGCCTTCTCTCCTGGATAAAGGTCTACTTCAAACCGCTCCCTTCGGTATTGCTCAGCCTTGACGTAGCGGGCAATTTCGGGCTTAAACTGATGCAGATGCCCATAGACAGTGGTGTATCCATTGGGGTGTCGGATGTACAGCGCGTTGCCGTAGCCGCCTTCCTGTACGCGAATGCGGTGCACGTATCCGTCAGCTGCGGCGTAGATGGGCTGGCCGATATCGCCGCTCAAATCAATGCCCGAGTGAAAGTGATTGGGGCGCAATTCGCCAAACGTGCCCGAGAGGCGCAGGCTCTGCGCATCTACCGGGAGGCGAAAGTAATTTTGAGGAAGTTCGGAGGGCAATTTGGCGCTATGCGCACCTTGAGGCGCTGGGCGCAGCGCCAGAAGGCAAAGACCAACAGCAGCAAGCAGCCCCACGTTTTTTCGCATAGCCCGTTTTTTAGGGCTAAAATAGGAGCATCGCGTCAGATGTGCTGCACCTCTATGAGATGAAATTGACTGCAGCTGTTTTATCGTTGCTGAGTTCAGGCATTTCTCCTGCTTCAGCCCACGATTTGCGAGTAGGATGGTCCTGGATCGTCTTTCTTGGGTGGAGGCCAGCAGATATCGAGCCGCTCCCAAAATTGGAGCAGGCGCTCGATGAGGGCCTCGCGAGCCTCGAACATGCTCATGTGGCCGACACCCTCCAGGATGTGTACTTGACGTGAGCGAGCCTGTTCAAGGGCGCGGCGCGTCTCCTCCAATGGAACAAGTTTGTCTTCATCGCCCAAAATGGCCATGACAGGGATACTGAACCAGTTTAAGGTTTCGGTGTGGTCTTGTCGGTTTTGCATGGCTTTTATGGCTGTAATAATGCCCTCGGTGGGCTGACGAAGGCCCATTTGGATACATTTCTCTACAATGTCGGGGTGCTCTTGAGCAAAGCGCGGTGCGAACAGATTGGGAAAGAGCTGCCGCACAAAGAGTTCCTTATGGCCTTGCTCCAGAATTTCGAGGCTGCGTCGGCGACTCTCGGCGCGCTCCGGCGTGTCCTGAAAAGGATGCGAATGGATGAGCGCCACCCCGTGAAGCAAGTTCCACATGTTGGTCATGGCTTGCAAGGCGACATAACCGCCTAAGGAATGTCCCGCTAAGGCTACACGGTGGATACCGTGATCCTGTACGATGGTTATAATGGCCCACACATACCACTCCATACCGACTTCGTAGGGCAGTTCAGACTCGCCAAATCCCGGCAGGTCTAAGCAGCAGACCAGCCCATGCGGCTCTAAGGCCGGCACGATGTCATCCCACACGGTGTGGTCTTCGCATAAGCCGTGAATAAGAATGAGCGGTGGCCGCAGGGAGTCCCAGTTGCCCGAAATGGTGTAAGTGATCCACCGTTTCTGGAACGGCTCCATTAGTGTGCGTTTTTTCATGCAGCAAATATGGCAAAAAGTAACGACATCCGCGGCATTGGGCGCTCCTTTTCAGGCATCGGTGCAGCTGTCATCGAAAAGGCGATTGTTCCTGGTGCTGGCGGACCAGTCCGCTCAGGAAGTACAGGTACGGATAGAGCGCGGCCACGCCCAGGAACACCAGCCACTGCGACCACCCCTGGATGACCAGCAGGTCGTACAGCCCATGTACCAGCGCGGCCAGCAGCAGGCCCAGAAATAGCCAATGCCTCTGCCGACCCGGTTGCGCCTGCGCTTTACCGGCGTAATAGCCCTGCACAATAGCAAACGCCAGGTGCGCCGGCACGGCAGTCAGCGTGCGCGTGAGCAGAATGGGCCATCCAAAACGGTCGGCATAGGCGATATTTTCCACAGAGGCGAAGCCCATCGCAATCAGCACGGCGTAGACGATGCCGTCCATAGGCTCGTTGAAGGCACGCGAAGGGAAGGCCACCAACGCCAGCAACAGCCATTTGCTCAGCTCTTCCAAAGGGGCCAATACGCCGAAAGAAAGTATTGCCGCATCCAGCAGACTCGCCGGCGGATAGCCCAACTGCCGCAACGCCCAGATCTCGGCCCGTACGACAGGGAGGGTCATCAGCCCACCGCCGGCAAAGCACAGCAATAACAACCATAGCGGCTCGCGCTCGTAGCGGTCGGCCCGAAAGATGGCGTAACTGATGAGCACGCCGGGCAAGGTGGCGGCCAGTAGCACCCAGACATTCATACTAGCAGGTGACGTTTGCAGGGGCAAAAAAACAAAACCCACGGGATAGCGGTATCCCGTGGGTTTCTTATCGCGCCAAAACGCCGGTAAACGGCGTCGTTATTACTCTGTAGGCGCTACGCCGTCGGGTCGGGTGTCGGCCTCTGTGGCCGTTGTCGTCTGAGCGCCCTCAGCTACCACTTCAAAGCGTACCGTAGGTGTTACTTCTGCGTGGAACTTGATGCGTGCCTCGTAGTGGCCCAGTTCTTTCACTTCGTCGGGCATTTCGATGATGCGCCGCTCTACAGCAATACCGGTCTGTGCCAGGATGGCGTCGGCCAGGTGTTGGGCAGTTACAGAACCAAAGAGGCGCCCGCTTTCACCTGCCTTAGCAGTTACGCGGATAAGCGTCGCTTCGAGTTTGGCCGCGTACTCGCGATAGGTGCTCAGCAAGGCAGCTTCTTTTTTAGCGTGCTGCTTCTTTAGCCCCTCCACACGGGCCAGATTAGTTTTATTCGCCACAATGGCCAGGCCGCGTGGGATCAAGTAATTGCGGCCGTAGCCGTCGCGGACTTTTACGACATCGTATTTGTCGCCAAGGCGTTCGATATGGTCTAACAAAATGACGTTCATAGCTTGTAGTTATGGAAAAGGACTCCTCGTGTTTTGATGATGCCACTTACTTAAGCAGGTCGCCGACGTAAGGCAACAGAGCCAGCTGTCGTGCGCGCTTAATGGCCGTCGCCACTCGGCGCTGGTACTTGAGGCTATTGCCCGTAATGCGGCGCGGCAAAATTTTGCCCTGTTCGTTAATAAAACTCTTTAAAAACTCCGGGTCTTTGTAGTCAATGTACTTAATGCCGTATTTGCGAAAGCGGCAGTATTTCTTTTGTCTCAGCCCAATGCGCGGATTGCTGAGAAACTTGACATCTTCTCTGGATGCAGCCATGATGTGTGGTGTGTTTTATGCGTTAAAGGGTTATTCGCTAATCATAAAATCCTGGTCTAGGTCAACAACGGAGGGTGGCGGCATCTCCTCTACAGCAGCAGCCTCATGCTGTTCAGCGCGCCGCTTACCGATGCGACCATTGCGCTTGTCATCGTTGTACTTGACGCCGTACTTGTCTAATTTAACGATGAGAAAGCGCAGGAGTTTTTCATTGCGCTTCAGGTTCAGCTCGAACTTGGCCAACCAGCTCGCATCGGTGCATGCAAACTCATAGCAGTAGTAAACACCGCTAGAGCGCTTGTTAATGGGATAGGCCAACTGACGGAGCCCCATTTCCTCCACGGCAACAATACTGCCACCAAATTGCTTGATTTCGTCTAAGATGTGTTCCGCTGTCGCTTTTACTTCATCGCCCGACAGCACTGGATCTACGATGAAGGTGACTTCGTAATGTCTCATTTTCAGATACTTGTGATAAAATTCAGGAACAATCGCAAAAAGCGGGCACAAAGGTAGCGCTTTGCGGCAGAAGCGCAAAGCAGAAATTTTTCAAACGCGCCTTTTTTAGCGGCCCCGTAACGGCCAAACTTGTTTGGCCCTCTGAAACGCCATACGTCTGCAGGCCACCCGTAACGGCCAAACTTGTTTGGCCCTCTGAAATGCCCATATGTCTGCAAGCCACCCGTAACGGCCAAACTTGTTTGGCCTACTACCGTTGAAGCTTACTTCGGAAACTCCATGACGAAGTTCCGATAATAAAGCATGAGCACCAAAGCTACAAAGAAAAAGATGCCCATAAGCAGATAAAGCAAGCAGTATCCTTTGCCGCGGGCGTTAGAAATGTTCTCCATGTCTGTGATATGTCGTGCGATAACGAGCGGCAAAAATAAGCACGCAGGCATAAGTGCATGGAACGGGCCGATTTTTTTGCTCGAGACGCACCTGATAGAAGTGGGTCGCGATGCACAAAAACCTGCTACCTTTGCGGCTGCCATAACCGAACGTTGTTACATCGGCAAGCAGCCGGACAAATAAACTATTGGGCGTCTGACGCCTTCTTTTTTCATGACGAACGTAATCCAGTTATTGCCCGAAAGCGTAGCCAACCAGATTGCCGCTGGGGAAGTGGTGCAACGCCCGGCCTCTGTGGTGAAGGAGCTGATGGAGAACGCTATAGATGCCGGTGCTACGCAGATTCAGCTCATCGTGCGCGAGGCTGGCAAGGCGCTTGTTCAGGTAGTGGATAACGGTTGTGGCATGTCGGAGACGGATGCGCGCATGTGTTTTGAACGGCATGCAACCTCCAAAATTCGGGATGCGCGCGACCTGTTTGCCATTCGCACCATGGGCTTTCGGGGCGAAGCGATGGCCTCCATTGCTGCTGTAGCACAGGTGGAGCTGCGCACGCGCCGCGCTGTGGACGAGTTGGGTACGCGCGTCGTCATTGAGGGCAATGTCGTCAAGGTGCACGAGCCCTGCCAGGCGCCGGTGGGCACAAGCGTGGCTGTGCGCAACCTGTTCTACAACGTGCCGGCCCGGCGCAATTTCCTCAAGAGCGACCCGGTCGAAATGCGCCACATTATAGACGAGTTTCAGCGCATTGCTTTAGCCAACCCGGACCTTTCCTTTTCGCTGCACCACAACGACCAGGAGATTTTTCATTTGGTGGCAGGCAGCTTGCGCGCGCGCATCGTCAAAATTTTTGGCGATGCGGTCAATAAAAAATTGGTGCCCGTTCAGGAGGAGACTGAAATCCTCAACATTAGCGGCTTTGTGGGCAAGCCCGACTACTTCCGAAAGGCGCGCGGCGAGCAGATGTTCTTTGTCAATCGGCGTTTCATCAAAAGCGCCTACCTGCACCACGCCGTCATGAGCGCCTACGAGGGGATGCTGCCGCCCGATACGTACCCGCTGTACGTATTGTTCCTGGACATTGAGCCGTCGCGCATTGACGTAAACGTGCACCCTACGAAGCAGGAGATCAAGTTCGACGACGAGCGCTTAGTCTATAACTATCTAAAAGTGGCTGTCCGGCATGCACTGGGCATTCACAATGTGACGCCGACGCTCGACTTCGAGCAGGAGCCGGCGTTTCTGGCGCGGCCAACGGCCTGGCCCGAAGCATCGTCGGCGCCGGAGCGGGTTTCCGACCGTTTTGTGGGCGACCGCAGCCAGCGGGAGCGATCTCCTGTGGCCGACGATCCGCTGCGGCACTGGCAACGCCTCTTCGAGGGCTTGGATACGCCGTCCACGCTGCCGTCGAAGGCGACCGATCTGCAGCCCAACGCTGAAGGCGAGCTGCTGGGAAACATCGTGGAAAGCAGCGATAGCCCGTTGGATACCGCCAAAGGGCAAAAGCCGCCCTACCAGATCCATGGGCAGTACATCGTCAGCCATATTAAGTCCGGTTTTCTGCTCATTGACCAGCAGGCGGCTAGCGAGCGCATTCTGTACGAGCGTTACTTAGAAGCGCTGCGTCAGCAACCGGCGACTGTGCAGCAGTTGCTCTTCCCCAGAAACATAGAACTGCCGCCTGCCGACGCCGCACTGCTGCGCAGTATCCTGCCGGAGGTTAATCGCTTAGGCTTCGATATCGCCGAATTCGGCGGCAACACATTTGTGATCCACGGCATGCCGGCTACCGCCTCGGCCGGGCTGACAGAAGAGGCGTTGTTGGAGCGGCTGTTAGCACAATACAAAGACAACTTAGACCCCGACGCGGGCATCCACGAGCGCGTCGCCAGCGCGCTGGCGCGCAGCGCTTCTATACGCGCAGGCCAGGCGCTGTCGGTCGAAGAAATGCAGGCGCTCATAGACCAACTCTTTGCCTGCGAACAGCCCTACCGCAGCCCTTCAGGGCGGCTCTGTTTTATTACCTTTGAATTGGAAGAACTCCAACGGCGTTTTGCCGGATAGACCCACACCCTCTGGCGCTCTCATGTTTTATCAACCCTTTACTGGCGTCGTCAAGCACTTGATCATTCTGAACGTGCTGATGTTTATCGGTTCCTACGTGCTTTTAGGAGAGCCGCAGTCCGATGATCACTTGGGCCGCCTGTCGCTGGCGCTTTTCATGCCCGGCTCGGCGAATTTCGAGCCTTATCAGCTGGTTACACACATGTTTATGCACGGAAGCTTAGGGCACTTAGCCTTCAACATGCTGTCGCTCTTCTTCTTTGGGCCGATGATTGAACTGGTCTGGGGGCATAAACGCTTTCTGTTCTACTACCTGTTCTGCGGCTTTGGCGCTATGGCGCTCCATCTGGGCGTGCAATGGTGGGAGTTGGAACGAGCCGGCCTTGACCCACGCCAGTGGAACGGAGCGATGCTGGGCGCTTCAGGGGCTGTCTTCGGTGTTTTCGTCGCTTTTGCCTATTTGTTCCCCAACCAGATCATTCAGCTGCTGTTTCCACCGGTGGCGATGCGGGCCAAGTATTTTGTACTCATCATGGCTGTCCTCGAGCTCTTTATGGGAGTGAGGGGCTACAACACGGGCATTGCTCATTTTGCCCATCTGGGCGGGGCAATTTTTGGCTTTCTACTGATCCTATACTGGTCCAAGGTGCGAAGGCGATAAAGTACTTTTGCGGAACTCATAGCATCATGGCACTGTTGCGATCTATTTGGAACGATTTACTTTATACGTTGCGGGTGTCGAACATCGTAACGCGGCTGATGGTCGTCAATTTTGCAGTATTCCTGATTGCGAATTTGGCCCTCGGGTTGATGCTACTGACGATGGGGCCGGTTTCGGGGGGCGAGGCGTTTGATACGGGGCTGCACTGGTTTTGTGTGCCTGCTTCGCCCTACCGGTTGCTTTTTCAGGTATGGTCGCCCATCACGTACATGTTTTTACACCTGAGTCTGTTGCATTTGATTGGCAATTTGATTTTTATGCACCTGTTCGGCACGGTGATTAGCGACCTCATCGGTCCGCGGCGGGTGTTGCCCATATATCTTTTGGGGGGGGTGGTTGGCGCGTTGGCTTTCATGGTTTCGGCGTATGTGTTGCCGTCGGTGGGCGAATACGCGCTGGGGGCTTCTGGGGCTGTGATGGCTTTAGCGGGGGCGGCCTTGCTGTTGGCGCCAGACTATCGCATTCGTCTGCTTTTGCTGGGCGATGTTAAGCTGAAGTACATTGTGCTGGTGCTGTTGATATTCGACCTCATCGGCATTGCCGGGCAGTACAATTCGGGCGGCCATGCGGCGCATTTGGGTGGTTTTGTGCTGGGAATTTCCTTTATCCACGCGATGCGGCAAGGGAGCGATTGGGCGGAGCCTGTAAATCGGTTGTTAGACCATTTATCTAAGCTATTGAGGCGCCAGTCGGAGCGCCGGCGCCGGGCGGCGGAGCGCTCGCTTACGGTAGTGCGCGGTGGGCGTGCGCCGGTAGATGAGCTTTCGTTTCAGGAGCGCTTAGACGCCATTTTAGATAAAATAAAAGCCAGTGGATTGGAGAGTTTGACACCCGAGGAGCGGGAGTTCCTTTACCACGCCAGCAAAAAATAACGCCTGAAATCGGCCTATGCAGTATCTGTTGAGGCATGCGCTCCAACTGGCGAGTGCCGTTGTCATCCTCTTGACGTTTTTGTCGTACTTATCGCCGTTTGTCAGTCCGGCCCTTTTTCGGTGGCTGGCTTTCTTTGGCACGGCCTTTCCCTGGTTATTGCTGGCGAATGTGCTGTTGTTAAGTGGGTGGGCGTTTCGGCTGCATCGGTATGCTCTCTACCACGTAGGTATGCTGGTTCTGGGCTGGAACCATCTGACTGCTTTTATTGGCTTGAACCCGGGCCGGCATGAGGCGCCCGCCGAAGCGCTTGTGGTGGGCTCGCATAACGTGGGCGGATTGTTTCGCGGTATTCACTTAGAGCCGGAAGAGTGGGAGGGCCTTGCTGCGAATTATGTCCGCTTCTGGCAGGAGCAGGGCAGCCCGGACGTGCTGTGTGTGCAGGAGACCGCGCGCAAATTTTTCCTCAAATTGGGGCCGCGCATGGGGCTGCCGCACATCTCCGAATTGGGGCGCTCCGGCACGGCCATTTTGAGCCGCTATCCGGTGCTGCGCGGCGGGCCGCTTCCCTTTGAAGAGGAGGAAAACACCTCGATGTGGGCCGACCTCCAGGTAGGTCAGCGGGTAGTGCGCGTGTACAATGTGCATCTGCAATCGAACCGGGTAACCCGCGACACCGAGCGCATCGTCAAAGAGGCGCCTATTGACCGCAAAGACACTTGGAAAGACGTCGGTCACGTCGTGCGCAAGGTGGGCGGCGCAACCGCCGTGCGCGCCCGGCAGGCCAAAATCCTGCGCGACCTAATAGCCGCCAGCCCGCATCCGGTAATCGTATGCGGCGACTTTAACGACACGCCCACCTCTTACGTCTATGACCAGGTATCCGACGGCCTCAAAGACACGTTCCGCGAGCGCGGCTTTGGGCTGGGCACGACGTTTGCCGGCGCCATCCCCTTCCTGCGCATTGATTACATCCTGTGCGATCCGGCGTTCAAAGTGTATCGCTGCCGCGTGCCGCGCAACGACATTTCCGACCACTATCCGGTGATTGCTGTGCTGGGGCTCTGAGACGCCGCGACAAGAGAAGGGAACGCAATCTTTGGGAACTGACCGGTTGGATTACTGCCCGCGCCGCGAGTTAAGGGTAGAAAACGCCATGAGCCGGTCGGCCCGGCCGCCAACAGGGCGATAGTAGAGGAGTATCTGGTAGTCGTTTTCGGTTTCGTACGAGTTGCCCTCGACGCCCACCTCGTCGCGTTCGCTGGTAGTGGGGTTGACCAAAACGTACTGGTAGTTGTAGTACCCTTGTTTTAGGTAGGCTGCGCCAGTGTAAGCGCGCAGGGCGTCGTTATAGGTCATTCGGAACTCAGGCCGCAGCTGCCAATCGGTGAACTGGCCATAAAGGTAAACATCCTGGTTTTCAAAGGGTTGGATGGCCCTCAGGGTAAAGCGGACGATGGCGTAGTCGCACTGGTCGAGGCCGGCGGTGTCGTCTCGGTTTTCGATGCTAAAGCGGCCATTGATGTCGGGCGTTTGGACGTAGGGTTTGAAGGCTCGGCTTTCGTCGGGAGTGATGGCGACCTCAAAATAGTCCTGCGCCATGCGAAGGGTCTGGATGAACTCGCCGCGGAATCGGAAGGAGCGCATGTCGAAGTAACGCCATTCCTTGCCTGCCGGGAAGACGATGCGGTCCTGGTAGTCATAAACCAATTGGTTCTGGCGCCGGATGAAGGGCGGTAGCGGGCCCAGGGCGCTGTCCCAGCGTCCGTTTTGCAGAACGTATGCCTTGACTTCCCGTTCCGGATACTGGATGTAGGCGTCGCCAGTGGTAACGCTGAAGGTGATTTCGTGGTGGGTGTTCATCCGGTCTATGCGCGCCGGGCGGACAAACTGCGCGCTGACGTCCCAGGTGTTTTCCGTAACGAGGAAGCGACGCACCAAAACGAGCTGTTTGTTGCCGTAGGTAACGTCATAGACCTTAAGCAGATAATTGCCCGACCGCGTCCAGCGCATGTTTGAGTTGGGCAGCGTTACCCAATAGTGGGCGTAGGGCTGCAGGGTGGTGTTTGAGTTTCGGATGTTCTGAATGCGGTCTTCGCTAAAGCCTTCAAGGTATTCGATTTCGTTAAGCGCGGAGCGCTGCCAGTCGCTGTTGCAGTGCTCGATGGTATAGACGTAGTCGTGAATGTCGGTGCCGACGCGGTCGAAGGCTAGCAGCAGAGTTCCGGGAGCAGATTTGAGGTTGACGACCGGGAAGGTCAGCGGCGCATTGCGCAGGTGGAAGCGCACCGAAAGCACATCGGGGTCATAGTTGCGTTCCTCATTGCGTGGGTTGTCCGTTTGCGCATTCAGCGCGTTGGCTGTCAGAAGTGAAAGGGCTGCGCCCAGGAAAGAATAAAAACACTGCGTCATTTTTTTCATTAAAATCAGGACAAAATAAGCCGTTCGGGTTGCGGTAGTTCGCGCATTTGAGCGCTTAAACGCTGCTTTACAAAGGCGTGGTTTGGCTTTTTGCCCCAAAAATATGGCCCTGCATAGAAAGGCCAAAAGGGGCAGGATGGGCGCTGGGTACTTTTGCTTTGCTTTTTTAATCGCAGCGAAACAGTGGAGTGTAGCGGCAAACGATGTAAGCGTCGAACCTAAGTCAATAGTACTGTGAGAAACCTTCCTTCCATGACCGAGCCCACAGCCTCTTGGGGATGTGTGCCCACGACCCTGATAGGGTTAGGAGCGGCGCTGGTGCTTCTATGGCTCCTGGCCGGATGCGGTCGAGCGCCTTTTTATGAGCAGGAAGCGCCCATTGAGGAGGGGTGCTGGGCCTATGACGATACCGTGCGCTTTTCGTTTTCTGTAGCCGACACTTCTTTGCGCTACAACCTGTATTTGAGCGTCGAGCATGCCGATACGTTTCCCTATCAGAACATTTACGTTCAGATACACACGACTTATCCCGACGGTCAGCGCTTTGTCAAGTTGCTTCCCTTAGATTTGTTTGATGCTACGGGCCAGCCCAATGGCGCTTGCAGCGGTGGCGTCTGCTCGACAGAGTTTGTGCTTCAGAAGCGGGCTATTCTGCCGCAGGTGGGCCAATATGTGATTGCGGTAGAGCAATACATGCGCTACAGCCCTGTAGCGGGCATTCGGGCGTTGCGTTTGCGGATAGAGCCGCCTGCAGCGGCCTCCGAGGGGCGTTAGTTGCGCATATCAGCGCCCCAGGTGAGTTTTTCGCGCAGGGTTTGGGCAAAGGAGGTGCCTTCTAACTGGACGAGCCGCACGCCGAAGTCGTTGCGCCGCACGGCCAGCTGTTGTTTGGCGTTGATGATGGTGTGGCGCGAGTCAAGGGTACACACAAACTTATCAATGCGGCCCTCTATCTCGAAGGAGATGACGGAGCGGTCAGAAAGCACTAAAGGGCGCATGTTGAGGTTGTGAGGCGCCACAGGCGTCAGGACGATATTGCCCGAGTCGGGCATGACAATTGGGCCGCCGCAGCTGAGCGAATAGGCCGTGCTGCCGGTAGGAGTAGCAATGACGATGCCGTCGGCCCAGTAGGTGTTCAGGTAGTCGCCATTCAGATAGGTGTGGATGGTAACCATCGAAGAGGTTTCGCTCTTAAGAATGGTGCAGTCATTGAGCGCAAAAGGCAGGTCTCCAAACAGCGGCGGGGCGCTTTCTAAGTAAAGCATGGTGCGCTCGACAAGGGTATAGCGCCCTTGCGCTAATTTTTGAATGGCGGTGCGAATGTTGTGTTTTTCGATATTGGCCAGGAAACCCAGCCGTCCTAAGTTGATGCCCAGCATGGGAACGCCGCTATCGCGCACGTGCGTGACGGCGTCCAGCATGGTGCCGTCGCCGCCCAATACGATGACGACATCTATGCGATGCACCCGAAAGTCGAGGTGGCCTTCAAAGATGCCGTATGCAGCTGGGAGCCTTATCTGACCTTCGATGAGGTGCAGATAGGGGCGGTACACATATGTGGTAGCGCCGACCTCTTGAAGGGCGTCGAACAGCTCCTGCACATGAGGCTGATTCTTTTCCTGATATTTAATGCCGAAAACGACGACCTGCATGATAGTAGGCGGCGTTGATCAGGAGGTTCGGAAGGCTGCCTCCACTAATTCGGCCTGTTCTTTCTCGTGGCGCTTGACAAAGCCAGTAGCTGGACTGGCAGCTGCCGGGCGGCAGATAGGCGTCCAGCCGTATTCGCCGTGGTGAAGCAGCAGATGGCCCCAGGCACCCATGTTGAACGGCTCTTCCTGTACCCAGTAAAGTTTGGCCTTAGCATACCTCTTCAGCAGCGCCTCGAACTGTACTTTCGGGAAGGGATATATCTGCTCTAAACGCACGATGGCGACGTCAGTGCGCTTTTCTTCCTGCTGGCGTTTGCGCAGGTCGTAGTACACCTTGCCCGAACACACCATCAAGCGCTTTACTTTGGAGGGCGTGGCATCGGCGTCGTCTATCAGCTCGCGGAAGCGGTTGCCCTCGGTAAGTTCGCTCACTAAGCCCAAATTATACGGCGCGCGCAGGGTGGATTTGGGCGACATCACGATGAGCGGCTTGCGGAACGGCCGCGCCAGCTGGCGGCGCAACAAGTGGAAAAAGTTGCTGGCCGAAGTAACGTTGGCCACCGTAACGTTGTTGCCTGCGCAGCCCTGCAGGTAGCGCTCCAGACGCGCTGAGGAGTGCTCGGGTCCTTGCCCTTCGTAGCCGTGGGGCAACAGCAGCACTAAGCCGTTCATACGGCGCCATTTAGACTCAGCGGCCAGAATAAACTGGTCAATGACCGTACTGGCGCCGTTAGCAAAGTCGCCGAATTGGGCCTCCCAGATGACTAAGGCTTCAGGGTTGGCATAGGCGTAGCCGTATTCAAAGCCCAGCACAGCGTATTCCGACAGCAAGGAATTATACACTAAAAAGCGCCCCTGCTTTTCGGCGATCCCGTCGAGGCGATTGATGTGCCGGTAGGTTTTGGCGTCCAGGGGACAGGCGTGGCGATGGCTGAAGGTGCCGCGTTTTACGTCCTGGCCGCTCATGCGCACGTCTTTGCCCTCCAGCAGGATAGAGCCGTAGGCCAGCAGTTCGCCCAATGCCCAATCTATCTGGCCCTTCTCAACTAGGGCGCGCTGATTTTCGAGCATTTTGCTGATTTGCGGCAGCGGCTCGAAGCCTTCGGGCAGGGTAAGCAGGTGCTGAAGCAGGCGGTCTATGGTGGCTTGTGGGATGCCTGTGTCGGGCGACTCCTGGAAGGCTGCATCGTCGGTAGTGATGGTCAGTGCTTTCCAGGCCAATTCGGTTTCTTGATAGACGTAGGGCAGTCTGTTTTGCCGGGCATTGTCTAAGCGCGCTTGCAGTTCGTCGCGGAAGGCGCGTTCCATCTCTCGGGCCAATTGGGCGTCCACATCGCCGCGCTGCACCAAACGGGCGTTGTAGATCTCGCGCGGGTTGGGGTGATTGGCGATGAGGGCGTAGAGGTCGGGCTGCGTAAAGCGCGGTTCGTCGCTTTCGTTGTGGCCGTATTTGCGGTAACACACCATATCTACATAAATGTCGGTGTGGAACTTTTGTCGGTACTCAGTAGCCAGTTCTACAGCGAAGACGACGGCCTCTGGGTCGTCGCCGTTGACGTGAATGACGGGCGCCTGCACCACGTCGGCCACCTGCGTGCAATACATGCTAGAGCGCCCTTCGTCCCAGTTGGTGGTGAAGCCGATCTGGTTGTTAATGACAAAATGGATGGTCCCGCCGGTGTAGTAGCCGGGCAGCTGGCTCATTTGCGCAATTTCGTACACAATACCCTGGCCGGCCAGCGCCGCATCGCCATGGATGAGGATGGGCAGAATGCGCTTAAAGTCAGATTGGTAGAGCGCGTCGGCCTTGGCGCGCGTGAAGCCCAGCACCACCGGGTCTACCGCTTCTAAGTGTGAGGGATTGGGCAGCAACTTGAGGTAAACTTCCCGGCCCGACGGCGTTTTGACCTGCGAAGAGAAACCCAGATGGTATTTCACATCGCCATCGCCAAAGCTCAGGTCAGGGATGGTTTTGCTCTCGAACTCGTTGAAAATCTGCTCGTAAGTTTTGCCCAGCGTGTTGGCCAACACGTTGAGACGTCCGCGGTGGGCCATGCCGATGACGATTTCGGCTACGGGCGCCTCTCCTTCTGTGGCGGTATTAATGATGGCATCTAAAGCCGGGATGGTGGCCTCGCCGCCTTCGAGCGAGAAGCGCTTTTGGCCTACGAACTTGGTGTGCAAGAACTGCTCGAACACCACGGCGCCGTTGAGCTTTTCTAAAATGCGGCGCTTCTTTTCGATGGAAAAGCCAAAGTCGTCGGCCAGGTTGCGGCGCTCAATTTTGTCTAACAGCCAGCTGCGGCGCTCGTGGTCGTAGATGTGGGCTACTTCGAAGCCCAGGTTGCCGCAGTAGATTTTTTTCAGTCGCTCCACAATGGCACGCAGGGGAGCGTTGGGCAGGCCGATCTCAATGCCAGCGGAAAAAGAGCGGTCTAAGTCTGCCTCGGATAGGCCGTAGTCGGCCAGGTCGAGGCGGGGCTTGCGGTCTTTGCGCGGTTTGAGGGGGTTTGTCGTCGAAAGCATGTGCCCACGCTGGCGATAGCCCTGGATAAGGGCATAGACGGCCAGTTCACGCGTCAGGTCGGCACCTGCACTTACAGGAGCAGCGGCGCCGTTGCCGTTGGCGGAGGTCAGCGCAAAGTCGAAGCCTTTAAAAAAGGCGGCCCAATCGGCTTCTACCGACGCAGGGTTGTTTTGCCACGCCCGATAGAGCGACTCAATATACTGAGGATGCGCGTTGAAGACGGCAGAAATATCTTTCATTTTTCAATAAAATCAATTATATCAGGCAATTAGAAGTAAAAAGCGGGGCAAAAGTAGACCTTTAACAACAAACGACTTGCCAAAGAGCACATCAAATTTTCTTAGTCTGCAGCTTTTTCTATTAAAAACCGATACCTTTGCCGCCCCTTTTGGGAAAGAGGGTTTTTGAAACGTTCACGACACACGTATTAAGCATTATATGGCACATCACCGTTCAGCATTAAAGCGCATTCGCCAAAATGCGAAACGTCGCCTGCAGAACCGCTATTACAAAAAGAGCACACGCACGGCCATCAAAAACTTGCGCAATCTTAAAGACAAAGCTGAGGCCGAAAAGTTTCTGCCCAAAGTAGTCAGCATGATTGACAAGCTGGCAAAGCGCGGCACCATCCATCGCAACAAGGCTGCTAACCTGAAAAGTGGCCTGATGAAGCACGTCAACGCGCTCAACTAAAGGACACACCCTTGTATGGCGTTAAGGGGATTGCATGACCCGTTGGCGCGAGGTAAAGACATGGGCGTTGCTCGTGTCTTTACTTTTTGGCCTGATGGCCAGGCTTTCTCTGCTTAAACTATCCTGTCGGGCGCCTGTTTTTCGTCGCTCAACGAAACATCAGACGGCATGGCTACCAAGACTCAGTTTTACTCTTTGCGCGTGCGCGAGGTGCGCCGCGAAACGCCCGACACCGTATCTGTAGCGTTGGAAGTTCCGGAAGATTTGCGCGATATTTTCCAATTTGCCGCGGGCCAGTACCTTACCCTGCGCGCTCAATTAGGGGGCGAAGACGTGCGCCGCTCTTACTCCATTTGCGCCGCTCCGCATGAGGGCGAGCTGCGCGTAGCCATTAAAAAAGTGCCAGGCGGCGTCTTCAGCACCTTCGCCAACGAGCGCCTGCACCCGGGCGACGAGCTGCTTGTGATGCCTCCACAGGGTCGCTTCACCACCGCGCTCGACCCGGCGCAAAGCCGCCTCTATGTAGCCTTCGCCGCCGGCAGTGGCATCACACCTGTTATTTCCATCCTCAAAAGCGTGTTGCACACCGAGCCGAGAAGCCGCTTTCTGCTCTTTTTTGGCAATCGCGGCTTCGACCATGTCATCTTCCGCGAAGAGTTGGAACTGCTTAAAAACCAGCATCCTGACCGGTTAGCGGTCTATCACGTGTTCAGTCGCGAAGCCATTGGCGCCGAACTCTTTTGGGGTCGCCTCAACGCTGACAAATGCCGCGCCTACGCCAGCAAGCTCTTCCGCCCTGAAGAAGTAGACGCTTTCTTCCTATGCGGACCAGAGGAAATGATTTTTGACATTAAAGCAACGCTGGAAGACATGGGCGTGCCGGCGGAGAAGATTCTGTTCGAGCTGTTCACGACCGCCAGTTCGGCTCGAAAGCCCCCGCGCCCGATCGTGCCTGCTGCTGATGTCGTTGAGGCCTCCGTAACGGTCATCCAGGACGGCATGACGTTCGATTTTGTGCTGCCCTCCGACGGCAGCACCTTACTCGACGCCGCCATGCGCGCCGGCGCCGACCTGCCCTTCTCGTGTAAAGGCGGCGTGTGTAGCACCTGCAAAGCCAAAGTGCTCGAAGGCGACGTGGAAATGGAAGTCTGCTACGGCCTCGAACCCGACGAAATTGCCGCCGGCTTCGTACTTACCTGCCAGACACACCCCAGATCGAAGCGCGTGGTGGTGAGCTTCGACGTATAGCAGCAACAGATGTGCTCTCCAGGCCAGGACGAAAAGACATTTCCTGCATCGCATAAAAAACACCCGGCCTTCTGGTTTGCCTCATCGCGCCTGCGTGGCTTCGATAGCATTTGCGGTTTCAACGGTGGCAGACGCTATGACTTTTGTCTCAGGCCCAAATGGGCCGCCTGCTCTTTCTTTGCGGCCTGTTTGGCTTTTTTATTACCCAAAACTGCGCATTTAGCTCATGAATATTGCCCTCATCACCGGTTCCGCGGGCCTCATCGGAGGGGAGTCCGTAGCTTTTTTTTCCGACAAGTTTGACCTTGTTGTCGGGATTGACAACGACATGCGGGCCTATTTCTTCGGCCCTGAGGCCTCCACAGCCTGGAACCGCGACCGCCTGCTGGAGCGCTATGCGAATTACCGCCACTACAACACCGATATCCGGGACTTAGAGGCGCTGGAACGCATCTTTCAGGAATATGGCTCGGACATTCGCCTCATCGTGCACACGGCCGCCCAACCCAGCCACGATTGGGCTGCGCGCGAGCCGTTTACGGACTTCAGCGTCAACGCCAACGGCACGCTCCACTTGTTGGAACTGACGCGCCGCCACTGCCCAGAAGCAGTATTCATCTTCACCTCGACCAACAAGGTGTACGGCGACAACCCTAATCTGCTGCCGTTAGTAGAGCTCGACACGCGCTGGGAAATAGCTGCCGACCACCCCTACTACGAACGCGGCATTGACGAGCACATGAGCTTAGACCACACCACCCACTCGCTCTTCGGCGCTTCTAAAGTAGCTGCCGACGTGCTGGTGCAGGAATATGGGCGCTATTTCAACCTGAAAACGGCCTCCTTCCGCGGCGGCTGCCTGACGGGTGCTGGTCACTCAGGCGCGCAACTGCACGGCTTTCTCTCCTATTTAATGAAATGCGTCGTCACGGGTCGGGAGTACACCATCTTCGGCTACAAAGGCAAACAAGTGCGCGACAACATTGACAGCTACGACTTAGTGAACATGTTCTGGCACTACTACCAGAACCCGCGCCCGGGCGAAGTCTACAATGCCGGCGGAAGCCGGTTTTCCAACTGCTCCATGCTGGAAGCCATTCAGATGTGCGAAGAAATCGCCGGCAAAAAGCTGAATTATCAGTACAGCCCCATTAACCGAGTGGGCGATCACATCTGGTACATCAGCGACGTGAGCAAATTCCAACGGCACTATCCGGAGTGGTCGTACCAGTACGATCTGAAAAGCATCTTAGTCCGAATTCATAGCGCCCTGTTGGAGCGCCTGTAAAAAACTGTGCCGTATGAGCGCCGTTGCGCCCGTCGTTTTTCTTACGCGCCACTATCCGCCCAACCCGAACATCAACGGCGAGTCGGTGTGCGACTTCGTGGAGTATTTAGAGCGCGAGCACGGCATCCGCAGCGTTGTCTTGTGCATGGGCCGCTCCTTTGCCGGCGGTGGGGGGCATCGTCAGCCCGCGGGCGAGGTACACCGCCTTTGGACGCCCTATGAAGGTCCTCGCACTGTGCCGCGTTTGCTGACGATGGCCTACGATGGTCTTTCGCTTCTTGTGCACGCCTGGCGCTATCGGCGCAGCTGGATTGTGTGCACCACCAGCCCGCCGCTGCTACCTATGTGGGCCGCCTGGCTGCTGCCGCGCCGAACGCGCTGGCTGCTGTGGGCCTTCGACCTCTTCCCCGAAGGCTTCCGCGCCACAGGCTGGATCGGCGAACACCATCCCGTGTATCGCCTCGCCCGAAGCGCCACCTACCGCCGCCCGCCGCACGGCCTTATCGCCCTCGGACCCCGCCAGGCTGAACACCTCCGCAGCGCCTACCAGAAACCCGACCTGCCTACCTGGCTGCTGCCCTGTGGCGTGTTCTTCCACACCCTGACGCGCCCCGACACACCACCTCACTGGTATGACCCTACCAAAATCACCTTAGGTTATTGCGGCAACGTAGGTGACCCGCACAACCCGGACTTCATTCGCGCCGCCATAGACCACCTCGACCCTGAGCGCCACCGCCTCATCCTGGCCCTGTACGGCAACCAGGCTCCTGCCTTGAAGACCTATGCACAGGGCAAACCTGGCGTCGTGTTGCTCGACCACGTCCCACGCGAACAGCTGGCTTTCATCAGCGTCCACTTAGTCTCCCTGCGCCGCAGCTGGACGCACGTCGCCGTGCCCTCCAAGGCCGTCAGTGCCATCGCTGTTGGCGGCGCCATCCTCTTCTGCGGCAGCCCGGAGAGCGACAACTGGTACTTGCTGCGAGACGCCGGCTGGCTCATCGAGGAAAATGACCACATCAAAGAGCAGGTCGCCCAGTTCCTACAGCGCCTGACCCCGGAGGATGTAAATCAAAAACAGGCCGCTGCGCCGGGCATCTATCAGCGCCTGCAGGGCATGGTGCGGCAGGCGTACCAGGCGTTAGCAGAAACATTTCGGAACTAAAAAGCCGCGTAGGGGAGAGGATGCACGAACAAGAGGGCCTCTTTTTCACCCATAAATCCCCAAAAAAATGACCGATATTTGCTCTATGACTCCGGAGCGTCGGGCAGAAATCGTGCGTGCCGAAGCCCATCGCCTGGGCTTTGCCCTTGTTGGCTTTGCCCGCGCCGAACGCCTCGATGAGGAGGCCCGGCGCTTGGAGGCCTGGCTGCGCCAAGGCGCCCACGGCCAGATGACCTACATGGAAAACTACTTTGACCTGCGCATTGACCCCACCCGCTTAGTCCCCGGCGCTAAAACCGTCATCTGCCTGGCTTATAACTATTTCAATCCGGAAAAACAACAAGACCCGCAGGCGCCTAAGATCAGTCAGTACGCTTACGGAGAAGATTATCACCATGTGGTCAAGGAGCGCCTGAAAGCCTTATTGGCCTATATGCAGGAGCAATTTGGTGACATCCACGGCCGCTGCTTCGTGGACAGCGCCCCCGTGCTCGAACGCGAATGGGCGCGCCGCGCCGGCATCGGATGGAATGGCCGGCACACGCTGACTATACACCCTAAATTGGGCTCCTTCTTCTTTTTAGCCGAAATCATCTGCGACCTCGAATTCACTTGCGACGACCCCATCCGCGACCACTGCGGCACCTGCCGACGCTGCATTGAGGCCTGCCCCACCGAAGCCATTCACCCTAATGGTTACTGGCTCGACGCCTCGCGCTGCATCTCCTACCTCACCATCGAACTGCGCGATGAAATACCCCAAGAATTCCGCGGCAAAATGGACCACTGGATGTTCGGCTGCGATGTCTGCCAGGACGTCTGCCCCTGGAACCGCTTCGCTCGCCGACACCAGGAACCGGCCTTCGAGCCGCACCCAGACCTGTTGACCATGACCCAACGGGAGTGGTTGGACATCACCGAAGAAGTCTTTCAAAAACTCTTCCGAAAGTCCGCCGTCAAACGCGCCAAATTTCAGGGGCTAAAGCGCAACATCCGCTTTCTTTTTCCCGAAAATGCCGCTTTCGATGATAAAAATCACCCACCCAAAACCTGAACCTTTGCATCTAAAAAGCGTTACCTGTACCGCTTTAAGCGTTATAATAGGCCCTGTGGAAAAAAATACTTTGCAAAAAGTATTGCGAAATCCTTAACAAAGTCTTAAATTGCAGCGGTTTTTTATTTAATCCACCCCAAAGCCAGGTGTCAGGATTAACGCATCACGACTTGCTAATGAGCAACTTACACAAGAACCTGACTCTCCCATCCAGCCCTGAAAATGTGCGCCAGGTAGAACCGCTTGTTCGAGACGTCGCCAGCCGACTCAACCTTTCGCGCGAGCAGTACGACGATATTTTGCTTAGTCTCACCGAGGCCGTAACGAATGCCATGGTGCACGGCAATCAGGGCGACTCCAACAAGCGCGTGTCTATTTCCCTTCGTCAGCAAAAGGACGTGCTTTCCATCCGCGTTTCGGACGAAGGGCCGGGCTTCAACCCGAAGCAGGTACCCGACCCCACCAGTCCCGAACATCTTGAAGAGTGCGGAGGCCGCGGCATTTTCTTGATGAAACGCCTCAGCGATAAGTGTCGCTTCACTCATGGAGGCCGCACCGTGGAGATGCGTTTCCACTTGCAGCGCTCTGAGTAAGCATGGACCCGCCTATGCACATCGAATCACCGCTCGAAGGCCTCGAGCAGGGAAGTATTGCCTTTTGCTTCGAAGACATCCGTGTCGAACTGCCGCCCGAAGCGACACTTAAAGCCTGGCTGCAGGCCATCGCCGAGGCAGAGGGTACCCCCGTGCTTGAACTGACCTACATCTTCACCTCCGACGAATACTTGCGCCGGATAAACGCGCAGTACCTGAAACACGACTACTATACCGACGTCATCACCTTTCCCTATACGCCGGGCGCTGCTCATGGCGATGTGTTTATCAGCCTCGAGCGCGTGCGCGAAAACGCCCGGCAGTACGATGTCTCCTTCGAGCACGAACTGTGCCGCGTCATGGCGCACGGTCTGTTGCATCTGGCGGGCTACACCGATGCTACCGACGCCGAACGCGCCCGCATGCGACAAAAGGAAGACGAGTATCTGCGCCAAAACCCACTGCTAAGCCATTCAGACTGAAAAGGGCGTTTTGCCCAAACAAGCCGTCTGGCCGGCCCAAAAAGTGTAGATTTGGCCCCATAAAATCGCTTCTTATTCATGCGCCTGCGAAATACAGCCTTTATCGTAGCCTTCATGGCAACCGCTTGCGCGGCCTTTAGCCAAAAATTCATTCAGTTAGAGCGGGCCAATCGGGCGCGCACGCTCAAGTTTTACGCCGGCGACGAGATCACCTATCGCTTCAAAGGCGACCGGATGTGGCACAGCGCCCTGATTACTGACGCCAACATGGACTCCCAGCGCGTGGCCTTAGACGGGCGCTATTGGCCCATCCGCGAGATAGACGCCGTGCGGCTGCAATACCCGGGCGTGCTGCGTACCTCCGGGCCTATGCTGATGATTTTTGGCGCTTCGTGGGGAGGCTTTTCGCTCATTGGCGCCCTGTTCGACAACTATCCGCTGACGGCCCAAACCGCTATTATCACAGGCTCCGGGTTGGTCGTCGGCTTCGGATTGAAGCAAATCTTTAAACACCGCAACGTCCGCCTCAACGAGCGCCGGCGCTTGCGAGCCGTAGAAATACCGGTAAGCATCCCGCTGCGGCCTGGCTACTGAACCGGGCAAACTACCCTCGAGCGCTTAGCGCTGCGCTCATGCCGATGACTTCGGCAAACACGCCCGCCGCCGTAACCTCAGCGCCCGCCCCAGGGCCGCGCACGACCAACGGCCGCTCGGCATAGCGCTCGGTGGTGAAAACCACCATGTTGTCGCTCCCGTCCAACCCATAAAACGGGTGCTCTGGCCCTACGCGCTGCAGACCAATGCTGGCCTGCCCGTTTTCGATGAGCGCCACCCAGCGCAACACACGACCCTGACCCGCAGCCTCGGCGCGCAGCGCTTCAAAGTATTCGTCGTACTGGCGCAGTTCCTCCATAAATGCCTCCACGTCAGGCGCTTCAAGGCAGCGCGGAGGCAGGATGCTTTCTACCGGAATGTCCTCCAACTCCAGCGGTAGGCCAATTTCGCGCGCTAAGATGAGCGCCTTGCGCCGCACGTCGGCGCCAGACAGGTCGTCGCGCGGATCGGGCTCTGTCAGCCCTTGCTGACGCGCTTCCTGCACGATGTCGGAAAAGCGGCGGCCTTCGGTGAAGTGATTGAACAAAAACGACAAGGTGCCCGACAGCACGCCCTCGATGCGCCAGATGCGGTCGCCCGAAGCCAACAGGTCATTGAGCGTGCTGATGACGGGCAGACCCGCACCCACGTTCGTTTCATAGCGCCACAGCGCGCCGCGCCGCTCAGCCGTTTCCTTCAGGCGCCGGTATTGCTCCCAGGGCGCCGACGCCGCTAACTTGTTCGGCGTGCTGATGGAGATACTGGCGTCTAAGATGCGCTCGTAGTACCGCGTTACCTCTTCGGCGGCCGTGTTGTCAATAAAAATGGCGTTTGGCAGGTTGAGGCGTTCCATGTGCTCCACAAAAGCGGTCATAGAAAACGGCAGCTCCGCATTCTCTAAGAGCATCCGCCATTTTGCTAAGTCTAAGCCTTCTTCGTCGAAACACATGCGGCGGCTGTTGGCCAATCCGATCACCTTGATTTCCAGACGTCGGCGTTCGCGCAGGAAGGCCGCTTGGCGACGTATCTGCTCCAACAGGGCGCTGCCGATGAGGCCTACGCCCACGACGAACAGATGCAGGCTTTTGGTATCAGAAAGGAAAAATGCTTCATGGATGGCGTTGAGCGCTTTCGTCTCGTCGGCGGCCGGCACCACCACTGAAATGTTCAACTCGCTGGAACCCTGTGCAATGGCTACCACGTTGATGCCGTTGCGCCCCAGCGCCTGAAATAGCCGCCCTGAAATCCCCGGCGTATAGCGCATGCCCTCGCCCACAATGGCAACGACCGACAAGTCGTTTTCCACTCGCATCGGCTCTACCAACCCGCTGCGCAGCTCATACACGAATTCGCGCTCAGCCGCCTGCCGGGCCAGTTCCGCTTGCTGAGGCGATACGGCAAAGGTGATGCTGCTTTCGCTGGAGCCTTGTGTGATGAGCACCACGTTGACCCCCTCGCGCGCCATGGCGCCAAAAAGCCGCGCTGCCATGCCCGGCACGCCAAACAGGCCGCTGCCCTCCAGCGTTAGCAGGCTAATCTGGTTAATGCTGGAAATGCCCTTGACTGGATGCCGCCGCTCTTCTTCCGCCGGCAGCGAAGGGCCGATATACGTGCCTGCAAACGAAGGATTAAACGTGTTGCGAATGAGCAGCGGAATGCCCTGCTCCATGGCGGGCCGTATGGTGGGCGGGTAGATCACCTTAGCGCCAAAGTGGCTCATTTCCATGGCTTCCCGATAGGTCATGGCCGGCAGTGTGAACGCCTTTTTCACCCGCCTCGGGTCGGCCGTGAGCACGCCGTTGACGTCCGTCCAGATTTCGATGGCCTCGGCCTGCAGCGCAGCGCCCAGAATGGCTGCGGTGTAGTCGGAGCCGCCGCGGCCCAGCGTGGTCGTCAGGCCGTCTTCGGTACTGCCGATAAAGCCCGTAACGGCCTGCACAGCGCCGTGGTGCTGCGCGTAATGCGCGCGGATGAGGGCATTTGTTTGCTCAAAAAGCACCTGTGCCTGCCCAAAGCGCGCATCGGTGCGGATAATCCGCCGGGCGTCTAAATATTCGGTTGGAATGCCCGCTTGCTGCATAGCATAGGTGAGGATGAGTGCCGAGTTGCGTTCGCCGAAGCTGACTACAAAGTCTAACGAACGGGCCGACACTTCGCGCAGCAGGTAGATACCGTGCAGGATGTTGCTCAAGTCTTCGAAGTGTTCGGCTAAAGCGGTCTCGAGCGGCGGGCGATTTTCGGGCTTCAGCAGCGCCTCGACGGCTTCAGCGTGGCGCTGGCGCAGCTTCTCGAACAGCGACAGGTACGTGCCATCGCCCCGGGCAGCGCGTTGGGCGGTCTCGATAAGCGTATCGGTTACTTTGGAAAAGGCCGAGAAAACAACGCTGAACGCTCGCCCTTGGCGATAATACTCCACCAGCACGGGCAAGAGCAGCTCCTGAATGGTCTGCGGCATGCCTACGGAGGTGCCGCCAAATTTGAGGATGCGCATACGAAGGCTCTTTGAGGCGCAAAGAACGGGCAAACGCGCGGAAAGGCAGGGCAGAAGCGATGAGGTCGGGAATACGGGCGCGCGGCAGACGAGCTCGCGTTTGGTCAGCTATCTTCGGGGGCAAGGTGGCTGGCCGGGTGTGTTCCTTCAGAGTCAGGCTGCTATGTTCAGAAGAAACCAACTTAAAATAAACAGGAGAATGGCCAGGATAACCATCACAATCAGACAGAATTGAATAATCTTTTTCAGAAAATGCCCTAACGCCTTAACTATTATTATTACAAAGACCAGCACACCAAAGGCAAGGGCTGCCATGAGCAGAATACTGATGATTTGTAGAGCAGTCATAAGAAGGCATTTTTTGATGAAAGGGTTTTGATAATGAGGCTGTTATCTGTTTGGGCAGGCAAAAGACTCCCCCCTCGCCGCCTGGGGGCAGCTTGCTCAGGTAAAAATTCTTGGGATTAGCTCCGCGGCAAGGGCTGGCTGGAGTTGGCTCAGTCGCTCCTGAGGAAGGCAAGGATTGTCAACCAGCCGTCTAAACTATGCACAAATTTGGCTATGCCGATGAAAACTTACAATACCTTAAACACTAAAGAAGGTCTATTTTACTCCTTCGGCACGGATAAAAAACTATAAAATTTCATCTCGAAACCATTTAAAACCTATGCGGGATGTTTCAGCGTTTTTATGAAATGGCTGTAGGATTTTTCCATAAAAATTCTGGATAAATTCCGGGTCAAACGAAATTTGGCGCTGAAACTTAATTGTGCCAAAAAGTATGATTATCCAGCGTAGAACATTTTTGGCTCTTTATGAAAAGATCGAGGCTAAGTTGCAAGAGCTCTCTCCGCCCATATACATCAGGCGGGCAGATGGCAGGCAGGATACAGTAAGCCTTGGGACGGTTTGGAATCCGTGGGAGGATGCCGACGCGAATCATGCTGCCTGCGTGATCTTGCGAGCATTAGAAAGGGATGGGTATCTGCCGGAGGGCCAGAACTTTCAATTTGGCAGATTTCTTTACAACAAATACCATGAGCTCCAGAAGAACCCCGGAGCGCAGCAGGTCATGGTAAGGGATGAGGAGTATGTTCAACTTTTGTGTAAGTATTTGGGCTGCAATAGCTTAGAAGACTTTGTGCGGAAGTGCGAGAAGGAAGAGGTGCTTCGCTGGCCTCCGGAATGGATGCCTCAGAACGGGGATGGTTTCACCTATTATATCGGTACCTACTTCTCTTTTCGCAGTTATCGGGTGAATAAGTTCCTGTTGGGTATTCGTCCCATAAAAGAGCATGGGGCGCCAGTAGATTGTTGGGTATGGGGGTTTCACACCAACGAGCAGATGCACGACGCCGGATTTACACCCGACGAGCCGGTTAATTCTCCGGTACTCAAAGGCGACGCTGTTGTTCTGGGGCGCTATCTCCATGTTCGGGTGAATGCAGACCCTGCCGAGGCGCGCGAGGTGGCTTATCCGTTGCAGATGAACCTGATAGGGATTTGCGAGGACGTTATGGGCCGATTTTCGCTAACTCAATCAGTCATCCCGTGCACGTTGCAGACGGTGTCGCTTTTTGGCTACTTGATTGCTCTGGAGGCATATCTGCTTCGATGCACAACGGAGGAAGCGCGGGCCTTGAAGGCCGATCCTGTAACTTATCGGAGTCCTCATCTTGGGGTGGCTGCCATTACCCAGGAGCAGGAGCGGTGTCTGCACTTATACTACATGCTCCAGCGCCGGAATTTCCGGGTCAAGTTGGCGCCCAATGTTTTTCGGTTGCGCGATTTGGAGTACCGCGGCAATCGTGTGCTCCGTTACGCGAACATGTTGGCGGGTACCTATCGGGTGTGGAATCTGGGGCTTAAACGGGGCGTTGTGATACAGAGCAAGCTGGTCATTAGTGAGGAGACGCCTTTCAGGGCATTGTTTTATCCTTATTTACCGCAAGAAACGGTCCATTTTGAGGACTTGGAAGAGCAGCTGGCTGTCATGACCCTCAGCCACGAGGTGCGGCCGCACCATTTGAGCTTTACTACCTATGCCCGCTCCAGGCTGACCTTAGTCAGCATGGCTATTTTTGATATCCAGGAGATGGGCAGCCGCGGTTGGGCGGAGGGCATGTTTATATCAACCGGCTACGACTCTAAAGGCATTGTTGGCGGCTATGCCGTCATGTGCAGGGTAAAAAAAGGCGAAGCATGCGAACCGCGAAGAATGGAGCGCGAAGAGGCAGAGCGGTATGCGCAGGATTTGGGTATTGCAGATATGTATAAAGGCTTGCGGCAGTTGTGGAAGCGCAAGCTGTGGAAGCCGAAGACGAATACTCGTTTAGGCTGTTATGGCGTGCTTCGTCGGCCAGATAGTGGCGCCATTTTGACAGTATTCAGGACAGAAGGCCCGTATTCAGGCGCCCTTGATTTGCCTGGAGGCTTGGTCGAGTTCGGCGAGACGCCCGAGATGGCGCTTCGCCGTCTGTTCGAGCGAGAGACGGGTCTTCGAGTAAGGGATATTCAACTCTTGGGCAACGAGTCGCATCAGCAAATATGGCGTCGTAAGGACGGCATTGAAGAAAACATGCACCACATTGGCCTCATTTACCAGGTGGCGGTAGATGACTGGGAGGGAGACCTCCCATTCCCTTATCTACACTGGACAGGCGCTGGCACTCCTGCCGCCCAGCTCTCCCCCTTTGCCGCCCGCGTTCTTTACGGGCCGGTGGCATCAGAGTAGCCTTTTTTTACCGCACCGCTTTCCATTCTTCTACGTATGAGCGGCGCAGAAACAGCAGCGATAGGGCTTCGCGCAGGTAGATGAGGTTGAGGCGCAAGTAGCCGTATTCCCGAAAGCGGCGCGGCGAGTGGTGGACGCACAGGCCACTCAAGTAAGCAATACGCCCTTCGCGGTGGAGGCGATAGAACAGATTGCAGTCTTCGCCGGCAACGATGCGCTCGTTGTATCCCCCGATGCGCTCGAAGACAGAGCGGCGCACAAACTGGCATTCCCCTTTGCCCAAATAGATACCTACATAAAAGGAGGCGTGGATGGCCCAATTCATGATCTTGTGATAGAAGCGGTCTATCCACCGGGCTTCGTATGGGTAAACGCGAATAGGCGTTGTGGCCGCCACTACCTCCGGGCGCTGCTCGAACGTGTGCAGAAGGGTGCGGAAGAAGTGCTCGACATTCGGGATGTGCACATCGGCGTCGGTGTGGAAGAGAAATTCGCCCTGTGCTAAGGCAGCGCCGGCGTTGCGGCCGATAGCGATGTTTTGCTTTCCCTGGGCCTGTACTAGCTTCAGTCGGCCAAAGGGCCATCCGGTTTGCATTTGCTGAATGATAGTAAACGTATCATCGGTGCTTCCTCCGTCGGAGACGATGACTTCCAAGCCGAGTTTTTCCACATAGGGTTCGTATTGCGCCAGCGTTGGGCCGATGTAGTGGCCTTCGTTTTTGGTGGGTATGACGATGCTGATGCGGATGGGTGAGACCATACAGCAGGTGTAGGCGTTGAAACGGCGGACAAAAGTACGCCGATGGCGCTAAAAAAATCAGCACGACGCCCTTCCTGTGAAGGACGCCGTGCTGATAACGTCAGGCTCGCGGTTTGTGGGAATGCTTATTGAAGGACGACCGATTTTTCGGACATCATTCTTCGGATGTTGATGAGGGCATAACGCATTCGGCCCAAAGCGGTGTTGATGCTTACGCGCGTGAGGGCGGCGATTTCCTTGAAGCTCATATCGGCATAGTGGCGCAGGATGACCACCTCGCGCTGTTCGGGCGGCAAGGCATCCACCAATTGTCGTACACGGTGGTGTGTCTCGCTGCGGATGATGCTGTCATCGGGGCCATCATCGTTGACGCGCAGAATATCGAAGATGTCGAACTCTTCGGATTTGCCCACGTGCGCGCGGCGTTTGTTGCGCCGGTGATAGTCCACGCATAGATTATAAGCAATACGCATGGCCCACTGTACAAACTTACCTTCGTGGTTGTAGCGGCCCCGGCGCAGAGTATCTATAATCTTGATGAACACCTCCTGGAAGATATCCTCTGCTAAGGCTCTATCCTTAACAAAAAGATAAATTGAGGTGTAAATTTTCGCCTTGTAGCGGTTGAGGAGCACCTCAAAAGCGCTTTCATCGCCATCCATGTAGCGGGCGATGAGTTCCTGGTCGTTGACCAAAACAGATACAGCTTGCATACGCTAAACTTGTTGTTTTACAGGCAAATAGCGTTTAGTGTGGTGTACAAGCTATATCCGATAGGCCAAAAAGAGTGAGTGGTGTTGTTTGTTTTTCCGGGTCAAAAGTAGGCGCTATTTTTAAAGCGCCCAAAAAATTTTTCACTTTTAACATTTTTTAACGTTGCCCTCTACCTGCCTGGTGCTTTATGCGCATACGGCTGGGGCGTTTTATTTTTGCCATGTCTTTTCATGGAGATAGCCATACTTTTAGCTCTTATTGGTCTGCACGGGTTTTGGGTGCTGGGCAGATCGGCTTTGGCTCCGCGGGGAGGGGCTGCGCCTGCTTCGGCTTCGTCGTCGGAGAGTCCGTATAAGAGTCCGGATGTGGTTGAAGAGACGTTGCAGGTTTCCATATTGGTACTAACGCTTGTGGAGGGTGCCTATGCCGGTTGGAAGCTAGGCGATGGGCTGACGCCGTGGGTTTCCTCTATTGAGTCGTTGGCGCCGTATGCGCAGGGGATATCGGTGGTGCTTGTGCTGATGGTTGTGGCTTGCGTCGTTTTGTTGTTGGGCGAGTGGGTTCCTAAGTATTTGGCGGCGCAGTATCCGAAAGGTGCAGCTGCGGCGGCGCGTCCGTTTGTGTTTCTGCCGCTGCGCGTGTTTTATCCGTGGTATGTGGCGTTGCAGCGTACGACAAAGGGGCTGCTGGGTCTTTTCATTCAACGGCCAGTAGTGGAGCCGCACGTGTCGGAGGAAGAGATTAAAAACTTAGTGCTCAAGGCCAATCGGCAGGGCGTGCTAGAAGAAAAGGAAAGCGAATTTATCCAGAACATTTTGCGCTTTGCCGATCGCGACGCATACGCGATTATGACGCACCGCAATGAATTGGAATGGCTCGACGTGCAGGCTTCTTTAGAGGAAAACGACCGCATCATCCGCGAAAGCGGGTACACCAAGTTTTTACTGTGCGACGGAGCGATTGAGAATATCTTAGGTGTAGTCAAACTACGCGATTACATTGACAATGTGAACAAACCCGGCTTCGACTTGCGCCAGATAGCCACGCCGCCGCTGTACATCCCAGAGACGATGAACGCGCTGAAAATCTTAGAGCGCTTTCGCAATGAACGCAACTACTTCGCTGTGGTGGTGGACGAATACGGCTCCATTCAGGGCATCATCACGCTGCACGACCTGACGGAAAGCATTTTTGGAAACCTGCCCGATATGGACGACATAGAGGAGCCGCCCATCGTCGTGCGGGAGGACGGCAGCTGGCTCGTCGAGGGCAGCATCCTGGTGGACGAACTCCGGGAGATTGTCCCTATCTCCGAGTTTGAAGACCCCGATACCGACTACGCCACCTTAGCGGGCTACATTTTGCATCGAATGGGCGAAATACCGCGCGCTGGCGACCACTTTACTGCTGAGGGCTTCCGCTTCGAGGTGGTGGATATGGATAAAAGCAAAATTGATAAGGTGCTGATATCGAAGGTGGAGGCCGCTCCAGAGGAAATGTAATTCTATCGAAGTCCGATGACCGCCATCATGCGCCCAGTGCGACCGCCCGAAAGCCGGTGGGAGAAGTAGTCATCGCTGTGCAATACGGTAGAGTAGGGCGACACCTCTATCTGCTCCGCGGGCAAACCGCAGGCGCGCAACTGCTGGACGATGGCGCCCCTCAAGTCCACAAAATGGCGGCCTTTGGCGGCATTGAAGCGCACAAAAGCGCTGTCAAATTGCGCGGCCACCTCCGGGCCAACCTCGAAGGAGCACTCGTCAATGCACGTACCGACATAGGCCAGACAATCGCCGCCACGCGTGCCCATCCACTCCGCCATGGCCTGCAACGTTTTGGGCACAATGCCCGCTACGGCGCCGCGCCAGCCAGCGTGTATGGCCGCTATGGCCCTTTTCCGCATGTCATACACCAACACGGGCGCGCAATCGGCCACTGAAACACCCAATACAACGCCCGGCTTCCGCGTAACTAAGGCATCATAACCCGAAGAGCCCCCCGCCGCCTCGACCCACTGAACCTCCGCGCCATGTACTTGATAACTCCAGGCCAATTGCTCCGGGCGAAAACCCACTGCTGCGCCAAAGCGCCGCCGGTTTTCCTCCACGTATTCGGGTGCGTCGTCGGTGCGCTTACCCAAATTGAGCGAGTCGTAGGGCGCAGGACTAACGCCGCCGTGGCGCGTGCTTTCGGCGGCGACCAATTCGGAACGCTGGAACAGCGTTGGCGTGCGAAACATAAGAGGCATTGGGGACGACATGGGTTATCTCGTGTTTTTACTGCAGAGGTACGAATTTTTTGCTAATGTAAAGTTCGTATGTGCAGATTTCATAACTAATGCTATGCACAAGCAGCGTAGAACGTTTTGTCAGCGCCGAACCTGCTTGGTAAAAGCGCTCGTTGCTAAAATCTTTATTCCTTTAAAAAGCTACCATTCGACATCAAGCATTTCTCCACAGGGTGATGTTTGTCAGGAGATTGGATGAGGCGGAGGGGCAGTCTTGCTCCGTTCCGCCCGATAAAGCGGGCAGTTACAGGATGCTCGATCTGCCGGCTTCAATCGAATGACAATCCCTAAAGTAGAACGGCATTCCGCCTCGTTTGCATAAAGTCTGTCCATGACCATGACAAAATTACACAGGGCCGCAGAGATTTTTCTCTACGGCCCTATGTGGCTTAGAAGAGCCGTTCAGCACAGGCGAGACTTTAATAGCCGCTGCAGTTGCCGTTGATGGTTACGTTAAAGGTACAAGAGGCCTCCTCTCCCAGGTTATTTGATGCGGTCAGGCGAATGGCGACCCTGCCCGGGTTGGCGATGGTGCCGGGCGCCGGCGTCTGCACGATGGGGTTGAGCGTGCCGCCACAGCCGCCTTCGATGGCTGCTAAGCCGATGTAGTTACCGATGGTCGCCTGACAGCTGCTGTTGGCCGTTAGAGTGGGTACAGTGTTCGGACAGGTAATAGAAAGCGGTAGCCCGTCGGCCACTTTAATGGTCGTGGTGGCCGTAAAAGTGCAGCCGTCGGCGTCCTGTACCGTATAGGTGATGGTTTGTGTGCCGGCCAGTGGGTCGAAGTTGTTGCCGGTAACCCCCGTGCCGCTGAAAGTGCCTCCCGGAGGCGTGCCGTTCAGGGCAACTAAGCCGTTGACGCTGCAGGCCGGGCCGTATGTGCCAGCGCTCACCGACAGGGTAGTGCCGAGCGTTACAATTTCGCTGCGGAATTTCTTGAAGTTGGGCACGCCGATGTCGCCGCCGAGTACGCCGTTTTGGTAGATGTCGGTGGAGCCGTTGTCTACGATCAACTGTACGGTGCTACCGGCAGTGAGTGGGGCGGGCACTTCCACGATGCCCTCGAAGCTGCCGCCGGTCATCAGGGCCGCTAAGTTGGTGTTAATGGGCTTGGGCGCATCGGCGGGGTTGCCGGTCCAGGAATACAATTTGAACAGCGGGTTGGCCGGAGCGCCGGCTGGGCCGGCAATGATCAGGTATTCGTTAGCGCTGTTGCGCTCAATGCTGCGAATCCCGAGGCCGCAGAGATCGAATTGGATGGGTGGGCCGAATTGGGCTGAGCCGGGAGTGCCGCCGCCGGGCGCCAGCAGGGAGGCGAAATTATTCACTTGGATCAACAGCGCTTTGGTGCGGTTGGCAGCAGGCACAATGGGCGCCCGGAAGCCAATGTAGGCCGTAGTACCGTTAGGCGCGATGGTGAGGCCTTCGATGTTGAAGCCGTTGTTTGCTTCGGGCGGCACACCGCCTGCTGAGCTGGCGGCGAGGCCGAAGAAGTTGGCGCCCAGGCCGTGTCCGTTGCTGGCATCCCAGGCCACCAAGTCGTCTTCCAAAAAGTCGTAGCGGCCGGCATAGGTCAGCGTAGCGCCGGCGCCCGAGCCGGAGAGGGTGGTGGCGAAAATACGTTCGCGATTAGGGCGGTCAGCGCCATCCGAACGGTTGCTGTGTGAACCCATCCAGTAGATGGTATTTCCGATGCGGGTAGAGCTCTCGATGTCCACTCCTTGCGAGGGCGGCACCAAGCCGAGCGAGGACGACATGTCGAAGCCCTTGACTGCTAAGCCGGAAGCGTCGCGGCGGAACAGGCGCAGGATCTGATCTTCGTCGTCGGCCACGAACATGTAGTCATTATCTATGGCTACGGCGGTAGAGCCGCAGGCTACGCCCGTGTGGAAACGCGAGGTGGCTGGGTTGACGGAGGCCGGAGAGGCGGCATAGTTCAGCGTGTAATTGGTCGTCGAAGTGCCGTCGCTTACAGCTACGGTAATGGTGGCAAAACCGACACCCACGGGCGTAATTTTCAAATTGCGGTTAGCGCCTGCGCCTGTCAGGACGAGGTTACTGTTGGGTACCACGGCAGGATTGCTGCTCGTGGCTGTTACCGTCAGGCTGCCCACCGGGTTGTCGCTGTCGCCTATCAGGAAATCCACGCCGTAAATGGCACCCGGGTCCGTCGGGTCACTGATGACGCCGCTAATAGAATATGGGCTGGGGATATTGACGGGTGCTCCGCCGTCGAGGAAGTTGGTGGTAGCGGCTACGTCGAGCACAATCGTTGGTGGGTTGTTGGGTAGCGTGCCGAGCACGGTTACCATGTCGAAGCGCCAGGTGCCCGTGGTGCTGTAAGTACTCCCTGTGTTAGAGGCCGTATAAGAAGTACCGGGCACGGGGTCGAACGCTGCCAGGATGCGGAAGCCAAAGTTAGGATTGTTGTTCGCGGCGGTAATGCTGGAAAGGTTAACCGTGCGGTTGTTGAACCAGAAATCACCGGAACTGCCCACGAACAACGCGCCAAAGTCCACCCATGTCGAGCCATCGGTGGTGTATTGAAACTGTACATGGCGAGGCGCCGTATTGGAGTGGCGTTGGTCCCACCGCACCTGGATGTTCTCGTAGCCGACAGTGCTGACCAAAAATTGTACGCCGCGAGTCTTGTTGCCAGTGCCCTGCGCGGCAAAGGTGCTGACATTCCAGCCTGAGTCATCGCCAGTGGCCGGGTCAGTGCTGGCATTGTTCGCATCTCCAGAGGCGAAATTGGCTGTGGTGCCGCCAACCAAAGAGGCCGTACCTGTCCGATATTAGGCGTCAGCGTGCCTGTCGCAACGTTGGCGTCGGGCGGCACAGAGTTGAAATTCCATTGGGCGATGTTGACCTGCGCCATTAGAGACGCAGCAGTCGCAGTCAAAAGTGCGACAGAAAACATGCGGCAGATACCTGCCAGACGGCGTGTAAGACTTTTCATGAGCGATTATGGTTAGTGTATTGTATGTGAAGCGCGTAAAAGTAGATACAAAAACTTTGAGTAACTCTCGCCAATATTTGCGCCGTTTGCCACCAATGCTTTAATATTTTGAATATCACAATTTTATGTATATTAAAGCCTTCGATTTTCTCAAAAACTTAATATTAGAAACCCTCGTGAAGGTCTGCGTCGGAAGATCAATGCCTTGCCTGCGTTTCAGTATGGATACCATCAAATTGAGGTAGTTCTAAATGCGGATAAGGCACAGGGCAGTCTATTTTATTGCGGATCACGTCGAATAGGCACAGCGCCAGCAGATTTTGACCTGAAGCGCTCTCTGCTGATTCAGAGACTACTCTCTATCGCCCGAGAATGCGCCCACTGACTACCTTTGCCGCTATTCTGCTCACAGCATTCGACAGTTACACGAACATTGCACAATGAAAAACACACCACTTACCGAGCGACACATTGCCTTAGGCGCTAAAATGGCCGAATTTGCCGGCTACAACATGCCCATATCCTACACGACTATCAGCGACGAGCACCATGCCGTGCGCAACAACGCTGGCGTGTTCGACGTCAGCCATATGGGTGAATTTATTGTTCGCGGTAAAGACGCCCTGTGCTTTCTGCAGAGCGTAACTGTCAACGACGTTAGCCGCCTTAAGCCCGGTGATGTGCAGTACTCGTGTCTGCCCAATAAAAAGGGCGGCATCGTGGACGACCTGCTCATCTATCGGCTCGACGACGTGCCCGAAATGACCGAAGAGGGCGTGCAGACATTCATGCTTGTCGTGAATGCTGCTAATGAAAAGAAAGACTGGCGCTGGCTTAAGCGCATGTCTAAGGGCTTCGACGTCCAGCTGAAAAACATCTCCGACCGCACGGGTCTTATCGCTGTGCAGGGGCCAAAAGCAGCAGAAATTCTACAAAAGCTAACAGACATTGACTTAGCCGGCATGAAGTACTACACTTTCAAGCGCGGGCGCTTTGCTGGCTGTAAAAATGTCCTTGTTTCTGCTACAGGCTACACCGGTGCTGGCGGCTTTGAGATTTACGCGCGCAACCGCGATATCGTCAAAATCTGGGACAAAGTGATGGCCCACGGCGCCAAATGGGGCATTAAGCCCGCCGGTTTGGGGGCGCGCGATACGCTTCGCTTGGAGAAAGGTTACTGCCTGTACGGCAACGACATTGACGACAAAACCAGCCCAATAGAAGCCGGTTTGGGCTGGATTACCAAACTGGGCAAAGCCGAAGAATTCCCCTCCAAAGACCGTTTTATCGAACAGAAAGAAAAGGGTGTTAAGCGCAAGTTGGTGGGCTTTGCCGTTGAAGACCGCCGTGTGCCGCGCCACGGTTACGAGATTGAAAGCCGCCGCGGCGCCAAAATTGGCGTTGTTACCTCGGGCACGCATTCGCCCACGCTCGACCGGCCCATCGGGATGGGTTATGTGAAGGCGAAACACGCCGAACCCGGCACGCGCATTTTTGTCGTGGCGCCTGGCGGCAAAAAATTAGAAGCCACCGTAGTCCAACTACCTTTTGTGTAGGCGCCAGCGTCCCTCTCTGCCTTTTTTGTGCCTTCGCGGCAGAGAAACCCTCTCGAGGTTAGCGGAATTCGTTTATCGAAAGCCGATATAGTCCGACGGGTTGACCGGTCGGCCCCGGTACCACAGCTCAAAGTGGAGGTGCGGGCCTGAAGACTCGATGCCCGAGTTTCCGATGAGAGCAATAGCCTCACCGGCTTTGACGGGCGTTCCGGCCTTTTTAAGCAGCACCGAGTTGTGCTTGTACAGTGTAACGATGTTGTGCGGGTGTTGGATGGCGATGCTATAGCCTGTCTCCACGGTGTAGCCTGCCAAGATGACCACGCCGTCGGCTGCTGCTTTGATGGCCGTGTTTCTGGGGGCGGCTACGTCAATGCCGAAGTGGTTTTTGAGCGGGTCAAAGCGCGCGGTGATTTCGCCCGAGACCGGTGGGATGAACTGCAAACGTTCTATGGGCAGGTCGCTTCCTGCCGACACAGCGAGTCCGGCTGTTTGCCCGTGCTTGGGCGTTTCTTCGGCCGCAGCTGAGGGCTCGCTGGTGAGGGCCGTTTCGCCCAGCTTCCCCGCAAAATCAGCCGGCGAAGCGGAAGACTCTGAGCGGGAGGTATCCAATCGGCTTTTGCCTTTTACAGCCTCTTCGGTGAAGTCTGCCAGGTCGCCAGTCAGGATTTTACGCAGGTTTTCATTGTAAAGGCGCTGAGCATTTATCTCCTTCTCCAGAGCGCTGGCCTTTTGGGAGAGTTCGGCGATCTCGCTATCGCGCTGGAAGTCGCCGTAACCCGGGATGTAACGCTTGAGCGGTGTGTAAACGATGAGCAGCGTCACCAGAATGGCGGTGCCCACAATGAGCGAACTGAGGAAAATATACACGCTTAAGGGCGAAAGTTTGAGCGAGGAGACTTCCTCGAACGTCTCATCGTTGACAATAACTAAGCGGTACCGGTCGCGCAGCCGCTCTAACCAGCTGCGCGACTCGCCCTCTGCGCTTCGGCGAAAGGACAGCAAAAAGTTTCTGGCCGCAACGAGGTACTTTTGCATCCGTTTTCAGTAAACAGCGGGCCTTCTAAAGCCTGTCGCTGCCGCGGCAAAGTTCGGGTAAAAAAACGCGCTTGAAGGCGAAAAAATGCGCAGCCCCCATGCCTCCAAGGCAGGCAACCCAGACCGGCCACCTTGCGCCATTCTTTACCTGTATAGGTTTTTCTTTGACCAACACCAGACCTGCTTTTATGACAAAGTTCCGGCTCTTTCTCCTCGGCGTGCTGACAATCGCGCTTGCTCTCGGTTGCGTAACTACCAAAAAGAAAAATGCCGATGCCGGGTGGCTCAAAAAGAACTACCACAATCTCACCTCTAAATATAATTACTGGTTCAACGCCGACGAATTACTGCGCCTGACCATAGCTGACCTGTCGGCGCAGCACAAGGACAATTACAACCAGTTGCTTGAACTCTATCCCTACGCCGCTGTCAATCCCAGCAGTGCTACCAGCAACTTAGACAACGTCATCAAGAAGTCGGCCACCGCTATCGTTCTGCATCGCGTGAGCGACTTTGTGGACGACTGCTATACCCTGATGGGCCAGGCCCAATACCTCAAACGCGATTATGAAACGGCAGAGTCCACTTTCCGGTACATCCGCGAGAACTACAACCCTAACACTAAGTCAAAGCTGAAGAGCGGTAAAAAGAAAAAAGAAGTTAAGAAGAAGAAAAACAAGAAAAAGTCGCCCAAAAAGAAGAAAAAAGGTAAGACCTCGAAAAAGTCCGACAAGGACAAGAAAGACCCGAAAAAGCAGCCAGGAGGCACCTCGCCCAGCAAACCTGCTGCCGGCGGTGCCAAGGCCAAAAAAGACGATCCGCTTTTGCCGCTGGAAGACCCTTACGATAAATTCCTGCAGCGCACAGTGGCCTATCCGTTTGCCATGATCTGGTACGGCCGTACGCTGACAGAGCGGCAGAAATACGAAGAAGCGGACTTCCTCTACCGTAGCTTAGAGCAAGACCCGTTTTTTCCTTCCGAGCTGCGCAAAGACCTCTACACGGCCCAGGCCTATTTAGCCATTAAACAGAAGCGCTACGAACAGGCCATCCCTCCGCTGGAGCGCGCTGTGCAAAACGCCCCGCGCAGGCGCGAACGCGCTCGATTGGCCTACATTCTCTCGCAATTGTACGAGCAGGCCAATCAGCCCGACAAAGCATACAGCGCCTTAGATATTGCACTTGCTAGCAACCCTACCTATGAAATGGAGTTCAACGCGCGCCTGCGCCAGGTGCAGGCGGGCTATGCCTACAAGCGCTTCAGCGCCAGTGAGGCGTTGAAACAATTAGAGCGCATGACGCGCGATGAAAAAAACACCGAGTATAAAGACCAGATTTATTTCGCTATGGCCGGCATCCACCTGCGCGAAAAACAGCGCGAGGAAGGAATTGCGATGCTCAAACAAACACTGGCCAATGCCACCTCGAACACTTATATCCGCAGCGAGTCGTACCTGATGCTGGCCGACCTGTACTTCGAGGGCGAAGACTATGTTTTTGCTAAGAAATACTACGACAGCACGCTCACTGTGCTTCCCGCCACCGACGCTCGCTTTGCGCGTGTCCAGCGCTATGCCGACAACCTGACGGAAATCGCCCGCCTCATTACCCGCATTACCGAAAACGACAGCATCCTGCGTCTTTACAACATGTCGCCTGAAGAGCGCATAGCCTTCGCTAAACGCCTTCAAAAGCAGCGCGAAGAAGAAGCTAAACAAGCCGCTTCTGGTGCTGGCATTCAGAGCCCAACTACCACTTCAGAGCCGCCTGTGGCGCCCATCGCGGGTCAGCGCTCGTCGTTCTATTTCTATAACGATGCCTTCGTCAAAAAGGGTAAAAAAGACTTTGTCAAGGTCTGGGGGAACCGAAAATTAGAAGATAACTGGCGGCGCAGCAACCGCCCTCAATCCTTTGCTGCTGCAGAGGGCGCTGGCATCAGCGGGTCCGACACAACTGCCGCTGCTGCCAGCGAAGACCTCAGCGAAATCCTGAAAGGAATACCGCAAAGCGAAGAGGAATTGGCCGTCATTCACGCCTCCACGTACGAGGCCATGTTCAACCTCGGCGTCCTTTATCGGGAAAAATTGGCCCATAACCAGCGCTGTGCCAGCACGCTCGAGGAAATGCAGCGCCGGTACCCTGACATGACCAAGCACCAGATTGAAACCTGGTATTACTGCTACTTAGCCTTTACAGACTTAGGCAACCGCGAGCGCGCCAAATACTACTACGATTTGCTCGCCTCTAAGCATCCGAATAGCCCCTATACGCGCGTGCTGACCGACCCGGAGTTCATCAACAGCGCTCGAGAACGCGAGCGAGAGGCCGCGCGCTTCTACGACCAGACTTACGAGTTGTTCAAGCGAGGCGACTATCAGACCGCTTTCGAGCGCTGCCAGAAAGCGCCCGAACGCTATGGTGCCACTCACCCGCTCATTCCCAAATTTACCCTCCTAAGCGCTATGTGTACGGGCAGCCTACAGGGCCAGTCTGCCTACTGCAGCGCGCTCAAAGAGGTCGTCGCCCGTTATCCCGAAAGCGCCGAGGCAACTCGTGCCAAAGAAATCATGCGCGTCGTTTCCTGTGACGGCCACGAAGTGGCTGCAGGGACACCTTCCACGCCCTCCATTGGCCTCATGGACGATGCCTTTACCTTAGACGACGACAAACTACACTACTTCCTCATTGTCCTCAATGGCAACGACCTGCCCCTCGACGACATCAAAATCGCCGTATCTGACTACAACCGCGAACACCACCGCTTAGAGCAATTGCGCCTGTCCAACATCTTTCTCGGCACCGACATCAATACCCCTATTCTCGTTATCCGAAAGTTCGACAATAAGGAACAGGCCATGCGCTACTATTACGAGGTCAAGGATAAAAAGGAATTTCTCGGCGAAACTGCCAAGAAAAGCTACACCAAAGAATTTTTTCCCATCACCCAAGAGAACTACCGCCGTGTCTTGAAAAACAAGACCTTAGATGGGTATCGCGAGTTCTTTGGGCAGCATTACCTCAAATAGTCGGCTATTTAAAAGCAAAAAGAGCGATGGGAGGCTTCCGTGCTCATTGCAGTGAAAAGCCTGCTTGATTTGTAGACTTGCGAATATTCTTCACGCCGTTTGCTGGGCAGGGATAGACCAAGCCAACGCGGACACTGAGGCTTAGGGTTGCGCTTCAAAGCCGATTATCCAAAGATAAAACGGCTCTCGCGCCTCCGTTTTTTACAGAAGCTATAAAAAAATGCGCCATCCAACGCCTCATTTTCAGCAAGTTATCAAAAATTTTCACACAAATTTTGACTTCCTCTTGCAGGCGAAGCGAGGTCGCGCTACCTTTGCAGCCGCTTTTGCGGAAGCCTTTATTTTTTATTGGATTTTTACCTTTTCAACGACGATAAAAGCATGGATACGCTGAGTTACCGCACCAAGTCGGTCAGCAAAGAGGAAGCCGAGCACAGATGGTATGTTGTGGATGCCGAAAACCAGGTGGTTGGGCGTCTGAGCAGTCGAATTGCGGCCATATTGCGCGGCAAGAATAAGCCCACTTACACCCCACACGCCGATACGGGCGACTATGTGATTGTCATTAATGCTGAAAAAGTGCGCTTCACGGGCAAAAAGTGGGAGCAGAAGGAGTACAAAGATTTCTCGCATTGGCCCGGCGGTCAGAAGCTGACGCCCGCTGAGGCGATGCTGGAAAAGGACCCGCGCCGCATCATTGAGCGCGCTGTGCGTGGCATGTTGCCCAAAAACAAGTTGGGCCGCCAGATCTTTAAGCGTCTTTTTGTGTATACCGGCCCCACTCACAAACACGAGGCCCAGAAGCCAGAGGTGCTTTCGCTATCGAAAAAATCATCCTAATTTTTCTATTTTTAACGTCGGACACACCATATGGACATGATAAATGCCCTCGGGCGTCGTAAAACCGCTGTAGCCCGCGTCTATTTGATGAAAGGGGAAGGCAACATTACGGTCAATGGCAGAGATTATCGCGAGTACTTCCCGCAAATCCATGTTCAGCACAACGTCATTGATCCCTTTACCGTGGCAGGTGTTGAGCCTGCCTTTGATGTCAAGATCAACGTGCGCGGTGGCGGCTACAAAGGCCAGGCAGAAGCCATTCGCATGGGCATCAGCCGCGCTTTAGTGAAGCTGAGCGAAGAATACAAAAAGCCGTTGAAAGAAAAGAAGTTCCTCACCCGCGACAGCCGCATGGTGGAGCGTAAGAAATACGGTCGCCCCAAGGCGCGCAAACGCTTCCAGTTCTCCAAACGCTAACCCTCAACTTCCACACGCACACATGCAGAAGCCTACCTATAAAGAGTTGCTCGAAGCGGGTTGCCACTTTGGTCACATGCGCAAGAAGTGGAACCCTAAGATGACGCCTTACATTTTCATGGAGCACAAAGGCGTGCACATCATTGACCTCAACCGCACGGCCGAATGCTTAGAGCGCGCCGCCCAAGCCATGAAAATTCTGGCTAAGAACGGCAAAAAGATTCTGTTCGTCGCCACAAAAAAGCAGGCGCGCGAGATTGTGCAGAAAGCTGCCGAAAGCGTGGACATGCCCTTCGTCACGGAGCGCTGGCTGGGCGGAATGATGACCAATTTCATGACCATCCGCAAATCGGTCAAGAAGATGCAGGCTATTGAACGCATGCTGGCCGACACCACGCTGACCAGCATCACCAAAAAGGAACGCCTCACCCTGGCGCGCGAGCATGCTAAACTGAGCAAACAACTTGGCGGCGTGGCCAATCTTAACCGCCTGCCCTCGGCTGTCTATATTGTGGACATCCACCACGAGCACATTGCCTTAGCCGAAGCCCGCAAACTGGGCATTAAAACTTTTGGCATCGTGGATACCAACTCCGATCCGACGCTGGTGGACTACCCTATACCCAGCAACGACGATGCTTCTAAGGCCATCGCCTTCATTACCAATTACCTCACCGAGGCCATCCGCGAAGGACTGCAGGAGCGCCAGACCACCCAAATCCAAGAAAACGAAGGCGCTGCCGCAGAAGCCTAAGAGAACAGCAACTCAACGCCTGCAGGTCGCATGCCTCTCTTTCTGGCAGCCATGCCAACGCACATTACCAGCCACATAAATTCAGCACAATGTCCGAAGTAAAAGTTTCTACCGCCGACATCCAGAAGCTCCGTGAAATGACCGGCGCCGGCATGATGGATTGCAAAAAAGCCCTTGCTGAAGCCAACGGAGATTTCCAGGAAGCCATAGACCTTCTGCGCAAAAAAGGCATCGCCAAAGCGGCTAAGCGCGAAGACCGCGAAGCCCGGGAAGGCGTCGTCGTCGCCTTAGCCAGCCCCGATCAAAAGCGCGGCATCATCATTGCCCTGCAGTGCGAAACCGACTTTGTAGCCCGCAACGAAGGCTACATCGCCATTGCACGCAAGATGGCCGAGATCGCTTTAAACAAATTCCCAGCCACCCTGGAAGAACTTCTCAACCAACCCTACGAGAACGGCATCAGCATCCGCGAAAAAGTGGGCGAGCAAAACGGCGTCATTGGCGAAAAGATCGAACTCGGCCGCTACGAGCGCCTCGAAGGAGAAAGCATCGTCACTTACAACCACTCCAACAACAAGCGCTCTGTTATCCTGGCCCTCAACAAGCCCGGCTTCGACGAGGCCGGCCGCAACTTAGCCATGCAAGTGGCTGCCCTCAGCCCGGTATCGGTTAGCAAGGACGACGTCGCTCCAGAGATCATCCAAAAAGAGATCGAAATCGGCAAAGAACTGGCGCGTAATGAAGGCAAACCCGAGGCCATGCTTGAAAAAATCGCTTTAGGCCGCCTTAATAAGTTCTTCCAGGAAAATACCCTCCTGGGCCAGTCTTACGTAAAAGACCAGAGCCAGTCCGTCGAGCAATATCTGAAAAGCTTGGATAAAGACCTGACAGTTACGGGCTTCAAACTCGTAGCGCTGTAAAGAAGGCATTAAGATAGACGCATTTAAGCGCTTCCGCAAGGCTAGCCCACAGGCTGCAATTTTGCGGAAGCGCTTTTGCTTTTTGTTCAAGGGTGAGCAGTGCAGGACAAAGTCAGCCGCTTGTTCATCCCATTGAAATATTCGGACAGGATGAACCGTTGCCCAAATGTTCGCATTTTTGACCTGTGCAATTCAACGGACTATGAAGCGCTACCGGCTTATCCAATTTTGTTGGACGATAGGGGCATGCGTAACACTTGGCAGCAACGCCTTTTCCCAGGCGTCGGCGCAAAGCCGCCGCATTTTCGTCTCCGAAGCCATCCCTTTGCGCAACGACTACGGCTACGAAATCATTGGGCGCATGCGCGACCGAATCCTGTTGTTCCGCGACAAGGCTGAGGATTTTGAAATTCAGGCTTTTGACAACAACATGCGTCCCATGTGGAACCGTGTGCTGGACGACATTGATAAAAACGGTGTGCAGATACTGGCCGTCGTCGGCAGCGCAGAGACCTTCTCAGTGGTCTTTAAGCAACGCCGGCGCGGTGCCGTGCATTTGCGGGTGCACAAGTACGACGCTGGTGCCACTCGCGTGGACAGCGTCACCCTGAAAACCTACAGCGAACGCATGCTCGCCACTCCCGAATTAGACATTTTCCGCAGCGAAGACGGCAACTGCTTTGTCGTAGCCAATATGGCCGAACGCGGGCGCATGGAAACCACTTGCTTCCGTTTAGACCGCCTCCAAGTTCTCTGGGACAAACTGTTGCTCATAGACGACGTCTATCACGATACCAATATTCGAGGTATGGAAGTAAGCGACGCCGGCGACTTTTTTATGATCACTGAGTGGAACAACCGCCGCAGCCGACTGGGCGCTCATGAATATCAGGTCTTGCATGTGCGCGCTGATACCAACCGGGTGCTTCGTGTGCCATTGCCCGACTTTATGACGGTGGACGTTAAGTTCGCCTATGATAACCTCAATAAGGCCCTCGTCGGCGGCGGCTTTTACGCTGAACGCAACCGTGACCGAGCCAACGGCGTCTTCTATGTGCGCATATCGACACACGGCGACCCCATCGTGCGCTATGAGTCTTTTTCCGACCGCCTCATCTCTGCTTTGCGCAAAAAGGACGTCGCCGACGACACCCGCGGCATCCCGAACGTTACTGTCAAACAACTCGTCCTGCGCCGAGATGGAGGCGTCCTCGTCGTCGCTGAACTCTACCACGAAATCCAGCGCGGCACCCTCGCCGGACGCGGCATCTGGCGCGACGGCATGCGCTTGGTCATGGATTACTACTACGACGATCTGATGCTCATCACCCTCAATCCCGATGGCTCAGCACATTGGATGACCGTATTGCATAAAAAGCAGTACTCTCAGGACGACGACGCTATATTCTCCTCCTTCTGCCTGCTGCGCGCCCCTGACCGCATTCATTTCCTCTTCAACGACGAGGTCAAGTACGAAAACACCTGCAGCGAATACATCGTAACGCCGCTGGGGGAATTCGACCGCAACAGCCTCCTCAACACTTATGGCCAGAACCTGCGCCTGCGCTTCCGCGACGCTCTTCAACTCAACGCCAACGAGTGCGTCGTGCCTTCTGAGTTTCGCAACAAACTGCGATTGGTGCTGATTAAATTCTAATACTCGAGCCCCTCTGCTTCCGACTCCAACAGAGGAAACGGCGCCGTCAATCACTTACCTTTGCCTGAAAACCGCTCCGCCATGCCGTTGCAAGACCGATACGTCAACCCTCTGACCGACTTTGGGTTCAAAAAACTCTTCGGAAGCGAACCCAACAAAGACCTCCTCATCCATTTCCTCAACCAACTGCTGCCCGAACACCACCAGATCCAAGACCTGACCTATCTCTCGTCCGAAAAATTGGGCTTTGGCGACGACGACCGCCGGGCCATCTTCGACCTGTATTGCACCAGCACCTCGGGCGAGCGCTTCATCGTGGAGGTGCAAAAAGCCAAACAAAAGTTCTTCCGCGACCGCAGCGTCTTTTACGCCACCTTCCCCATCCAGGAACAGGCCAAAAAGGGCGAGTGGAATTTCTATTTAGACCCCGTGTATTTGGTGGCCATCCTGGACTTTGTCTTCGACGAAGACCGCAACGATCCGTGCGTGTTGCATAACATTCAGCTCAAAGACCAGGATTGTCAGGTATTTTTTGACAAGTTGACGTTCATTTACATTGAGTTGCCCAAGTTCAACAAGCGGGAGGAGGAGTTGGAGACGACGTTTGATAAGTGGCTGTACGTGCTCAAGCATTTGCCCGACCTGCAAGACCGCCCGCGGGCGTTGCAGGAGCGGGTGTTTCAGCGGTTGTTTGAGGCGGCGGAGATAGCGCGGTTCAATCCGGAGGAGCGTCAGTTGTACGAGGAGAGCCTGAAGGTGTATCGGGATTTGAAGAACGTGGTGGACACGGCCAGAGATGAGGGTAAGGAGGAAGGCCGAGCGGAAGGCCGAGCGGAGAAAGAAAGAGAGGTGGTGCTTAGCGCCTACGCTGCTGGCCTCGATCTGGCGGTCATCGCTCAGGTTTCAGGGATGTCCATAGAAGACGTGCGCGCCATTTTACGAGAAGCAGGGCATGTCCTTTCCGATTAATTTGTGGCACTTTTGGCCGTCTCTCGACTCGAGAACAAGCCGCATGACACGGCTGCGTGAATTACTTTCCGAAAGAACCTACTCGCCTGTTGGCAAGGCCCTGATGCTTTCAAACCGTCCCAACATCTTCTTCTGTAAACAATTCACAACGTATCTGCATCTTTTCAACTCAGAGTCCGGCTGGCAACGCTGCACCTTCGCGAAGCGGGCTACCGGACTTTAAGCATGTCTTACACATATGACCGATGTAAATACTTTAGGCGAGTTTGGCCTCATTGAACGCCTGACCCGGCCCTTCTTACTGCATCAATCCACCTCGGTAAAAGGCGTGGGCGATGATGCCGCCGTCCTGAGGCACGAGGGCGACCGCTGCACCTTAGTCAGCACCGATATGCTGGTAGAGGGCATCCATTTCGATCTGGCCTACACGCCTCTCAAGCACCTGGGCTATAAAGCCATTGTAGTCAACCTCTCGGATATCTACGCCATGAACGCCCATCCGAAGCAGGTGCTGGTATCTATTGCCATCTCCAGCAAATACACTGTGGAGGCGTTGGAGGAACTCTATGCCGGCATCAAAGCTGCTTGTGACCGCTACGAAGTGGACTTAGTGGGCGGCGACACTACCTCCTCGCCTCGAGGGATGGTTATCAGCGTAACGGCCATCGGCGAAGGAAAAAAAGAACGCATCGCCTACCGCAACGGCGCCCGCCCAGGCGACCTCATCTGCATTACCGGCGACTTAGGCGCCGCCTATTTGGGCTTACAAATCTTGGAACGCGAAAAGCGCATCTGGCAGGAAAATCCCGATGTACAGCCTGACTTAGAAGGCCAGGCTTACCTCATCGGTCGCCAACTCAAGCCGGAGGCCCGGCGCGACATGATCGAAGCTTTTGAAAAAAACGACCTTGTGCCCACCTCGATGATTGACATTTCCGACGGGCTGGCCTCCGAACTCTTTCACCTGTGCAAGCAAAGCGGCACGGGCGCCCTTCTGGAAGAAAGCGGCGTGCCCATCCACCCTGAAGCCCAACTCATGGCCCTTAAATTCCGTCTTGACCCTATCACCTGCGCCCTCAGCGGAGGCGAAGATTATGAATTACTCTTTACCATCCATCCAAGAGATACCGATAAAATCCGCTTCTTGCCCGACATTTACATCGCTGGAGAAATGCTCCCGCCCGACGCCGGCATCAAACTCAGCACGAAAGGCGGCAACCTGCACGACCTGAAAGCACAAGGGTGGCGACATTTTTAAAATGGTTTTTTATAACGAAGACACAAACCATTTTTCATTTTTCATTTTTCACTTTTCACTTCCCATGAAACACTCACTACTTGGCTGCTTTATAGGCTTCCTTGCCTGGTCTGTTTCGGCCCAAGGGCCATCGTGCCAATACCGTTTGGATATGTTCGACCTCTTTGGCGACGGCTGGAATAACGGCGCTCTGTTGGTGAGCAACGGCGGCCAGGTGCAGTCCTTTTCGTTGTCGAATACGGTAGGCAATGGCTTCGACAGTACCGTCTATATCACCATTCAGGCAGGTTTGCCTATCGTGTTGGCCTGGTCGGCGGGTTTTTTTGACGATGAAATTTCCTTCGTGTTATACGATAACGATGGCGAGGTGGTGTTTTCTGCTTCTAAGCCTAAGGCGGGCATACTCCTTTTTTTGCCTTCAGCCAGGTGTTACACCTGCCTGCGTCCGCTTAACTTTCGCGCTGAAAACATTTGGGACAACCGCGTCCGATTAGCGTGGACGCCTGCTGCAGGCGGCAGCGCTGTGGCCAACTGGCAGGTCGTTTATGGCCCGGCCGGCTTTGATCCCCAAGGCAGCATGGGACAGACGGTTTCTACCCCGCAGCCGCGCGTAACCATTACTGGCCTGAAACCCTACACCGAATACGATGCTTACGTGCGTCAGCGCTGCACCGACGACTCGCTCAGCCGCCTCAGAGGCCCACTGCGCTTTCGGACATACCGCACCAACGATGTGGGTGTCAGCGCCATATTGACGCCCCAAAGCGGCTGCGCGCTGGGAACAGAGACGGTTACCATTGCCCTGCGCAACTATGGCGCCGCACCGCAAACGCTTCTGCCATTTAATTTCAGCGTCAACGGTGTACCTGCAGGCGTACCACAGCCGCAGGACGGCTTCTACACCGGCATCCTGGGCAAAGACAGCACAACCGTCATTGCCTTTGAGACCACCTACGATTTCTCGAAGCCGGGCGAATACCGCATTGCTGCCTGGACAGACCTGAAAGATGACGAAAACCGCTCGAACGATACCTTCCACCTGCGCATTCTCAATCGCCTCGAACTGCCTTATTTCCAGGATTTTGAAGAATGGGACGGCGCTTGGACGGTCTCTGGCGAAGGTGAGAACCCGCCCACCTGGCAGTGGGGCAAACCCGGCGGCAAGGTCATCCGCCGGGCCGGCAGTGGCCAGAGGGCCTGGGTAACCCGCTTAGACAGCACCCACAACAACTTGGAAGTCTCCTACTTGCAGTCGCCTTGTTTCGACTTTTCGGGCCTGACGCGCGACCCTGTTGTAGAGTTCTTAATCCAACACGACACAGAAGAAGGATACGATGGCGCCTGGTTGGAAATCTCCACCGATGATGGCGCTACCTGGACGAGCGTAGGCCAGCTGGATGACGACATCTACTGGTACACCCACCTCCTGTCGCCCTTTTTTGAAGACGAGGCCTGGTCGGGCGATAGTGAAGGCTGGCGCCTGGCCCGCCATCCGCTGACAGGCGCCGCAGGCCATTCGCAAGTGCGCTTGCGCTTTGTCTTCCAGTCCGACCTCGTCTTGGCGCGTGAAGGCGTGGGCATAGATGCTGTGCGTATCTACGAACCTAAAGCCCGCGATATGGCCGCTCTGCGGGTGTACAACGCCGCCGCTACTACTGTCTGCGGCGACAAGAACGACCAGGTCATCCTCGAATTGGCCAATTTTGGCTACGAACCCATCGCGGCTTATCGCGCTGCTTACGCCACGCCCAATCAACCAATAGTTGTGCAAAACGTCAGCTCTACGTTCCTGGCGCCTAACACCACTTCGCTCCTCGTCTTTTCGCAGCCTTTTGACAGCCGAGATGCCAACTACCTCTTACGCGCCTGGGTGGAATTATCGAACGACGCCCAAACCTACAACGACTCGACCCAAACACCACTTCGATATGAAGCGCTGCCACTACCCTTGCGCGAAGACTTCGAGAGTGGACTATTGCCCAGCAACTGGACGACTGATGGCGCTCTGACCAACGGCCACGGCAACCTCTCCGTCGTGCTAAGCGCCAACCTTTCTTCGTTTACGCCGTTTTTTACATTGGTTACTTCTCGATACGGCCTTATTCAGCCCGGTGACTCATTAGCCTTCGACTATCGCATTACGGACTACAACAGCGACGGCAAGACAGCCACTGTGCTGGCCCCGGGTACGTTCTTTGAGATACTCGTCTCTGATGACTGCGGCGACTCCTACGAGACGCTGCACATCATCAACCACCAGAACCATACGCCAAGCGTCGTCATGCGCACCGTACGCCTGAGCATGGCGCCCTACGTTGGCCGCTCGGTCATCCTGCGCATCGAGGGGGTGTGGAGCGCCGGCGACTTCTATTTCGACATAGACAACATTCGCCTGCCGAGCCAGATCAGTGTATCAGCACCTGTGCCTGCGGCTGCCGAAGGTTGGACGTTTTCCCTGTGGCCCAACCCTACTACCGGCCTGACGCACCTGCGCGGCGAGGGCCAGAGCGCCGCCGACGTGCGTGTGCAGGTGCTTGATGCCATGGGCCGCCTCTGGGAAGAACGCTACTTGCCGCGCGCTGAGCGCATTGCCGAAACGCTCCACCTCCAGGCCGCTCCCCCCGGACTGTACTGGCTGCGCATCACTGCTGACGAACACACCTTCACGCGCAAACTCGTCAAACACTAACCCTCTGCAACGCTCATGCGTCAACGCTACCTCGCCGGCCGGCTCGCCAGCGCCCTGCTTTCCCTGGTCGCCGCCTGTGCTTCCAACGATTACACGGACGTTCGCGAATACTACTTCCCCACCCAGGAATTGCTGAGCGGGCGGGTCTATGCCTACGCTGCCGAAATGGGCGACACCACCGAGCGGCGCTACTGGTACTACCGAACCTTTCCGCGCGATAGCGGCCTGTTCCTGGCAGGTACCCAATACGACCATTTCTTCCAGATCAACCAGATTGTCCGCGAAAAAATAGAACCTACCGGCGCCATAGCCCGCCAGGTGCTGCTCTATGAACCAGACTCCACAGGGCAAAAACGCATCCCTACCGAAGCATTCATCGAGGCCGACGACCTGTTCCCTTTCCGCGTGCGCGACTCGCTGGGCGTTTTCCTTTACCGCCTCAAGTATCGGCCACCCTCCGATACCTCGGCGGAAATTTACCTCATCCGCAACCGGCGCTATCTCGGCCCTGGGCCTGATTTTGAATTAGAAGGAAAAAAATATCCCACGATTCGCTTTGCTCTGCGCGAAGCTGTAGGCCATCAGGCGGAAGGCGCCGCCGAAATCGAGGGCGTTGGTGAAGAGTGGTATGCCAAAGGGCTGGGCTTAGTTTATTTCCGCAAAACTTTCGGCGCCCAGGGGCAAATCCAGTTAGCCTTCCGCCTGCGCGAGCGCTTCTCCATGAGCGAGTTGGAACGCCGCGCAAACGATATGTGGGAAAACGCCAATCCCCCGCAGAAGTAGAAGAAAACTTCGGTCTACCAGGCCGCAACTCAGGCAGCTTTAGGAAGGTAGGTACGTGATGCGCTCCGGGCGTCCTCGAAACACCTGCCCCGGGCACCCGGACATTTGGCCCAACGAGCAGCGGTCAGGACGGCAGCATCTGAAAGGCGGGCTCCAGCAAGTGGAATTCGCCGATGCGTTGACGAAACTCGCGGGCATTTTCTGCTGAAACGCTTTTTTAGAAGGGTTTTGGTTGAAAATGGAAAAAAATGGCCACATCAATACTTTAGCATCGGTTTTGGCTTTCGAGGTGTGGTTTTGCTTTTGAAAATATCTGTCTAAAGCGCATTCCCTCAAATCAAGAAAGCGCTGGCCATCTCAGGTGTTTACATAGATAGAGCAATCTGTCTGGCAATATGTTGCCCGGCCTCCGGAGAAGGGTGTGCAGATTGACTCGCCAATAGACCCACAGGGCAATTGCATCAATCTTTGCGAAGTGAAATTTTACAGCGAGGAATGTGCGCTTGACTAAGAGGACGCGATCTAACTGGAGCGGAAGCGCCAGGTTTTTTTATTGAAAAAACGGGCACCAGGAAGAGCGTCTTCGTTGCGCTCGTCACCACGTATAGCGCTAAGCGGAATGCTATTTCGGACAGACGGTGAAGAGCGAGGTTACCATGGATGTGCTGTTTGAAGCAGCATAATGCTTGTGCGCCTGGGCCGCTGTTTTTGAGGTTTGGCATAGCAGAGACTTGCGTTAGGGGTGAGTTTTGGGAATGGGTTTTGGCGGGGTGCTGCGCTATTTCATCCGCAGCACGCAGGCGTCGCCCTGCCATTCGACCGACAGGGTGCCCTGGTGGCGCAGCCAGCGCACTAAGGGTTCGCCGAGGAGTTCGGCGCGCCAGCCTTCGAGCAGGGCAGCGTCGAAGCCGTCGCCGTTTTTGAGACGGTTGAAGTCGCCGCGGGGGAGCAGGAGGGCCGGGCTGATTTCGTGCTCCAAGCACTGGTAGCGCACGAAATGGTAAAGCAGTTCCATGGTCCACTCGCGTTCAGGGTCGTCGGGCGCGGGAGTGGGTAGGGTGTCTAAGAGGGCTTTTTCGGCGTCGGTGGGCGGCGTTTTCCAGAGGGTTTCCCATTCACTTAGGTGGCGGCGCCAGATGCCTTCGTGCAGGACGCGGTTGGCTTTGAAGGCGTTTTGGCCGCCTTTAATGGCCTTCACCACCGCGCTGATGTGGCGGTTTTGGAGAATGCTCTCTTTGGGTACGTTGAGTTGTTGGGCCTTTTCGCGGCGCCAGCGGTGGAAGCGGAGGTAAAAGATTTTTTCCTTGAAGTCCAGTTGATAAATGTAATCGTTGCTCAGGGCTTCTTTGTAAGGATCGGTTTGATAGGTTTCAGGGTTTTCCCATTTGCGGCTTTCTTCGCGGGCCCAGGCTTCGCGATGCAGCAGGCGCAATTTGTGGGTGAGTTTGTGGTAGAGGGCGGGCAGGTATTTGACGTCTTCGATAGCATACTCGAGCGCTTTTGGGTCGAGCGGGCGGGCTTCCCAATTAGCAACGGTGTGGCTTTTGGCTAAGGACACGCGCAGCTCGCGCTCGACGATTTTGGCAAAGGCGGCCGGATAGTTGTAGCCCACAAAGCCCGCGGCTATCTGGGTGTCGAAGGTGTTGGCCGGCACGGCGCCGTACAGCGTATGGAGCAGCCGGTAGTCGTTGTCGCCGGCGTGAGTGATTTTCAAAATGGCCTCATTTTCTAGGAGTTCGGCAAAACGCCGCAGGTCGCGAATACGCAGGGCGTCTATTAGGTAAATATGTTGCTCGGTTACGACCTGCACCAAACAGAGCACGGGCACGAACGTCTTTTCGCCGACGAACTCGGTATCGAAGCCAAACCAGGCGACAGCAGCCAGTTCGTTCATGGCGCGCTCGTAGGCGTCCGGTCTGTCTAAAAAATGTACTTGGTAATTCATGCGCCAAATGTAGGTTGCTTCCGTTTATGTATTCGGGCGCTTGCGCCGCATCTTTGCACGTGCTTTTCCCAAGCGCTATTTTATTCAAAAACCGCTCTTTTTTTATCCATGAAAAAAGTCCTCGCCGGCATTGCTGTCATTCTGGTCTTGTTTGTAGGCGCCTTAGTAGCGCTGCCGTATTTTTTCAAAGATGAAATTATTGCCCAGATTAAAACGGCTGCCAACGAAAACCTGACGGCTAAGTTGGATTTCCGCGACGTAAGCCTATCGGTCTTTCGGCATTTTCCCAAACTTGCCGTGGGCTTGGACGGGCTGACAATCACCGGTACTGGCCCATTTGAGGGCATTAAACTGATTGACTGCGAGCGCTTAGACGTGGCCGTTGACCTGTGGTCGGCCATTTTCGGCAGCGAGATTGTGGTCAAAGGTTTTTATTTAAACAGCCCCAAAATCAACGTGTATGTGTTGCCCGATGGCACGGCGAATTACGACATTGCCAAACCGTCGGCAGAAGAGCCGGAAACGGCTGCTGCCTCGAGCACGCCAATTCGCTTAGAGCGGTACGCCATCCGTAATGGCGAGGTACACTACGACGACCGCTCGCTGCCCATGCGGGCCGACCTGTGGGACCTCAACCACGAAGGGTCGGGCGAATTCACGGCTGACATTTACGACTTAGTTACGCGCACCGATATTGAGCAGCTCTCTGTGCGCTACGACGGCGTGCAGTACCTGAGCAAAGCCAAAGCCAGCTGGAAAGCCACGCTGAACGCCAACATGCCGGAAATGAAATTCACCCTCAAAGAGAGCGACCTGCAGCTGAACGCTCTGAAACTGGCCCTCGACGGCTGGTTCCAGATGCCCAACGACACCGACTACCTCATGGACCTGCGCTTCAGCACGCCGCAAAACGAATTCAAAAACTTCCTCTCTCTCCTTCCGGGCGCTTACACGCAGGACTTCGACGGCGTGCAGGCCAACGGCAAGGTGCAATTCGGCGGTTTTGCCCGCGGACGCTACAACGAGACCACCTATCCGGCGTTCAAAATTGACCTCAAGGTGGACAACGGCAGTTTCAAATACCCCAGCCTGCCCCTTGGCGTCAGCGGCATCTTTGTGGACATGAGCATCAACAGCCCGTCTGACCACCTGAACGCCATGACAGTGAACATCCCGCGCTTTGCCCTGCGCGTCGGCACCAACCCCATCGAGGGCCGCTTCTTCCTGAAAACACCCGAAACCAATCCAACGGTGGATACCAAAATCACCGGCCGCCTCAACTTAGCCGAACTCTCCAAAGCCTTCCCCATGGAGGGCGTACAAGAACTGGCCGGCCTCATCGAGGCCGACATTGCGGCCAAAGCCTCTATGCAACAGATAGACGCCGGCAAGTACGACGAGGTGAACATGGACGGCCATTTCCGCATCCAGAACATGACCTACCGCGCTGACGGAACGCCGCCCGTGCGCATCAACACCCTGACCACCAGCTTCTCGCCGCGCTATGTGGACGTGCCGCTGTTCGACGCTCGTCTGGGCAAAAGCGACCTGCGCGCCTCGGGCCGCATTGACAACGTGCTAGCTTACTTCGCGCCTAAAAAAACGATGACCGGCTCGTTCAACCTCCGCTCGGCTTACTTCGACGCCAACGAGTGGCTCACTGAAGACGAAACCGCCGCCGAACCCACGCCCTCTGCGAACCCGGAGACGACCGAAAAGGTCTTCGACCGCTGGGATTTCACTTTAGACGGGGCCATCGGCAAACTCATCTACGACGAATACACGCTGACCGACCTGGTGCTTAAGGGCAACTTCACGCCCAACAAGATGACTTTTGACAACTTCGGCCTCCGTATTGGCGACAGCGACCTGCGGGGCAGCGGACGCCTACTCAACGTGTGGAACTACCTGTTCGACAACCAGACCGTTTACGGCGCCCTTAGCCTCAAGTCGGACTACTTTGACCTCAACCCGTTCATGACCGACGAAGCGCCCGCCGCCGAAGAGGCGCCCGCCGAGTCCGTGCTCTTGGTGCCCGAAAACGTGGACATGACCTTGGATGCCGACTTTAAGCGCATCCGATACACCGAACACGAACTGCGTAACCTCAGGGGCCAGATTGTCGTCAAGGATGGCATAGCCGCCCTGCGCGACCTGACGGCAGATGTCCTCGGCGGCCAGATTGCCTTGGCCGGCTCGTACAACACCCAACAGCCCGCCAAACCGACCTTCGACGTCAATTTGGCCCTGCAGAACATGGGCTTCCGCGACGCTTACCAGAGCTTTGTAACCTTCAAAACCCTCGCCCCCATTGCCCAATACATGGAGGGCAAGTTTAACACTACCCTGACCATGAGTGGCCTCTTGGGCAAAGACATGATGCCCGACTTCGGCACGCTCAACGCCGCGGGCTTCATCGAAACGCTCAACGCTGCAGTGAACAACTTCAAGCCTTTAGCCGACATCAGCCAGCGTCTCAACTTAGCCTATCTGAGTCGCTTAGAGCTCCAGAATACCCGCAACTGGTTTGAAATCCAAAACGGTCGCATCACGCTGAAGCCGTTCACCACCCAAATGCGCGACGTAACGATGCAAATCGGCGGCTCGCACGGCCTCAATTCGGAAATGAGCTATCAAATCCTGACCAAGACGCCGCGCAAGGCTTTGGAAAAAACTGCCGCTGGCAGTGCCGCCAACAGCGGCCTGCGCTGGATATCGGGCGAAGCCGCCAAATTTGGCGTCAACGTGGCCCAAGGCGAATACATCAACGTCCGTTTCGACATCACAGGCACGCTGGCCAACCCTAAGGTGGCGTTTAAAATCCTGCCCAGTGATGGCGAGCGCACCATCCAGGAAGAGGCCAGCAGCGTAGCGCAAAACCTGGCCCAACAGGCCAGAGACACGCTGCAGACCGTCGTTACCCAAAAAGTAGAAGAAGTAAAAAAGCAGGCCGAGGCCGCCGCCGAAAAAGCCATAGACTCGGCCAAGCAGGTCGTTACGCAAAAGGTGGAGGAAGCCAAAGAAAAGGCCGTCCAGGAGATAGGCAAGGCTGTCGGCGAAGAAGCCGGCAAAAAGGCCGAGGAAATCCTGCGCACCGACGAGGCGAAGAAGAAATTAGAGGAATGGAACCCGCTGAAGAAGCGGAAGAATTGAAGAATTAAGGCTCTGCCCAGGGCGTTACTGCACGCGGCTTTCTCTTGTTCGTTTCGAGTGCTTATGTGCATCTTTGCCCTTGCAAAGTGGGGCATTGGCTCAGTTGGCTAGAGCGCTGCGTTCGCATCGCAGAGGTCGCGGGTTCGAGTCCCGCATGCTCCACAGGGTTGCCGTTGGGAGTTTGTCGTTTTGCGGACAAACTCCCATTCTTTTTTGTAGGCGCTTGTGAGCGCTTGTAAGCGTTTCGTTTGACATACCTTTATGGCAGTTTCCCCCTTGTAATAAGTCGGCTATCGCCCTTTAGCGGTTTTTTTTTTACTCCTCTGCACATATACCTGCCCGAGGTCGAAGCGGTTCCAGGTTGTTAAAACGGCATGCGGATGGTATATTTTTTGTTTCCTCTCGTTGCTATCCCTGCAGGGCCGGTTACATGTGAGGCATTTTCTCGTATTTACTGCAAAATGTTGTGCTTGTGAATAGAAAAATACCCTTTTATCGCGTCCTGTGGGTGCTCGCGCTGCTGATGAGCGGCGCTGGAATGCGCGCGCAGGACATCCACTTTTCCCAGTTTTACAACGCGCCGCTCAACCTCAATCCGGGGCTAAACGGCATTTTTGGCGGCGATACGCGCTTTGTGGGCAACTACCGCAGCCAGTGGCGCGGGGTGCCGGTGCCGTACACCACGTTTGTGGGCACGGTGGAGAACAAGTTCTACTACCGCGCCCATCGCTACGACCGCTATTTCACGGGTGGGCTATCGCTGAGCCACGACCGGCAGGGAGCGCTGGAACTGACGTCGCTTGTGATAGGCATTCCGCTGGCCCTGACGCAGCCGCTGGCCAAAAACCACTTCCTTTCGGTGGGCGTAACGCCGGCCTTCGGACAGCGGTCGTTCAACACTACGCGCTGGACGTTCGATGCGCAGTTTGTAGATTGCATCTTCGACCCCGGCGCCGTTACGCGCGAAGACGGCACGCTTTTCAGCGATAACTTAGCCTACTTCGATCTGAGCGCCGGACTGAACTACCGCTTCCAGGCGCGCCAAAAGCGCACCCGCTTCGACGTGGGCGGCGGCATCCACCACATCAACCGGCCGCGACACAACTTCTGGAACAACGCCTCCGACGTGCGGCTGGCCGAGCGCAGAGCCCTGTACGGCATCGGTCTGGTGCAGGTTTCAGAGTCTTTCGATGTCCTGGGCCAGGCGTTTTATCAGCGCCAGGGCGCCTATCGCGAGTTGGTTTACGGGCTGGCGGGTCGCCTGCTGGTCAACGATAAGCCCTACGAAGAACTGGCCCTGCAACTGGGCGTCAGCTTCCGCCACCGCTACACCGACGCGATGATATGGACGGCCGAAGTGCACTGGAAAACCTGGACGCTGGGCTTTTCGTACGACCTGAACCTGTCCGACTTCGTGGCGGCCACCAACAACCGCGGCGGTCCCGAAGTGGCGCTCATCTATCGCCTGTATAAAATCAAACCCGTGCAGCGCCCCTGTCCCATAGACTGAGCATGGGTAAGCCGTTCCCACTAAAGGCGCCAAGGACTTTGCAAAGACGCCAGGTTTTTTCTTTCACATTACAAGGACACAGGGAGGCTTTTTTATGAGACACAAAACGTCAGCGAGCCGTTTCCGAAACCTTGAAAAGTTTTTAAAAAAGCACAATCAACGAAGCGCTTGCCTTTGGCCCAACGGCTGTGTCAACTTAGCCGGAGCATTGTCATGAAAAAACATTACATAATCCTGGCCCTTTTGGGCGTCATTTTCACTTCGGGCTTTGCCCAAAAAGGCATTCCCGAGCGCATTGGCGGCGACTTAGAGCGCGCTCCATCGCCAAAGGCGTTGGAAAACCGCGCCCGGCGCAGCTACTACGAGGGCGACTATTTCGGCGCCATGCAGTACTACCGCCGGCTGCTCCGTGCGGACGACCGCAATGTGGCGGCCTGGGAAGGGCTGGCTGCCGCTGCTACGGCCCACACGCATTACGCCACCGCTGCCGCGGCTTACGAACATCTGAGGGCCCATCAGATGGCCTCCGATGAAGCGCTGCTGCTGTTCCGGCTGGCCGAAATCCGCTACCTCAGCGGCCAGTATGCCGACGCGCGCGCCCTGTATCAGCAGGTCGCCCAACAGGCCGCCCTGCCCGAACTCCGCCAGAAAGCCCTCAACGGCGTCCGAAACTGCGACTGGGCGCTCCAGGTCTATCAGAACACGGCTGACCTGGCCTTAGACAGCCTGCGCGATTACATCAACACGCCTTTTGCCGAGTACTCCACCCGCTGGTTGAACAACCGCCTCTATTATTCGGCCTACGGCCACCCGTACAAGCGCGACTCGGCCAGCCCCATGCTGCAAATTTTCAGCGCCGAACCGCGCCCCGACGACAGCGTGGACATCTGCCGCTTAGACATCAACGAGCGCCGGCGCCACACCGCCTATTTAGCCTACAACCGCGACCAGACCACCGCCTACTACGCCGTAGCGAAATACCGCCGCAGCGGGCGCCTGCGGTTCCAACTCTATCGCCGCCAGCGCACCGGCGACGCTACCTGGAGCCGCCCGCACAAATTGCCCAGACACATCAACCTCAAAGACTACACGACCACCCAGCCGCACGTAGCGACATTGCCCGGCGACGTCCGCGAAACCCTTTTCTTCGTCAGCGACCGCCCCGGCGGCAAAGGCGGCAAGGACATCTGGTATTGCTACATCGAAAACGGGCGCTTTTCCGACCCCATCAACCTGGCCGCTCTCAACACCGAAGGCGACGATGTAACGCCCTTCTTCCACGCCCCAACGGGCGCCCTTTACTTTAGCAGCAACGGACGCCAAAGCCTCGGCGGCTTCGACGTCTATCGCGCCGAATACAAAGACGGAACCTGGAGCAAAGTGGAACACCTGCCCGCGCCCATTAATTCCAGTGCCAACGACGTCTTCTACTCCCTGTCCGAAAACAGCCGCTTAGCCTTCTTCTCGACCAACCGCGAGGGCGCCATGAACTTCTCGGAAGAAGACTGCTGCTACGACATCTTCAAAATCGGCGTAGGTAGGCCCGAAATTTCCATCGCAGCCTGCGACGAAGGCACGGGCAACGAACTGCTGTACACCACCATGACGCTGTACGAGGTAACGCCCGAAGGCCCTAAAGAACTCAGCCGCGTAACCGTGCCCGGCTCGAAGCACACCTTCCCGCTGCAATCGGGCAAAGCCTACTGGATTGTCACAGAAAAACCCGGCTACCGCCCAGACACGCTCCAATTCGACATGCCCGGCCGCCTGTGGGACCAGTCCTTTGAGCAGCGCCGCTGCCTGACGGCCATTCAGATTGATCTGGTCGTTACGGTTACAGACGCTGACTCGCTCAAGCCCTTCACAGGCGCCGATGTGCTGTTCAATACGCTGTCTTTCCTGCGTCCCGATGGCCAAATCGAACGCGGCGAAGGCGGCAAAGGGTTAGCCTCCGAAACGCGCAACGAACCCGGCCAGCACACCTACCGTTTTCCGCTCAAATTCCAACACGAATACGAGCTGAAAGCGATAAAACCCGGCTTTTCGCCCGACTCGGTGCGTGTCAGCACCGTTGGCTTGGCGCCCAAAAACGACACCACCCTCTACCGCGAACTGCGCCTGAGCCGGGGGCTGAAATTAGACGTCTATGTCTTTGACGACGTGCTTAAAGACCCGCTCACAGACGTAACCATCACCGTCATCGAACTGAAAACCCCGCTCGAAACGCGGGTACACCGCACTGGCCCGGACAGCAACGACTACCACGCCATCATCCACTACGAGACGCGCTACCGCGTCATTGCCACCAAAGAAGGCTACACGCGCGACTCTGCAGAGGTGAACACCGAGGCGCTGCCCAAACTGCCTTTCCAGAGCGTCGAGCGCAAACTCTACCTGCGCCCGCTGCGGCCCGAGCGGTACCTGCCCATCACGCTTTACTTCGACAACGACCGCCCCGGCCCGTCGCGCATTGGCGTTACGCGCATCAACGAGCAATACAAAGACACTTACCTTCCCTACTACAACCGTAAGCAGGAGTACATAGATGTCTTTTGCAAGGGCATGACCGGCGCTGCGTTGGAAGCAGCCCAATATGAGCTGGACACCTTCTTCGAGCGGCGCGTCAAGGGCGAGTGGGACCGCATGCGTATGTTCACCGAGGTGCTGTATGAAATGCTGGAAAACGGCATCGAAATCGAGATTAAAATCAGCGGTTTTGCTTCGCCATTGGCCAGCGCAGCCTACAACTTAGACCTGACGTCGCGGCGGGTGAGCAGTGTGTTCAACCACTTCGACCTGTTCGAGGGCGGCCTATACAAGCCGTACATTCAATCAGGGCAATTAAAACTGACGCGCGAGCCCAATGGCGCGACAAAGGCGCCCAAGACAGTTAGCGCCGACCCCAAGGACCGGCGCATGTCGGTGTACAGCGTAGATGCGGCGCGCGAACGGCGCGTCGAAATCATCGGCGTGCGCGCTACCGTGGGCGGCGTGCCCTTGCCCGACGCCAGCCGAAGACGATAGACTTGTTCACGCTTTTTGCTCCGACGAAGCGGAGCACAATTCAAACCAGAATTCATTTAAGCCACACCTGTTTGGCCGTTACAAAGCAGCGCTATGACACGTACATACCCATTTTCTTTTTTTTGCCTAAAAAATAAAAAAACGGGCTGGGCCATGGCCTGCCTGTGGCTGCTGGCGCTCTCGCTAAAGGCGCAAGGGCCGCTGCAGCTAACCATGAGCTTTACGGCGCCCCTATGTGCAGGCGACGCGACCGGCTCGGCCACGGCCAACGTCAGCGGCGGCGCCTCGCCGTATTCATACCAGTGGAGCAACGGCGGACAGACGGCGACTATCGCAAACATCAGCGCAGGCACATACACAGTAACCGTTACCGACAACGCCGGCGCTACGCGCATAGGTACCATCAAGGTAACCCAGCCCCCGCCCATGCACTTCAATCTGGTGGTCAACATACCATCGTGCAACGGCTTTCCGGCCACGATGACCATGTATCCCTTCGGCGGAACGCCGCCCTATTCCATCCAATGGAGCCACGGCGTGCAAGGGCCTACGGCCAACAACCTGATGCCCTTGATCACTTACGGCATCACTGTAACGGACGCTAACGGCTGCCAGCGCGACACCTTCGTATGCCCGCCCATGATGGACAGCCTGAAAGTGCAATTGGTCATCAAACGCGCCGACTGCTTAGGCGTCAATAACGGAGCAGCAACCGCATTGGTAAATCCTCCGACCGGTAACTATCGGTACACTTGGAACGTCAGCCCGCTAAATGCCCAACAAATCACCGGCTTAGCAGCCGGCACGCAGGTATCCGTTACCGTAACCGACCAGACCACTGGCTGCAGCGGCTCGGCCACAGGCGTCATTGGCGCCTTCTCCAAAGTAAGTGTCAACGTGAGCGGAACGCAAAAACTCAATTGCGCTAACGATAAAAACGGCGTGCTCACCGCCCAGGCCTCGAACGGCTCAGCGCCCTACACGTATGTGTGGCGGGGCCCGGGCGTCAACGGCGCTACCGGGCAAACCCTCACCGGACTCCGGCCAGGCGTCTATACCGTTACGGCCACCGATGCTCGCGGCTGTACGGCCGAAGGCAGCTACACGATTGGCATCCTTTCCGACCTGAAGGCGGATTTTACCCTTTCTAAATTCTGTTCAGACAGCACGTTTTGGGTGAAATTCCTCAATGCCTCCACTTCTACGCCCGCCATTATCGTGTGGGAATGGCGCATCGTGTGGAATGGCGGAAGCGCGCAAAGCAATCAGCCCAGCGTTACCGTGCCCATCCCTAACCGAACCTCGGGCCTCGCTACCCTTATTGTTACCAACTCTGAGGGCTGCACGGACACCATCACCAAGCCCTTCACCGTGGATAGCCTGTTGGACTTCAAGATTTCTACTCCAGGCTACAGCTGCGATGGCTCGTCCGTGCCCATTACGGTGCTGGGCGACTCGACGTACTCCTACACCTGGTCGCCTACCGATTTCCTGACCTTCAACCCCGGCCCCCGGCAGGTGCTGGCCAACCCGCCCACTACGACCAAATACCGTCTGGTGGTCAGCAATGGCGCTTGCACCAGCACCGACACCGTCCTCGTCTTGCGCCAGCCGCTGTTGGAACTGACAGCCACTGGCGATGAAACCTGCGGCGGCCCGGGCGTACTGAAAGCCACCACCAACCGACCTGCTACTGTCGTCTGGACTACTTTGGCCGGCGATACCATTAACCCATTCTCGGCGCTGCCAGGCATCTATCGGGCCATCGCCACCGACTCCTTCAAATGCGTGCGCACCGCCACGGCAGCTGTCGTCAGCCGAAAACCGCAGGTAGCCACCGTCGTGCCGCCCAACGCCTGCCCCAGCGAGCCTTTTAGCCTCGTTGCCCAAAACCTCAATCCCGCCGACAACCTGACCTACCTCTGGACGGCCACACCGCCGATGCTGCTCATAACCAATCCAACGGCGCCTGCGACAACCGCCGCCGGCCCTAAAGGCAATTATGCCCTCAGGCTGTTGATACGCAATAACTTAGGCTGTTCGGATACCCTGAATTTTCCGCTGACTGTTCAGGACTCCGTCAACATCCAGTCCTTCGTCTCCGCCCGACAGGCGTGCGACAGCTACCGCGCCTTCTTCGCCAACACCAGCGGCCTCCCCGGCGTGTGGAACTTCGGCAATGGCAATACGGCAACCTCAAACGGCGCCGACACCCTGACGGCCCTCTATACCGCACCCGGAAGCTACAATGCCGTATTCACGCCCTCAGCCGGCTGTGCCAAACCTGCTAACCTGGCGCTGCAAATCAGCGATAATATCTTCACCGTCAATGCGCCCGATGTAACCGCATGCAAACCCACCGCGGCGCTCATTGCCACTACCAACCAACCGGGCACGGTGGTGTGGACAACGCTCGCGGGTCAGCCGGTGGCCAATCCGAATGCCGTTCCCGCGGGCGTGTACATCGCCCGGGCGACGGACGTATCGGGCCTATGCACGGCGGTGGACACGGCGGTAGTAACGCTGCAGGACAGCCTAGACCTGACGGGCAAAGTGAGCGCGCAGGAGCAGTGCAACAGCAAGGAGATCGTCTTTGCTAACACCAGCGGCGTGCCGGGCACGTGGAACTTTGGCGACGGCGTGGGAACCTCCACGGCGGCGAGCGGCAAATACACGTATGCGGCCTTTGGCAACTACACGGTTACCTTCACGCCCAACGCCGACTGCGCGCTGCCGGTGAGCATCGCGGTGAGTCCCTCGCCCGACGACTTTACGGTGAGCGCGCCGGATGTGCTGGGCTGTAAGCCCACAGCGGCCCTGAGCGCGACGACGAACCTGCCGGGCACGGTGGTGTGGACGACGCTCGCGGGTCAGCCGGTAGCCAATCCGAATGCCGTTCCCGCAGGCGTGTACATTGCCCGGGCGACCGACCTGTCGGGCCTGTGCGTGGCGGTGGACACGGCGGTGGTGACGCTGCAGGACAGCCTAGACCTGACGGGCAAAGTGAGTGTGCAGGAGCAGTGCAACAGCAAGGAGATTTTATTCAACAACACCGGCGGCGTGCCGGGCACGTGGAACTTTGGCGACGGCGTGGGCACGAGCACAGCTGCGAGCGGCAAATACACGTACGCCAATTTTGGCGCCTACACGGTCACTTTCACGCCCAATGCCGACTGCGCCCTGCCGGTGAGCATCGCGGTGAGTCCGTCGCCCGACGACTTTACGGTCAGCGCGCCGGATGTGCTCGGCTGTAAGCCCTCGGCGGCGCTGAGCGCGACGACAAACCTGCCGGGCACGGTGGTGTGGACAACGCTCGCGGGTCAGCCGGTGGCCAATCCGAATGCCGTTCCAGCGGGCGTGTACATTGCCCGGGCGACGGACAGCACTGGTTTGTGTGTGGCGAGGGACACCGCTGAAGTTCGTCTGTTGGACTCTGTGGACATTTCTGCG
>JANWVR010000145.1 GCA_025056735.1 Saprospiraceae bacterium
TCCACGTCGCTGCCAGTTTTATAGTTTCCTTTAGCCCGGCTGCCGAAAATGTATGCCCTTTCCACGTGTGGCTCGCGGCTAAGTAGGTCCGTAATTATGGCTATATCCTCCTCAGTGAGTCCAAACCTAAGTGGCATCTGCCTTTCTTCTAAAATCATCTCTAAGAGCCTTGAAAAGTGGAAAATACTTGCGCTCAATCAGGCTTTCCAATTCGGTGGCCTTTTGTTCATCATCTAGCGTGCATTTTTTTCAGGCATTTTTCTGCAATGGGAGGTGGCTTTAAAAATTTACGCCTAAAGTTAAACTGGGAAAGATGTTTTAGCCCAAATTTCACTGGAATGGATGGCTAAACGCCGAATGCCTCCATCTGCAGCCCCTAAATTGGCGTGAAGGCCACTGTTTAACATTTGAGCGCCTACTGCTTGAGGTCTTGGTGTGTTCTCTACTGGATTTGAGTGTCAGACTCACGGCTGCATTTCTTTATTCCTTTCATTGCACAAAGTTGAGTTAGAACCATGTTTTGGCTTTTCTATAGCATCCGAGTCAGATTTTCGGCGGTTGACCTCTCGCAATACCCTCCTTGTCGCTGTCGGCCGCTGCGCCTGAGGCATGCGCCAATGGGCGCCGCTGCTTATTTTTGCAGCATGAATACCGCAGCGAGAACTGGAGAGGTGCTGCTGCGCCGCCTTAATGCGGTGCGCTTGCTTAGCAGCGCTTACGCTGTGCGCGGCGCGCGCAAGCACTGGATCGTCGCCCCCGACGGCCAGTGCATCGAACTGCATCTGCGCTTCGGCAACGACACCTTCTGCTTTCCAGTGCACGAGACGCCTTGCGGCGCTGACCCGCGCAGCCGGGTCAGCGAGGGCTTTGCCGCGCCTGTCGAAGCTGCCTTCGACGACAAAGCTTGCACGCAGGCGCTGGAAAAATAACTGCGCTGCTGCAGGGCAGGCACGCGCCTTGCGCGCTTTTTCGGCCCTTCGAAGAGAGAACAAAACAGACGACGCCGACCGTATCGCAAACCGACTCATTCCCTCTGCTTTGCATCGTGGCTCAGGTCAGCTGGATTTTCTTGGACGATTTTGGCGGCAGGCACCGCGTTGGTCTCTACCACGGCGACCGCAGCGGCCATTTGCTCATTTATTGCGATGCGCGCATCGTGCAGGTGGATTTTTCGGTCAAGGAGACGCGCACGTACTCTTTTTTCATCGAAGACGAGCTGTGCGAGGTCAGCATTCAGAAAGAGAAAGAGGGCTTTTCTTACGATTTTCGCGTCAATAAGCAGGTGAACACCCCGCGCAACCGCCAGCGCCGCGCTGCCGAGCGCCGCAACTGGTGGGGCGTAGCCGCCGTGCTGGCCGTCCTGATTGCTGCGGTGTCGGCAGCCGTCTTTTTTCTAATGCGCTGGGATGTGCAACAAAAGCAAAAGCGCTGGGCCGAAGCCTTCACCTTTCCGCTTTCGACGCGGGAAAAGAAGCGCCTGGACCAGGAAGGGCACACCTCTGTGGCCCGCCTTTTTATTGCCTACGAAAACCAGCAGCGCGTGGTTTACTACAACTTCACCACCCAGGAAAGCCGCTTAGTGTCGGGCCGGTTCTGGGCGCCGGACACTGGCCTCATCCTGCTGCCCAACGGATTTCCTGTAAACGACCACGACGCCTTCCGCGTCGAATACCTGCCCGATGACCCGCGCGTCCATCGCGTACTCTTTGAGCAACCAGCTCCCGAAACCATCGCCGCCTACTTAGACTTGGCCGCTCGCGCCCAACAGGCGGCACACCCCGACAATCGCCCAACCCGAAACCGCTGCATCGCGCAAGTCGCTTTAGCAGAAAAAGGCTGGCCCGCACTGGCCAACTTTATTTTTCAGAGCACTCCGGCAGAACAAAATCCGCGGCACAACCGGGACTCTTACCTGCGCTTAGTGCGCGAACCCGCGCTGGCACAGCGCATGGAGCGGGAGTGCTGGGATAAGTGAGCGTATTCGCTGGCTGATGACTTAGTTGCTCTAGCGTACCTGTTGTTCTTTTTGAACGAACTGCGTGTATTTCCCAGACCTCTCCTACACCTACCCGCCTACCTTCTTTACCTTTGCAGCCCATTTTGGGGATAAAAAGCAGAGCGATGTACCGCGAGTTCAAGCAATTACACCTGCCGGCATTTGAGGAAGAAATATTGAAGTTCTGGACGTCCGAGCGCGTCTTCGAGCGCTCAGTGGAGCAGCGCCCGGCAGAGCGTTCGTTTGTATTTTATGAAGGGCCGCCTTCGGCCAACGGGATGCCGGGCATTCACCACGTCATTTCCCGCACCATCAAAGACTTGTTTTGCCGCTACCAGACACTCAAAGGCTATCGCGTAGAGCGCAAAGCCGGCTGGGACACCCACGGCTTGCCCGTGGAACTGCAGGTGGAAAAGGAACTCGGCATCACCAAGGAGGACATTGGCCGCAAGGTCAGCGTGGATGAGTACAACCAGGCCTGCCGCGCTGCCGTCATGCGCTACAAAGACCACTGGGACGCGCTCACGCGGCGCATGGGCTACTGGGTAGACCTGGAGCATCCGTACATCACTTTTGACAACGGCTACATCGAGTCGGTGTGGTGGTTGCTTCAGCAGATGTACCTCAAGCGCTCGCCCGCGGGCGAGCCGCTGCTGTACAAGGGCTTCACCATCCAGCCCTTCAGCCCGGCGGCGGGCACGGGCCTGTCGAGCCACGAGCTGAACATGCCGGGCACGTATCAGGACGTTACCGATATCTCAGTGGTGGCCATGTTCCGCGTGCGGCGCGAGGCGGCTTCTGAATTTCTCTTCGATAGCGCCGAAGAGGATGTGCGCATTCTGGCCTGGACGACCACGCCCTGGACACTGCCCAGCAACGTGGCGCTTACCGTAGGCCCCGGCATCGCCTACGTCAAGGTGAAGACGCTCAACCCTTACACCGGGCAACCGGTCAGCGTGGTGCTGGCTGAAGAACGCCTATCCGCTTATTTTGCCGCAGAAGACGAAGGGCTGCCTTTCGAGGGCTTTCAGCCGGGCAGCAAGAAGTTACCCTGGCAAAAGGCCGCGGGGCCGTTTGCGGGTCAGCAGCTGGTGGGCGTTCGCTACGAGCAGCTGCTGCCCACGCCCGCAGCGAGCACGCCCGAGTTGGAAGCGCGCGCCTTCCGCGTCATTAGCGGCGATTGGGTAACTACAGAGGACGGGACGGGCGTAGTGCACACAGCGCCCTATTTCGGCGCCGACGACTTCCGCGCCTGCAAGGAGGCCGGCGTGCCCTTTATCGGCTTGCCCAACCCGCTCAACCCCGATCTGCCACTGCCGTTGGTGAACCGCCAGGGCAAATTCGTGGAAGAAGTGCCCGAATTCGGCGGCCGCTACGTCAAGGCCGAATACTACTCCAAAGAAGATCAACAAAACCCGGAATTCAAGCCGACCGACCTGCTCATCGCTTTGCGCCTCAAAGCCGACGGCAAGGCGTTCCGCATTGAAAAATACCGCCACCCATACCCGCACTGTTGGCGCACCTCGAAGCCGGTGCTCTATTATCCGCTGGACTCCTGGTTCATCCGCGCCTCCGCCCTCAAAGAGCGCATGGCTGAACTCAACCGCACCATCCGCTGGAAGCCCGAAAGCACCGGTACTGGCCGTTTCGGGCAGTGGTTGGAAAACCTCCAGGACTGGAACCTCTCGCGCTCGCGCTTCTGGGGCACGCCCCTGCCCATCTGGCGCACGGAGGATGGAAAGGAAGAAATCTGCATCGGCTCCATAGCCGAGCTCCAGGCCGAAATCCAAAAAGCCAATCAGGCTCTGGGGCTCCACCAGCAACTGCCTGCCGATCTGCACCGCCCTTACATTGACGAAGTCGTACTCGTCTCGCCCTCGGGCCGCCCCATGCGCCGCGAGCCCGATCTGGTAGATGTGTGGTTCGACAGCGGCGCTATGCCCTACGCCCAGTGGCACTACCCGTTTGAAAATCAGGAGGTTTTCCAGCGCAGCTTCCCTGCCGACTTCATTGCCGAAGGCGTGGACCAAACGCGCGGGTGGTTCTATACCCTGCATGCTATTGCCACCATCGTCTTCGACTCTGTGGCGTTCCGCACCGTCGTCTCCAACGGCCTCGTCTTAGACAAAAACGGCGAAAAGATGTCGAAGAGCAAAGGCAATGTGGTGGACCCGTTTTACATCATCCAGAAACACGGCGCCGACGCAGCTCGCTGGTACATGATGTCGAGCGCCAACCCGTGGGAAAACCTGCGCTTTGACGAAGAGCGCCTTATCGAGGTGCGCAACCAGCTGTTTGGCACGCTCTACAACACTTACTCCTTCTTCGCCCTTTACGCCAACGTGGACGGCCTGCAATTGGAAGACCACCCGCCTGTGCCCTTGGAACGCCGCACCGAATTAGACCGCTGGGTGCTCTCCTGCCTGCACACGCTTGTGGGCGAATACCGCGAGGCTATGGATGACTACGATGTTACGCGCGCCTGCCGATTGGTGGAGTTTTTCGTGGATGAACACCTCTCCAACTGGTATGTGCGCCTGTCGCGGCGCCGCTTCTGGAAAGGGCAGATGAACGAAGACAAGGTTGCTGCTTACCAAACGCTTTTTGAATGCCTCATCACCCTTGCGCAACTCATTGCTCCGGTGGCGCCTTTCTTCGCCGACTGGCTTTACCGCAACCTGACGGAACCTGCGCGCCAAAGCACAACCAGCGCCTGGCCCGACTCGGTACACCTGACCGACCTGCCCTTGCCCGACGCTGACAAGACAGACCGCGACTTAGAGCACCGCATGGACTACGCCCGGCGCATTTGCTCGCTGGCCCTGAGCATTCGCAAGCGCGAAAAGCTGCGGGTGCGCCTGCCCTTGCAGCGCCTGCTGCTGCCCGTGCTCGACGAGCGCTTCCAGGCCGAAGTGGAGAGTGTGCGCGACTACATCCTCTCGGAAATCAACGTCAAACACATTGAATACGTTACCGACGACTCCGGCCTGTTGAAGAAGGCCGCCAAGGCCAATTTCAAAACCCTTGGCGCCCGTCTGGGCAAACATATGAAAGAGGCTGCTGCCCGTATCGGCGCGTTTTCGCAAGCCGATATCAGCGCCTTGGAGAAAAACGGCGCCTTCGACCTGACCATCGAGGGCACGACCTATACCCTGACACCCGACGACGTCGTCATCACCGCCGAAGACCTGCCCGGCTGGAAAACGGCCTCTGACGGCACCCTCACCGTGGCCCTTGACGTCAACCTGACACCTGAACTCCTGGCCGAAGGCATGGCGCGCGACTTAGTGAACCGCATTCAAAACCTGCGCAAAGACTTAGGCTTCAACGTTACCGACCGCATCCGCGTCGAGGTGGAAGACCACCCGGCCGTGCGGCCTGCCGTGGAGCAATTCGGCCCTTACATCCAGAGCGAAGTGCTCGCTACCGAACTGACGCTCAACGCCGCCGAAGGCGGCACAGCCGTGGACATGGAAGACGACGTGCAGGTGCGTATTCGCGTGGCAGGAGCGTGAGGGCGCCCGCATCGCATCCATAGCCTGCCGGCATCGCTCCCTGGAGATGCCGCTGCTCCTCTCGACCAGAAGCGCTTGAAAAAGCGCCTTTTTAGTAAATATTCGGGTGCGGATGCCTATATTTGCAAGTATTATGGATCAGCACCTCCTCCAGCACTTTCAGCAAATTAAATCCATCATCCGCCAGGGCAAAACGCAGGCCCTTTACGCGGTGAATGCTCAGCTGATACGGGTCAACTGGGAGGTGGGTGCGTATCTGTCTACCCGTCTGACCACCGCCACCTACGGCGATAAAGTGGTGGACCAATTAGCCCAGTGGCTCCACGCCGAAGAGCCGACGCTCAAAGGCTTTGACAAACGCAACCTTTACCGGATGAAAGCGTTCTTCGAGGCCTGGAAAAGCATAGACACCGAATTGCTTCCTCCGGCAATGAAGGAAATTTATGAAGCGTCGAATGAGGCCAATAAAAAACAAAAGATTGTGGTGTCAATGACACCACAATCTTTTCCATTGCCTGCCTTCTTGACGCGACTACCTTGGACGCATCATGTTGAAATCCTGAAGCAAACCACCTCGCAGGAAGAGCGGCTCTTCTACACAGCGCTGAGTATCAAGGAGCGCTACACCGTGCGCGATTTGCGCCGGCAGATAAAATCGGGTCTGTTTGAGCGGCAGATACTGGCCAAGCGCGACCTGCCTGCGCTTCCCGAGCATCCGCAGCAGACGCTCATTCGCGAGGTTTTTCGCGACAGATACATTTTCGAGTTCCTCGACCTCAAAGAGCCTTATTCCGAGTTCGACCTTCAGAAAGCCCTCATTCGTCGCATGAAGGACTTCCTGCTCGAACTGGGGCGCGATTTCATTTTTGTCGAGGAAGAGATGACCCTTCGGGTGAGCATGCACGACTACGCTGTGGACCTCGTGTTCTTTCACCGCGAACTGCAATGCCTTGTTGCCTTCGACCTCAAAATAGATGCTTTTCGGCCCGAGTATCTGGGCAAGATGAATTTTTACTTAGAACTACTCGACCGCGAGGTACGCAAGCCCCATGAAAATCCTTCTATCGGTGTTGTGCTCTGCAAAACCGCCGATGATGAGGTTGTAGAAATTGCCTTTAGCCGGCAGCTCAGCCCTGCGCTGGTCGCTACCTACCAGACCAAGTTTCTCGATAAGAACCTTTTGCGCCGCATGCTTCACGAGTGGGCCGAAGACTGGCACACGGTGCGCGAGGCGCAGGCTGTTTATCAGCGTCTGGCCTCCAGGCATGACGCTGATGAAAGCGGATAAATTACCTGAGAGAACAACGCCACACCTTACCTTTGAGCCGCTGTCGTCCGGGCAGTAAGGCCTATGACTCCGCGCACACACCCTCGCAAGGTTTATCCGAGCAGCCGAGCAGCCCTTGCAGGCTTATCAGGGGCATTGCTATTCTTCTTCCTGCTGGCCAGGCCCATTTTCCGCGATTATTTTATCCGCCCTAACAGCATGACTTATACCTACGGGGGCGATGCGCTGGCGCTGTATTTCAACACCATCTTTCATGCTCGCTATGGGGAGAGCAGTCAGTTGCGCAGTACGAACTATCCGGATGGGGAGTACATCTATTTGACGGATGCGCAGGGCATATTATCAAATACGTTGCGGTGGCTACGACAAATAGGGCTGGATGTTTCCGACTATGCGATAGGCATTGTCAATGCTGTTCCGTTGTACCTGTTATTTGCAGCCGTGGCGGTGGTCTATTTTCTGTTGCTGGCGTTGGGTAGCCTTCCGCTTACGGCTGCCGTATTTTCACCGCTTATTGTGCTGCTTTCGCCGCAGATCATTCGAATGGGCGGCCATTTTGGACTGGGTTATCCGGTGGCCATTCCGCTGGCCATGCTTTGGTTTGTGCGCAAGTACCGCGTACGGCGCTGGGAGAAACGCGATGTCCTGTTCTTTCTGGTGTCGCTGCTGTTTACCTACAATAATCCTTATGTCGGTTTCAATATAAATCTGCTGCTCATAGGCGCCGGAACGTTGGTTTTGCTATGGAGTCGTTTCCGACGCCGCTACCGAATGCCAGGGCTAATGGCCATACTCATGGGCGCAGGGTGCCTTTTGTGGGTTTTTGTTGATCTGCGTTGGCGCGACCCGGTAGGCGACCGTGTGTCGCCGCAGTGGGGTTTCTTCTATTATCGGGCGCGGTTTGAGGGTTTTTTCTATCCCCCGGGCTCCCTCCTGCATCGGCTATTGAAAGATGCGGGCGTGCGTGTGCCGGCTGAGTTGGAATTTGAAACTCTGCTTAACGTGGGTTTGGTAACCACTTTAGCGCTCGTCGTAGGAGTGTTAGTGCTTCTTTTTCTTCGAAGCGCTCGTCAGTTTTTGAGAGTAGAGCATACTGCGCTTATCGGTAGCAGCGTGCTGCTGGCTATGCTGGCGGCCAACACAGCCCTGTTTCCCATTTCGCAGCGTTGGATAGAAGACAATCTGCCCTGGTTGCTCATGTTCAAGGCGGCAGGGCGACTGGGCTGGCCGCTGTATTTTGCTCTGACAGTGACAGGCGCACTTATTGTGGACGCACTCTACCGCACTGTTTCTCCGTTGTGGGCGCGGCTTTTCTTTCTGTTTTCGGCAGCCGCGGTCTGGAATGCCGACATCAATCAGTATATGGCGCCGCGGTTTCGAGGAGCATTTAACCCGAATGTTTTCGATGCCAAACACGAGGGCGAGGTACTGTCGGTCTTGCGCGAGAATAGGATTAACCCTTCTGATTTTCAAGCTATTTTGGCCCTGCCGCGCTTTGCGGTTTGGTCCGACAAGGTATGGCCAGGTCTGCCCTTTGAGGCACAATTCTGGAGCATGCGCTTATCTGCAGCCACGGGATTACCTCTTGTGAATCCGACGCTATCGCGCATTGGTACGCAACACGCCTTAGAGCGCGTGCAGATGTTTGGGCATCCGCTCATCGAACGCTCGTTGTTGGCGAAGTTGCCCAGCGACAAAGATTTGCTTCTTCTGCATGGTCGGGGTGGCGAAGCGCTCCAGCCGGGCGAGCAATACTTACTCGACATTTCCGAACCATTAGCCGAAACGCCGCGCTATGCCTTGCGTCGGCTCCGATTGGATAGCCTGCGGCAAAGCCGGGTCATCGCTGAGGCGCGGCAACAATACGCCGAGGGCTACCGGAAGGCGCCTGCGCTGCATTTGGGCTTTGATGAAAAACCCTCTGAGGTCGCGTTCTACGGGCAGGGCTGTCGCCAGACGAAGCCCGAGGAGGATTGGATTTGCACCTTCCCGCCCGTGCCGTTCGACCGCGATACTCTGGTGGTCTTTTCGGCCTGGAATTATTTAGACCACCGGCGCTGGAGTCCGGGTTTCTGGATCATCTCGGTGCGCAATGCGGCAGGCCAGGAATTTCACCGCGAAAAATTAGAAAGCCGCAAAAGCAACGATGTACAGGGTCGCTATTGGTTCCGCGTCGAACGGGAGATTTATATCCCACGCGGTGGTTCGGTCGCCATCGCTGCCCATTATCACCAGCCCATGCGCGTGGACGAAGTCATGATCTGGGGCAAAGGCGAACGCCCTTTAGTGGATAACCCACAGGACGAGGGTTTTTTACTGGAAAATATCTGGGTGCGAAAATCCGGCCAATAACGTTTAGGCGTTTTCTTGACAAATGGGTTAGGTGTGATATAAAAAACCTCTATTCCAAGAGGATTGCAACATTGCAGTAGTTGCTGTGACGCGCTCCTATGGACTACGCAGCGATCTTGAAAGAAACCTTTGATCCTGTTTTCTGTGCACCGCTGGAGGCATGGCAGCAATTTGCCGGTGCTTGCCGGCCAGTTTTAATTCGCAAGGATGAGACGATCAAGCATCCAGGGGCGGCCGAACGCGCCTTGTATTTTATCCTCAGTGGCAGCGCCGGCTTGTTCCTGTGGAAAGAAGGACATTCGGTTTGCTTGGACTTTGCCTTCGACCGGCAATTTTGTGCCGATTACATGTCGCTCCTGACAGGGCAACCTACGCCGTTGGAGGTCGTCGCCTTAGAAAAATCGGAGATGCTCCGGCTGAGTGCGGCCGATTTTCATGCACTGACGCACAAGACGGTGGGCCATATGATCCGCTTAGTGGCGGCTGAAACCTCGTTCGTAGACAAACAACAGCAACAAATTGAATTACTCACTCTGACAGCCGCGGAGCGTTATGCTCGCCTTCAGGAGCGCTTTCCGGGCATTGCCCACCGAATTGCGCAAAAGCACATCGCGTCTTATTTGGGCATAACTCCTCAAAGCCTCAGCCGAATTCGCCGGGAGGCTGCTAAGCGCCGCTAAACGCATCGCTCCCTATGTTTTTACCATAGGATAACTCCCGTAGGGCTCGAGCGGGCCAACCTTTGTCGCGTACCAAAACTGCGTTTTCGTATGCGTATCCCTCTTCTCTTCCTCTGCTTCTCTTTATGCGCTTGCTGGGCCACGGGCCAGACGCCAGCGACTTATCGCAAAGGCTTTACCTTTGGCTTCAGCGCTGGCATAGGTGCGCTGCACCTGACCACAGACGCTCAAACGCAACGCATGACCACGGGCAGCTTTCCTAACCTCCGCATCGGCTATTGGCTCGGCCCGCGCCTGTTGGCCCAGATTCTCCTGCCTGGGGCCATTTACGTGCAGAACGACAAACACCGCGGCTTCGAGGGTATCCTGCTCTCGGCGCAGTACTGGCCCGCCGAACGCTGGTGGCTGCTGGCTGGCGGAGGGCTGGCGCTCGACGCTCCTGCTTTCTGGACAATTGACGACCCCTCAAAAGCCGACTTTCGCTGGGGAACCGGCGCGGCTCTGTCCACAGGCTATGAAATCTGGCGACGGCGAAATTCTTCCTTAGACATCTTCTACCGGTTTTATACCGGTCGAGCAGGAGCGGGCGACGAGGCGAAAAAAGGCGTTGCTCACCACATTGGTATTGGATTTAACATACACTGAACTATGGAACGTCTGGCACTCACAGGCCTCATTGGCGCGCTTAGTGCACTTATGCTGCTACACATAGCCGTACTGCTGGGCTGGCTGCCCTACGATAAGGTATGGGGTGGCCGCCTGAAGCGCCGGCGCGACATGTACCGCTTTGAAGCACTGTCATTGCTGCTTTCGCTGGTGTTTCTTAGCATCGCTCTGCAACGAGCAGGCCTTTCCATAGGGCTGCCCAATGGGGCGGTTCGGTATGGGCTGTGGTTTATAGGCATTCTATTCGCAGCCAGTACGCTGGGCAACCTGCTGTCTAAGAATAGCTTCGAGCGCTGGGTGATGACGCCACTGGCTTTGGTGATGGGAGCGTGCGCATTTTGGCTGGCAGCACATTAGCTTTCTTCTGGCGGCCTACAAAGGAGATGTTGACGTCGAGAGGTGCACAGCTATGCCCTAGTTTATTCCCAATTCCAGGCGATGATGTGCCATCGCTCGCCTGTAGTAGGGTCGTCGTAAATGTGGAACGTCTCAAATCCTACCCGTTCGTGCGCGCGCAGCGAGCGGGTATTGCGCTCTGCCACCTCTGTTACCACAAAGTCAAAATGCAGACGGCACACATCGGCCAAATGCCGATACATGCCATCAAAAACGCCTTTGCCGCGATACGGCTCGGCCACGCATATCTGACCCATGACAAACCATCTGCCTGCGCTCAACGGGCGACCGCGCCATTCGAGCTGCTCTAAGCGCTCGAACAGCGGCGCCAAAACAGGTACCTCGGGCGCAAACTCGCGCAACATAACCAAACAGTACCCAGCCAGCCGATCGCCCTCTTTAGCAATCACCGAAGGAAAGGCCGCATTCATGCGCCGCAACACCTCGGGGTCGTGCTTCACCGTAACGAAACCCTGACTGCTGGCTTGCTCAGGACTGATGGCCGATGGCAAATTATAGGCTTGAAGCGCGAGAATCTGCGCTATTTCCTCTTCGTGCTGTACCCTCTTGTAATGGATAACCATGCGTTGCCTATTTTTGGCCAAATATACAACAGAACAAGCCCGCAACACAAACATCCGACTCTATCTGCATGCCGCCTCTGTTATCGCCTTTACCGCCCGGCTACAATGCCGAAGTAGCCCACATGGCTGCCTTTTTCAATGAAACGCTGGGCTTCTGCCCCAACAGCGTACTGACCCTGCAGCGCCGCCCGGCCATCGCCAAGGCCTTCATCGCGCTCAACCGGGCCGTCATGACCAATGAGGGTCGTGTTTCCAGCGCTTTCAAACGCCTCATCGGCTACGTCGCTAGCCATGCCGCGGGCTGCCAATACTGCCAGGCGCATACCATCCGCGCAGCGGAGCGCTATGGCGCTGCTCCAGAGCAACTTGCACACGTCTGGGAGTACCGCACCCACCCGGCCTTCAACGACGCCGAACGCGCCGCTTTAGATTTCGCCATTGCCGCAGCCTCTGTGCCCAACGCCGTTACTGAAACCATCGAGCAAAACCTCCGCCGCTACTGGGACGAAGGCGAAATCGTCGAAATCCTCGCTGTCGTGGCCCTGTTTGGCTTCCTCAATCGCTGGAACGACAGCATGGGCACACCCTTAGAGGCGCCTGCCCTCAAAACGGCTAATCGCTATTTAGCCGCCCGTGGCTGGACGGGCGGAAAACACGTTCAGACAACACCTGCACCCGCCAATGAAACGCCACCTCCTGAGACGCCCATCCGTACCTGGCGCGATGTAGCGTTCGTCGCCGTTCAGGCCGTGCTCATGGGCGCCTATTTAGCAAACCCGGAAGCCCTCCAAATATCCATACCTGAAGCAGTCCGGCACCTCGGCTTACTGCTCGCAGTCGGCGGCGCGGGCATACTCACCTGGGCCTTTGTGAACTTAGGCCGCAGCCTTACGGCTTTCCCCACCCCAAAGGTCGAAGGCCAGCTGGTAACCACGGGTATCTACCGCTGGGCCAGGCACCCGATCTATTCCGGCGTGCTGATGATAGCGCTGGGCTGGGCGGCCTTTTCGCAAAGCGGCTGGCGGCTGGTCCTATTTGCAGCACTCACAGCCCTCTTCTGGGCCAAATCGAGCTACGAGGAACATCTGCTGGCCCGACGCTATCCCGAATACGCCGAATATCGCCGGCGCGTCGGGCGATTTGGGCCGAAATGGCACTGGTAGCATTGAAAATCAGCTAAAAAATATTTGCCTGCCCAACCATGGAAAAATTGTACAAAAACAGATACCGGATACCCTCTGCCCGCGCATCGTGGTGGGATTACGCCAACCCTGGCGCCTATTTCATTACCATCTGCACCGACCAAAGACGGCATTATTTCGGCGAAATACGCCATCAAACCATGATTTTATCGCCCTGCGGGGTCATTGCAGACGTATTGTGGCACGAAATCAAACACCATTTCCCACACGTCACGTTGGGGGCGTTTGTGGTGATGCCCAATCACGTGCACGGGGTTTTGATATTGCGGCCAACCGACGCCGACGATAACAACGACGATAACAACGACGATAACAACGTAGAGACGTTGCATGCAACGTCTCTACCGTCCAACGCGCCGTCCAACGCGCCGTCCAACGCGCCGCCGCCCAACGCGCCGCCGCCCAACGAAAAAAACAAACAAATGGCCGCCATTTCCCCAACGGCAGGTTCGGTATCCGCCATCGTGCGTTCCTACAAATCGGCCGTAACGCGCCACGCCCATCGCCTAGGGTATGAATTTGCCTGGCAAACGCGATTTCACGACCACATCATCCGGAATGACGAGGAATACTGGCGTATCAGCCACTACATCCTGACCAATCCGCAGCGGTGGAAGGAGGATAAATTTTTTTAGCCTCACCCATTGTTGATGTTTTGGCAAAAAACGAAGGCATCGGAATGCTGAATAAATTTTCTCAAACCTACCCATTAGCCGGCTTTCCTGACGGTCGCTGCCACCGCCGGGCATTCTTAAATGGCCTAAGGCTTTTCCGTGGGCTCTGCCTGCGGTACTACTAATTGCTTGATTTTGATGTGGAATGCGGCAAAGAGCAACGTCATGAGTGGGCTGACGTAATTGAACACCGCATAGGGCAGGTAGTGCCATGTATCTACCCCCAGCACCCGCGACTGATAAGCGCCGCAGGTATTCCAGGGCACGAGCACAGAGGTTACTGTGCCGGAGTCCTCCAGCGTGCGGCTCAGATTGACGGGCGCCAATTCGCGTTTGGCGTAGGCCTTGGAAAACATCTTGCCCGGTATCACAATGGCTAAATACTGGTCGGATGCTGTTACGTTGAGCGCCAGACAGCTGGCCACAGTGCTGGCAAATAACCCGAAGACCGAATGCGCTAAGCGCAGCAGGGCCGCGCTGATACACGCTAAGGCGCCGATAGCTTCCATGACGCCGCCGAACGTCATGGCACAGATGACTAACCACACAGTAGGCATCATGCCGGCCATGCCTTTGGTAGCAAACAGGTCGTTGAGTGCAACATTACTCGTGTCTACGTTCGTGCTGATGGTCATGGCATTTACCACGCCCCGATAAGCCGCTTCAAAATGAAGCACTTCGGCGTCGGCAATTTTGGCCACTAAACCGGGCTGGAAAAGAATGGCAAATATGCCGCCCAGCAGCGTACCCGCCAGCAGCGCGATGAGGGGGCGGGTGCGAAACACGATCAGCCCAACGACGGCCAGCGGAACCAACAACAACCACGGAGTTACGTAAAAGGCCGAGTCTATGGCCGTCAGGATGGCTGAGGAGTCTGCCACACCCTCGGGTTGGTAACTGAAGCCCATCATCACGAAGGTAGCCAGCGTAATGACGTAAGTAGGCACTGTGGTCAGCATCATGTACCGGATGTGCGCGAACAGGTCGCTGCCTGCCATGGCCGAGGCCAGGTTGGTTGTGTCGGAAAGCGGCGACATTTTATCGCCAAAATAAGCGCCCGAGATGACGGCGCCGGCCACCATGCCTTCGGGTATGCCCAGCGCCTTGCCGATGCCGATGAGGGCGATGCCTACTGTGGCAGAGGTCGTCCAGGAACTGCCCGTCGCTACCGAAATAACCGAGCAGACTAACACCGTTATCGGCAGAAAGACCTTAGGGCTAATCAGCTGAATGCCGCCGTAGATCAGCGTCGGAATGACGCCGCTGACCATCCACGTGCCTGCGAGCGCACCCACTAAAAGCAGGATGAGAATGGCTTCGGTTGTGGATTTCAGGTTGTTCGACACCTCCTCCACCATCTGGTGATAGGTAACGCCGTTGCGAAAGCCCACGATCGCCGCCACAGCGGCGCCCATAAGCAAAATAAACTGGTTGGAGCCGCTCAGCGAGTCGTCGCCAAACACCAGCACGTTGTAGGCCAGCAGCCCGATGAGCACAACGACAGGTAGTAGCGCCTCGCCAATACTTAACTCTTTGTTTCGGATAATACGGATGTCCTTCATGACCGGGTGTTTTCGTTTTTTAATAGAAAGTCATTTGCCTGGCGTGGGCGCCTCTGGCCGTTTCGAGCGCCAAATGTAGGTATTTCGTTCTACGAAGGCCTCTTTGCATGAAATTCTCTTCTACGAGCACAAATAGAGAGGCCGTAAGCACGGTGGCCTCAACGTAGCTTTGCGCCGTTTTTGTGAAAAGCACAACCTCTATGTCTCGCTTCGTATTTGTTGTTTTCTTTCTTTTTTCCGTCAGTACATCCCTTATTCAGGCGCAAACCACAGCTGCCGAATGGAAGGCCGACCTCGATATGCTCAAGCGCGAGCTGCCCAGACGCCATCCCGACCTGTTTCGCTACCACAGCCGTGAAGCATTTGAGCGCGATTTAGACGAAGTGGCGGCCCTGGCCGGGAGCAAAAGCGACCTGGAGGTAGGGCTGTTGCTCCAGGCGGCGCTGGCCAAATGCCGCGACCTGAACACCCGCGTAGAGCTGTCGCCGCTGTTTCAGCAGTCGGGCAAGGTCATCCCCCTTGGTTTGGGCTGGTACGAAGGCGGCCTGTACGTAAGCGCTACCATCAAGCGCTTTTCGCCGGCGATGGGGCGGCGCGTGTTGTCCATCAACGGCATTGAGCCCGACAGCATGCTGCGGTATCTGGGCGCCTTTTTCCCGCAGGAAAACGCCGAAACGGCGCGCCGCGATGGGCCGCTGTGGCTGCGCTTCCCCTTAGCAGTGCAAATGGCCGGCGTGGGAAAGGGCGATACACTGGCCATCCTCATGGCCGACGAGACGGGCAAGCGCTTCGGCATTTACATGCACCCGATTGACTTTCGGAAGGACAAAGACGGCGCCTATCCGCTGCAATTCATGCCCAAAGAACCCGACTACCGCTGGGATCCCATCAAGCAAGTGTTTAGCCTGCATTGGTCAGAGGCTCAGCAGGTGGTTTATGTGCAATACAACGGCTGTTTCAGCCGGGAAATGGCCCTGGCGGCCGGCGACACCGCTTCGGCGCAGCAAATACCGCCCTTCCAGCCTGTGCTCGACTCGCTACTGGCACTACTGGATCGCTATCCCCTGGCGCGCCTGTTCTTCGACCTGCGCTTCAATACGCTCGGCAAGCCCAACGACGGCCTTCGGTTGGTGGACGAGCTGGCCAAACGCCCCTTAGTCAATCAACCCAACCGGCTCTACGTCGCCGTCAATCGCTACACCGCCGGCCCGGCAGTAGAAATTGCAGCTGCCTTCCAGCAGCGCACGCAGGCCCGACTCATCGGCGAGCCGCCTGCCCAACGGCCCAACCACTTCGGCGACCCGGACTTCCTGATGCTGCCCAACAGCCGCCTGCAGGTGTTTTATGGAACAAGAGCCGTGCGCGCCGTGCCGGGCAACCCCGATACCCTGCGCATAGACATTCCCATGGAACTGCCCTTTGCTGCCTTCCGCGACGGGCGCGACCCGCTGCTCGACTACGTGCGAAACCAGCGATGAGGCAGCACACCCGTGCAGCGTAGCCGGCATTAGCCGTACCTTTAGGTCGAAAACAACGACCATTCGGCTATGCTATCCCGCAATTTGCTGCTTATGACGGCCTTAGGGCCGATGTTGGCCTTTGCTCAAGGCGCTACGGACACCCTCCGAACCCTGCACGAAACACAAGTGCTTTTCGCCTTTGGGCGCTGGGATATCCGCGCCCAGGACGAGTATGCCCTTCAGGTAGCTGCTCAGCGCTGGCGCGAAGCAGGCCCAGGCGCGCTCGTCCGCATCAGCGCCCACACCGATGCCATCGGCAGCGAGAACAGCAACCTGCGCCTGTCGGCCCGCCGCGCCCAGGCAGTGGCCGCTGCACTACAAGCGTTGGGCGTTGATTCACAGGCCATCGCGCAGGCCTATCACGGCGAGGCAACGCCCGTAGCCGACAACGACACCGACGAAGGACGCCAGCGGAACCGACGTGCCGAAATCGCCATTATAGCACCTGTGCCGCCCGCACCGCCTGCTCACTCTGCTCCGCCTGTTCTGATGAGTAGCGTGTCGGGGCGTGTAACCGACCCTAAAAGTGGACGACCCGTGCGGGCTTCCATTTATCTGACCACGAACACCTGGCGCGACTCGCTGCGCACCGACGAAAACGGGCATTTCAGCACGCAGCTGCCCAAAGATTCCGTCGTCCGGCTGGAGGTCTTCGCCCCGGGCTACTTTTTCGATGCCAAAACCCTGCGCGTCGGCGCCCAAAACCCACTGCTCAACTTCAGCCTGCCCCCTGCCGTCTCCGGGGAGAAGATCGCTTTGCGTAACCTGCTTTTCTACGGCAACGAAGCCGTGCTGTTGCCGCAGTCGGAAGGCGAACTGCCTAAGGTGCTGCGCTTTATGCAGCTCAATCCAGAAGTGCGCATCGAAATCGCCGGCCACATCAACAACCCGCTCAAAACACCCGCCCAACTCGACCAGTGGGAATGGAACCTCTCGGTCAACCGCGCCAAATTGGTCTATGACTACCTGCTGAAAAACGGTATCTCGCCCGACCGAATGCGCTACAAAGGCTATGGCAACACTGAAATGATCTATCCTAGCCCGGGCGCTACAGAGGAACAGCAGGCGCAAAATCGCCGGGTGGAAATCAGGGTGCAGTGAAAAGTGAAAAATGGAAAGTGAAAAATGGAAAATTAAGCGTGAAAAGTGAAACGTGGGCTGTTGGTTGGATTTGCGTTTTTAGGCGTTTGTCTAAAGAATTTTCCTGGTCATCACCAAGGAAGTGCCGTTGAGCGATGTCCAGTGTCTGGGATGCCGGGTTTTATGCTTATACTTGCCGCGTATTATTCACTAAAACTTTCGGTTGCGCTTTATGGAAAACACACCTACTCAAACACCTGCACCTGTTGATTGGAATGTTGTAGTACGCCAGGCATTAGTTTTGGCGGTGGCACTCATTGCTTATTCGGCGCTTATCTATGTGCTGGATTTCAACGTGATGAGTATGAGCGCGGGCTTTATCAACTTCTTGCTGACTATCGCTATTGGCACAGGTGTAGCGCTGATGACCGTTCAGCACCAACGCTCATTGGATGGCGGTTTTATCTCTTTCGGGCGCGCCCTGTTGGTGGGCTTTGCCACGGCCGCTGGCGGATTGTTTTTGTCGGGGTTCTGGAACTACATTCTGGTCAAATTCATAGACCCGGACTATCCTAACCGCATGAAAGAACAGATGCTGGAAGCCTGGAGTGAGACCCTGCCACCAGACGCAATAGAGAAAATGGAACAGTCGTCAACGGGGTTTGAGAAAATGGCCGACCTGGGAAACGTTGCATTAACCAGCCTGTTTGTGGGCCTGTTTTTTGGCCTCATTTGTGGCCTGATAGCGGCAGCCATCGGTCGGAGAAACGCTCCGAAGCCCGCAGTATAGGCGTTCAGGTACGACCATGCGCCCACAAAGGCTGTGGATTTTTGGCGCCCCCGGCGCTGGCACGACGACGCTGGGGCGGGCACTTGCCGCGCGCATGGGCGCGCCGTTTTTCGATACCGACGATTACTACTGGTTCACCGACGACCCGCTACCCTACCGGCGCAAGCGCAACGCCCAGCACCGGCTGCAGCTGCTGACGCAGGACTTAGAGGGCCGGGAGTCGTTCGTCGTGGCCGGCGCACTGCTCGGCTGGGGCGATCCACTCATCCGTCGCTTCGACGCGGCGGTGTACCGCTGGCTGCCTGCTGACGTGCGCCTGACGCGCATCCAGCAGCGCGAGGCAGCGCGCTATGGCGCCGAGCGCATCGCACCCGGCGGCGACCTCCATGCGGTGTTTGAAAAATTCCTCCGTTGGGCCGAGCAATACGACACCGCTCCACCGGAAAAACTGCGCAGCTACGCCGCCGAACAGCAGTGGATAAACACGCAAATTCACCTCCCTCTGATCCAAAGCACTGAAGACCTGCCCCCAGAGGCCTTAGCCGAAGTGGTGTGGCAGCGCCTCATCGCCGCACTCTATCGGTAAAATAACCACTTGCCCAACTCCTTGAGCGTAACCTTTTTGCCATACAGCAAAATGCCAACGCGATAAATACGCCCCGCCAGCCATACAAAGAAAAAGGCCGACGCCACCACAATCACCAAAGACAATACCACCTGCCACAGCGGCGGGCTGAAGGCCATGCGAAACGGCATCGCAATAGGCGAAAACAGCGGGAACAGCGACGCAAACACCATCAGGCTACTGTTAGGGCTGCGCATGCCTACAAAGGTAACAATGTAAAAGGCCAGTACAATTGGGATAGTTACCGGCAGTACCAACGCCTGCCCTTCGCCATAGTCATCGCTCATGGCCGAACCAATAGCCGCAAACAGAGAAGCATAGATAAAATAGCCGCCCAGAAAGAAAACAATGAACGAACCAATCAGCAGCGGCCAGTTTTGTTTGCCAATCTCATTGAGCAATTGAAACGCCTCGGCCTGCGCTTCTTCCGGGTCTATTGCAGGGGCGCCTGCGCTCATTGCCGCGGGCTGCATCGCCTGAGGATCAACATCCACCAACATAGGAACAATCAGCATCACCGCGCCGCCCAACACCACCCAGGCCAGCACTTGCGTCAACCCTACGGCGCCAGCACCGATGATTTTGCCCAGCATCAATTCAAACGGCCGCACACTCGACATCATTACCTCTACAATGCGGTTGGTCTTTTCTTCCATCACTGAGCGCATCACCATCTGGCCATACATCATGACCATAAAAAACATGATAAAGGCTACAATAGTGCCAATGACCAGACCGACGCCAGCCGTGTATTTGCTCTCATCCGCGCCCACTTGTGCAATGCTTTCCGGGTCAATAGACACCTCCGTCTCTAAATTCTCAAGGGACGTTCTATCAAATTTGAGCGAGTCAATTTTAAAGTCTCGTATTTTCTGTCCAATGCGGCGCTCAATAAGTTGGCGCCGTTCAGGCGCTAATTTTTCATCGGAATAATAGTAAACCGTCAGGCTTTTCTGTTGGAGCGATTGCAGCGCAGGCACGCGCAGCACGCCGTTATATTTCCCGTCTAAGACCGCCTGTTTCAGTTCTTCCAATGTTTTATCCGGCGCTGGAATGTATCGAATGCCGCGCTCGTCGGGGATGATGCCCAGCATGCCGGCCTCGTCTTTTACCGCAATGTGCGCCTCGGCGTCGCCTTCGTATTTGGCTAAATAGATGATGACTAAGAAATAAATCAGCAGGCCCACCGGCGCCAGCAGTGTGCCGATGATGAAAGACTTTTTGCGGACGCGCGTGAGGTACTCGCGGCGGATAATCAGACCTAACTTGTTCATGCAGCGGTAGCGTTTCTCTGTTGGGCAAAGGTAGTCAGAAGGGCGCGTCAGCCAAATGCTGCGGCAATAATCTCTCGAATGCTCGGGTACGTGTGCGGCCCTCCGGCCATCCAGGCGGCGGGATTTACCCAGCGGATTTCCTGGATGTCCTCCTCGATTTGCGGGGTAGTATGGGTATGGGTTGCGTTCATGCGGTACCACCAGGTGCGTTTCAGGAAGCGCTCGTCGCCCTGGCGATAGATGTGCCAGGTGTGGCCGACAAACGGGCCGAGTTCGAGGTCGGTCAGGCCCGTTTCCTCGCGCACCTCGCGCAAGGCGGCCTGTTCGGGCGTCTCGCCGGGGTCTATCTTGCCTTTGGGCAAATCCCACCGCCCGCGGCGAAAAAAGACAAGCAGGCGGCCCTCAGGGTCGGTTACCAGGCCGCCAGCGGCCTCTACGGGCGTAAAACAAGCCGAAAAATCGGCCCACAGTTGCCCGGCATTCTCGCCGTAGAGGGCCAGCACGCGCAGAGGCGCCGACTTGTCCAACCAGTCTAAAAACTGCTTGATTTGCTTCCTTTTACCCAAATACGGCGCAGTGTGCACGTCCTTGCCGGGCAACAGGCCCAATTCGGCGATGCTCTCGGGCGTGCCCAGAAAAATGGCCGTGTCGTTCGCGTGGACTTTGTACCTTTGCTGCACGCTCATGGCATTTTTTGCGCTCAAAGAAACGGCGCTCGCTTCGTTTAACCCAATGGCTACGACTCAACAACGACATTTTCCCACTATCCTTTCTCTTCATCCCGAGTTCTGTACTCCATGAATCCTTCCGCCGATGTTGCTCGCCGGCTATTGGAAATAAAAGCGGTACAACTGCGCCCGCACGACCCTTTTACCTGGGCCTCTGGCCTGCTTTCGCCCATTTATTGCGACAACCGCGTTGCCCTTTCTTATCCCGTCATCCGCACGTTCCTCAAACACGCCCTGCGCGAACGCGCCCGCGCCTTCGAGCCGTTCGAGGCCGTGGCAGGCGTAGCCACAGCAGGCATCGCCCCGGGGGTACTGCTGGCCGACCTCTTGGAACTGCCCTTTGCCTACGTGCGCGCCAGCGCCAAAGACCACGGGCGCCGCAACCGCATCGAAGGCGCCCTGCACCCAGGACAGCGCGTGCTGGTCGTCGAAGACCTCATCAGCACCGGCGGCAGCTGCCTGTCCGCCGTAGAAGCCCTGCGCGATGCCGGCTGTACCGTCGTCGGCGTGCTGGCCATCTTTCAATACGGCTTCGAAAAAGCCAAAAACGCCTTCCAGGCCCAAAACGTCCCCTTCGCAACGCTCACCGACTACCCGACGCTCCTGCACGAAGCCCTGAACACCGGCTACATTGACGAACAAGGACATCTGATCTTAGAACAATGGCGCCAAAACCCCGACGGATGGGGCGCCCTGTACGCTTAACTAATCCTAACAGACTTCCCACTGACATGCACGTTATCACACCCGAGTCCGAAGCCTTCCTCCGACGATACTTAGACAATGCCAGCCCTACCGGGCACGAAGCCTCCGGTCAAAAACTGTGGTTGCAGTACCTGAAACCGTACATTGACGAATGGCAAGTGGACAACTACGGCACCGCTTACGGCATCCTCAACCCCGGCACAGACTATCGCGTCGTCATCGAGGGTCATGCCGATGAAATCTCCTGGTTTGTCAATTACATCACCGAAGACGGCTTCCTGCACGTCATCCGCAACGGCGGCAGCGACCACCTGATCGCGCCCTCCATGCGCGTCTATGTGCACCTGCGCAACGGCGAGCGCGTAGAGGGCATGTTCGGATGGCCGGCCATCCACACCCGCACCGACAAAGACGCCAACTTGACGCCTGCCTTAGAAAACATCACCGTGGACGTAGGCGCTAAAGACCGCGACGAAGTGGCCAAAATGGGCATCCACGTCGGATGCGTGGTTACCTTCCAGGACTCGTTCACCATCATCAACAACCGATACTACTGCGGCCGGGCCTTGGACAACCGCATCGGCGGCTTCTGCATCGCTGAAGTGGCGCGCCTGCTCAAGGAAAATCAGGTGAAATTGCCCTACACCCTCTACATCGTCAATTCCGTGCAAGAGGAAGTCGGCCTGCGCGGCGCCGAAATGGTTACCAACGCCATCAAACCGCACGTGGCCCTCATCACCGACGTTACGCACGACACCCACACCCCCATGATCAACATGAAAAAACACGGCGACATCCGCTGCGGCAACGGCCCCACCGTAACCTACGCGCCCGCCGTGCACAACCGCCTGCTCGATTTGATCGTCCAAACAGCCGAAGAAAACGAAATACCCTTCCAACGCGAAGCCGCCTCCCGCTCTACCGGTACCGATACCGACGCCTTCGCCTACTCCAACGGCGGCGTGCCCTCGGCCCTCATCTCGCTGCCCCTGCGCTACATGCATACCACCGTAGAAATGGCCCACAAGGACGACGTCAACCACCTCATCCGTCTGCTCTACGAAGTCCTCCAGCGCATCGAGTACGGACACGACTTCCGCTATTTCACTCAGATTTGACCCCTGCGCCGCCCGTACCACCGAACTCCAGTTCGGTGGCGCACCAGGCCGAACGGGAGTTCGGCACTACATTTGTCTCGCCTTAGTTCGTCAAACCAAAACACTAACCCATGTCTGACCTCGCGCGGCAAATCATCGAAGAAAACCTGAAAACCCAAAACCCCATCTTAGACCTCGGCAACTGCGACCTGACCGAACTGCCGCCCCTGCCCGAAGACTGCCACTGGGTCGAAACCCTCATCCTAAGCGACACGTGGTGGGAATACGACGCCGAAAAAAAGGAGTGGCAGGAGAAAACAAGCCAAAATCAGGGCGAGAAGAACCAGATTCACCAACTTCTACCGCTGCACCGGCATTTTCCCGCGTTGAAAAAATTGGTGGTAGGTGGCAATCAGATTAGCGACCTCTCGCCGCTGCAACACCTCGCCAAACTGCAACAACTCTACTGCTGGGAGAACCAGATAAGCGATCTATCGCCGTTGCAAAACCTGATCCAACTGCAAGAACTTAATTGCGGTAAGAATCAGATTAGCGACCTCTCGCCGCTGCAACACCTCGCCAAACTGCAACAACTCTACTGCTCTGAAAATCAAATCAGCGACCTCTCGCCGCTGCAACACCTCGCTCAACTGCAACAACTCCACTGCGCCCATAACCAAATCCGCGACCTCTCGCCGCTGCAGCACCTCGCTCAACTGCAACAACTCAACTGCTCTTGTAATAAAATCCGCGACATCACGCCGCTGCAGCACCTCGCTCAACTCCAACCACTCC
>JANWVR010000045.1 GCA_025056735.1 Saprospiraceae bacterium
CCACGAAGGGACAGGAATAAGCCCAGGTGGTGGAGAAAAAAATCGCGTTGCCATTTGTTCACGTTCGGCATTTGCTGTAACATTGCGTTTATGAGCGTTTCGACGTTCATGGGCAGAAGTTGTTGGGTTGATGTTTCGTACCACAAACCTAAACTTTTGCCCTTTTTTTTATCTCAACATTTTCAAATCAGATAGGCCAATTTCTTTACGAAGTATTGTCCATGGCAAACAAAACCTCGCAACACATTCTGAACACGGCAGCCAATCTGCTCGGTTTTTGCCTCTTCGTCATCACCTCGTTGCACATCACCAGCAAAAGCCAGAGCCATCTCGTGGACGAGTTCACCTCGGTGGTGGCTATGCTGCTGACCGTGTCTTCCGTGCTGTCGTTTATGTCCATTCGGACGCAGAGCGAGCGCTTAGAATACCGCTTAGAACTGCTGGCCGATTATTTCTTCCTTCTCTCCCTGCTGGGCATCCTCGGGGTGATCGTGTACATGTTTGCCTACTTTTGGGAGACCTGACGCCCGGCGCCGGCTGTCCTTAGGGCGCACGACCGCGCTTTCAGTATAATTTCAAGCATTTCATGACAAACGACAAAGACGCCTTCTGGCAATTTGAGTCCGCCTATTGGTTTCAACAGCTGAATACCTCTGAAAATGGGCTTTCTCAGCAGGCTGCCCGTGATCGGCTCCTTCAGCGGAAGGATGGGGGCCAGGGCCAATCGGCCTTCCGCCGGGACTTTGTCTTGCTGCTGCACCAGTTTAAAAGCCCCTTGGTGCTTCTGCTCATGGGCGCCTCGATTATTTCGGCGTTTCTGGGCGACTACACCGATGCCTCCATCATGCTGGCTATTCTGTTGCTGACGGGGCTGCTGAGTTTTCTTCAGGAGCGAAATGCCGGCAAGGTGGCGGAGAGGCTCAGGGCGCTCATCACCCTGAGAGCGAGTGTGCTTCGCGATGGGGCGTGCATGGAAATCCCCGCCCATCAGGTTGTTCCGGGCGATGTGCTGATGTTGAAAGCGGGAGACCTGTTGCCAGCAGATTGTCTGATATTGGAGTCCAACGAGTTACACGCCAACGAGGCGAGCCTGACGGGCGAGTCTTATCCAGTCAGCAAAGAGGCAGGCGTCGTAGCCAGAGATACGCCGCTGGCCAAACGCGCCAACTGCCTGTGGGAAGGCTCCAGCATTGTGAGCGGAAACGCACGGGCGTTAGTCATCCGCACCGGCGCCGACACCCTTTTTGGAAATCTCCGAAAGAGCGCTGAGGCTTCTCCGGAAAGCGCCTTCGAGAAGGGCATCCGGGATTTTGGCTTCTTCCTGCTCAAGGTTACCCTGACGCTGACGCTCTTTATTCTATTGGTTAATCTTTTCAATGAAAAAGGCGTCATCGAATCGGCGCTGTTTGCGCTGGCCCTGTCTGTTGGTATGGCGCCCGAATTGCTCCCAGCCATTACCACCATCGCCATGAGCGCCGGCGCCAGGCGAATGTTGGAAAAAAAGGTGATTGTCAAAAAACTAAACGCCATCCAAAACTTAGGCGAAGTCAACCTGCTGTGCACCGACAAAACCGGAACGATCACGGAAGGCGCCGTGCGTATCGCCGCCACCGTGGACAGCACCGGCCAAGACAGCGCATTCGTGCGAAAACTCGCCTTCTGGAATGCCTCCTTCGAGAGCGGATACACCAATCCGATTGATGAAGCCCTGAAGGCCCTGGCGCTTCCGTCAGAGGAGGTTGTCCAGAAAATCGGAGAAATTCCCTACGATTTCATCCGAAAGCGCTTGAGCATCGGCGTCGAGACCGCTACCGATAAATGGCTCATCACCAAAGGAGCGTTCTCGCAGGTCTTGGACATATGCACGACCGTCCGACTGGCTTCGGATGAAACGGCAGCCATAGCAGAACACCGACAGGCGCTGATAGACCGCTACGACCAATACGGCTCTAACGGCATGCGGGTGCTGGCTCTTGCGTATAAGCGCCTTACCCACGCGGAAATAACCAGGGCAGACGAGTCCGAAATGGTCTTTGCCGGCTTTATCTTAGTAAGCGACCCGGTGAAGCGAGACATTTTGGAAACGATAGAAACCCTCAAGCGCCTAAGTATTGACCTGAAAATCATCACTGGCGACAGCCAGAACGTGGCCAGAGCCATTGCCGTCCAACTGGGCATTCGCCAGCCAGAGATCCTCACTGGCAAACAACTGGAGGCTATCAGCCCGGAAGCCCTGCCGCTGTTGGCCCGAAAAACCCACATTTTCGCCGAGGTGGAGCCTCAACAAAAGGAGCGGATCATTCTGGCGCTGAAAAAGTTTTACACCGTCGCCTACATGGGCGACGGCATCAACGACGTATCGGCCCTGCGCGCTGCTGACGTGGGCATATCGGTCGAGAATGCGGTGGACGTGGCGCGCGAGGCCGCAGACTTTGTCCTGATGGAACAAAACCTGATGGTGCTGGCAGAGGGCGTCGAGGAGGGCAGAAAAACCTTTGCTAACACCATGAAATACATCTACATCAACACAGGTTCAACGTTCGGGAATATGTTCAGTGTTTCAGTGGCGTCGCTGATGCTGCCCTTTTTGCCCATGTTGCCCAAACAGATATTGCTGGTGAATTTTTTGACCAGTTTTCCGTTTCTCACCGTCTCTGCCGATAATGTGGACGAGGAGCAGTTGATGCGGCCCGGCCGATGGAATATACGACTGCTGCGCAGATTCATGGTCGTTTTTGGCCTTCACAGTTCTCTGTTCGACATTATGACTTTCGTTACGCTGTTTTATATTCTGAAAACGCAGGCGTCTGTATTTCAGACGGGGTGGTTTATAGAGTCTATCTGCACGCAATTAATCATCCTTTTTGTCGTCAGAACACGCAAGCAGTTTTTCAAAAGTCGTCCTGGCAAGTATCTTCTCATTTTAAGCATCGCTGCGTTTTTTGTTACGGTTACCCTGCCTTATACCCCGCTGGCCTGGCAGTTGGGTATGTCGCCTTTGCCCATCCCGTACCTGCTGACGATGGTTGGCATCGCTGCCCTGTACGGCCTGACGGGAGATTGGTTGAAAGTGTGGTTTTTCCGGTCGGACAAGCATGTGGAAGGCCATTCCCGTTTCCCGCATGTGCATGGAAACTCCAGTTCAAATAAATGGCGCGGTTACCGGGCAACACATGCGCGGAGGTAATCTCCTCGCGGAAACGAGCGGACACCAGTTCCTACACATGAAATAGAAGGAAATGCCCACTAATCTTGTGGAAAGAGGCAATCTGCTGCTTCCCTCAAGTAGCGCCATTTTGTTGTAGTAAGTATTTATAAAATCCTGCAAATGAGTGATCTATCAGATAGGGCTGGCTGTTCCTCCTCTCTCCAACATTCCGGTTAATGTTCCATCGAGAGTGACCGCCTGATGCTTAAGGGGAGAGCTGTCAAAGAAATGGAACACCCATCGGAAAAGCCCTTTGTGGGTAAGTTAGCCTCTGATGCTCCACTTCATCCAGGCCATGCGTAACCTTAGATGCCGGCTTCCTCGCCTGAAAAACCAAACCAAAGGACATCATAGGCGCCGAAGAAATGGAAGTGCGAGGGCGATGCCCTCCGATGTATATCCTCAAGCGCTTCGATTTTTTGCATGACCTTTGCCCACATGAGAAGTTGGTTTCTGCCTTTGTGTCGGAAATGTTTTGCGGGCGCAGCGCTCGCGCTGGCGGTGCTGGCGTTTTCAGGTTCAACCTCTTTTCGTCCGGCGGCGTTCGACCCGCGCGAGAGCCGATGGGTGGACTCCGTTTTTCAGGCGCTGACGCCTGCCGAGCGCATTGGACAGTTGTTCATGATCCGCGCGCATTCGGACAAAGGGCCGGAGTATGAGCAGCAAGTGGCCGGGCTCATCCAGAAGTACCGCGTGGGCGGTCTGTGTTTTTTCCAGGGAACGCCAGAGCGGCAGGCTGTGCTGACCAATCAGTACCAGGCCCTGTCGGATCGCGTGCCGCTGCTCATCTCGATGGATGCCGAATGGGGGCTGGGCATGCGTTTGCGCGAGAGCACCATCTCGTACCCGCGCCAACTGATGCTGGGCGCCGTGCGCGACAATCGGCTCCTCTACGAAATGGGGCGCGATATTGCCCGTCAATGCCGGCGGCTGGGGGTGCATTTCAACTTTGCCCCGGTGGCCGACGTGAACAACAATCCGGCCAACCCGGTCATCAACGATCGCTCGTTTGGCGAAGACCGCAAGAATGTGGCCGCCAAGGCCTTCCAGTACATGATGGGCCTGCAAGACGGCGGCGTCATGGCCTGCGCCAAGCACTTTCCCGGCCACGGCGACACGGACGTGGACTCGCACTTCGACCTGCCCGTCATCCCCCACTCTGCTGAGCGGTTAGACTCGCTGGAGCTGTTTCCCTTCCGCGCCCTTATCCTCTACGGCGTGGCCAGCATCATGGTAGCCCATTTGCATGTGCCGGCTTTAGACGACCGCAAAAACCGCCCTACCACGCTCAGCCGGGCGACCGTCATTGGTCTTTTGCGCAAAAAAATGGGCTATGACGGCCTTATCGTTACTGACGCCATGGAAATGGAGGGCGTGGCAAAGTTCTTCAAACCCGGCCATGCCGAAGTAGAGGCCCTGCGCGCCGGCAACGACATGGTGCTGCTGCCGGCCAATCTGGAAGCCGCCTTCAACGCCGTGCAGGCAGCGCTCTTGGACGGCACGCTCGACGCCCGCCAGGTAGCCGAGAGCGTGCGCCGCATCCTGCGCGCCAAGTACCGCTACGGCCTCACCGGCCCACAGCGTATAGACACGGCCAACCTTCGTCGCGACCTCAACACGCCCAAATCGCTCGCGCTGCGCCGAAAGCTGATTGAACACGCCCTCACGCTCGTGCGCGACCGCGACAACTTAGCCGGCATGACTCACCTCGACCGCCTGCGCATCGCTGCAGTGGCGCTGGGCGACACCAACCTGACCACTTTCCAGAAAACTTGCGCCTACTACGCGCCGATCTCGCTTTTCAACCTGCCCAAAAACCCGGACTCCGCCACTGCTGCCGCCCTGCTCGACACCCTGCGCACCTTTGATGTAGCGCTCGTCGGTCTGCACGGCATGACGCGACGGCCTGACCAGAACTTTGGCCTGACGCCTACCCAGATTGCGCTGGCCCGCCTGCTCTGTCAACAACACCCCAAAACAGCGCTCTTCGTCTTCGGAAACCCGTACAGCCTGGCCCACTTCGATGAAGCCCCCACCGTGCTGCTGGCCTATTCCGACGATCCAACGGTGCAAGATGCCGCCGCACAGGCCTTTTTCGGGGCCATAGACCTCCAGGGCGAGCTGCCTATCAATGCCTCCGAGCACGCGCGTTTGGGCCAGGGCATCCAGCGGCATTTCACTCCCAAACGGCTGGCCTACGACCTGCCCGAAGCCGTCGGGCTAAGCAGCGACACCCTGCGCCTCATAGACACGCTGGCCGCCGAGCTCATCGCTGCCGGCGCCGCACCCGGCTGCCAGGTGCTGGTGGCTAAAGACGGCAAAGTCGTCTGGCACAAGGCCTACGGACGCCATACCTACGACTCCACCGCCCGCCCGGTCGCCTTAAACGACCTGTACGACTTAGCCTCCATCACTAAAGTGGCCGCCACTACGCTGGCCCTCATGTATGCCGTTGATGCCGGGCGCATTCATATAGATACGCCGATTTACCGCTATCTGCCTGAGCTGGAAAGAACGGATAAGGCCCGGTTGACCCTGCGCGAAATCCTGACGCATCAGGCAGGGCTACAGGCATGGATTCCATTTTATCAGAAGACCCTCGCCGGCCTGGGGCGACCCTCGCCCAACCTCTACCTGCCGCGCCCGATGACGTGTTACGAGGTGCCTGTAGCTAAGGACCTGTACATGGCCGACGACTACCGCGATACCATGTGGCGCCGCATTTTCACCTCGCCGCTGCGCGAAGAGCGCTCGTATCGCTACTCCGACCTGGGCCTCTATTTGAGCGCGCGCATCTTAGAAAAACTGGAACACCAGCCGTTGGATGTGCTCACGCGCCGCCTCTTCTATCGGCCGATGGGCTTAGTAACTACTACCTTCAATCCCTGGGAACTGGGCTGGACGGAGCGCTGTGTGCCCACAGAAGACGACAATTACTTCCGCCAGCAGCGCCTACAGGGCTACGTACACGATATGGGCGCAGCCATGCTCGGCGGCGTCAGCGGCCACGCCGGCCTGTTCAGCAACGCCAATGACTTAGCCAAACTTTTCCAGATGCTCCTCAACGGCGGCGAATACGGCGGCCAGCGCTACCTGACGCCCGAAACGGTGGCCCTCTTTACCCGACGCCACCTCAACAGCACCCGCCGCGGGCTGGGCTTCGATATGAAAGAATTAGACCCTACCAAAACGGCCAACATGAGCTCCTTAGCCAGCCCGCGTACCTTTGGCCACACCGGATTTACCGGCACCTGCGCCTGGGCTGACCCGCAACACAACCTGATCTTCATCTTCCTCTCCAACCGAACCTTCCCCACCATGGAAAACAACAAACTCATCAACGGCAACTACCGCCCGCGCATGCAAAGTATCGTGTATCGGGCGTTGATGAAATAGCACCTGACCCGCGTCTCTCCACCTGCGCCGTCAGCGCGCGCAATTCACTCGTATCCATTAAAAAAGAAGCATTCTCGCAACAGAAATATGGGCAACACGCACCTGGAGCTTCCCTTCTTCACCAATCTGCTCATCTTGCTGGTGGCGGCAAAGATTTTGGGCGAAGTCTTCGAGCGCTTCAGGCAACCTGCCATGATCGGAGAAATCGTAGCAGGCATCATTCTCGGGCCAAGTGTCTTAAACCTGATCCACCGAACGGAAGACCTCAAAGTCATCTCGGAACTGGGCGTTTTTTTATTGGTGATCATTGCCGGGCTGGAAATCAACATTGACGACATTCTAAAATCCCTCAGAGGTAAAAATATCGCCATTTCGCTGCTGGCTTTTTTCATTCCTGTTATCGGAGGCATTGCTGTTGCCCACTATTTTGAACAGGATGTCATGACAACCGCTTTCATAGGCCTGTGTGTGGCCATCACAGCGCTGCCAGTGAGCATCCGGATTTTGATGGATTTGGGAAAAATCAACTCCGACGTCGGGCAAAAGATCATTTCTGTCGCTATTTTTGATGATGTACTGGCGCTGTCCATTCTGGGCGTACTGCTCAACATCAAAGATACCGATATGTCCGCCGGTTCCGTGATAAGCGCGGCATCGCTTTCGCTGCTGAAGCTGGTGGCCTTTATTTTTCTGTTGAGTTTTGCTTACCTGCTCATTCGGAGGCTTCTGCACAGAGGAAATTACATCCAGGAGTCATTAGACCGGCTGGTATCCTTACTGAAGGGGAAAGAGCCGCTGTTTGCTCTGTTTTTTGCATTTATTTTGCTGTTTGCCACCATTACGGAAAACCTGGGTTTGCATTTCATTGTAGGCGCTTTTTTTGCCTCTATGCTCATCAATGAGTCGCTGATTGGCAAAGACAATCTGAATGCCATAGAAACCACCACCAGCAACATGGCCATGGGATTTCTGGCGCCCATCTTTTTTGCCGGAATAGGGCTTGAGTTTAACGTCCTGTCCATCAACAATTACGGGCTTCTGATTGCAGTCATTGTTGTGTCGTACCTATCCAAGATATTGGGCGGCTATTTCGGCGGGACGTTGGCCGGGCTGCGCAAGCGCGTGTCTCTCACCATCGGTCTTGGGCTAAATGCCCGAGGTATCATGGAACTGGTCATTGCCAACATCGCTTACAGAAACGGACTGATAAACACAGAAGTTTTTTCCATTCTGGTGATCATGGGCATCCTCACCACGCTGACCACGCCGCTGCTGCTAAAGCGAGCGTTCGGAAGAAGCGGGGAGAGGTCTGATGACGCGGTGTAGTGCTAAGAATAAAAAAAAGCGATAGTTCTCCCATGAAAAAGACATACCTGAAAGACAGAGCCGCCCTGCTGGAGCGAAGTAAGGCGCAAACAGTAGAATACTTTACAGAAGAGCGTATTCGCCCTTTGCCCGAAACGCTGAAGCGATATTTGAGGATTTGCGGATACTTGGGAACCGCAGTCCCCTTCAATGCCGACGTTTACTGGACGGAGAGCTGGCTGAGGATGGCGCCTAAAAAAGACTGGACTCGTTTAGAAACGCTCCAGTTCAATTCCGTCCATCCGATTGGGCGGGTGGCCTATATGAAATTTGCTTCCATGCCTGTGGCCGCTCGAGACCTTTATCGAGACGGCTACGGCGAAGTCAACGGGAAGTTATTGAACTTGTTCAACGTTATTTTTGACAACAGCAAAGAAACGGCTCAGTCGGCTTTGATAACGGCTTTCTGTGAATTTATGTTTATTCCGGGTTATCTTCTGCTGGAAAACGTAACCTGGCATCCACTCCATGAGCATGCTGTCGTGGGGCAGCTGCGTGACAATGGTATCGAGGTTTCGGGCGTCTTTCACTTTGATGGAAGTGGGCTGTTTACTCGTTTTGAAACGGACGATCGCTACTATGCCTTAGGCAAGAAGGCCTATAAAAAGGTGAAGTTTTCGGCTTTGGTCGAGGGCTATAAAATGCAGAAGGGCGTTCAAATATGCGAGAAGGTAAAAATTGTATGGCATTTGCCGGAAGGGGATTTTGAGTATTACAAAGGCGTGATTGACAGGATTGAGATCAACGTTACACAGTAACATTGCGGGCCTGTTTGCCTGGGGGCTTTTCTCGAGGAAAATCTCAGGGCGGCCGGGCGGGCTATCTTTGCGCAACGCGTTTTCCATTTATGACTTTGCCGTTTGCCTTTGCCGAGCCGTTGTGGCTGTTGCTACTGCTGGCGTTGCCGCCGTTGGCGTATGCGTATGTGCGGGCAGAGCGTGGTCGGCATGTGGCGCTCCAGGTGTCGCGTCAGGAAGCGATGAAGGGCGTCAAGACGTGGGTGGTGTACGCGCGCGGGGGCATTCAATACGTGCGTTGGGTAGTGCTGGCGCTGCTGGTGCTGGCCATGGCGCGGCCACAGTGGTTGGACTACGAGGAGCGCGAGGAGGTGCAGTCGCGCGATTTGTTTGTGGTGCTGGATGTGTCGCACAGTATGCTATCGAAAGACCTGGCGCCCGACCGGCTGGAGGCGGCTAAGGCATTGGCAGTCCAGTGGATAAACGCGCGTCCTCATGATCGAGTAGGCTTAGTGTTGTTTGCGGGAGGGGCGTTTACCTATTGCCCGCTGACGCTGGATCATCGGCTGCTTCGGGCCTTTGTGGCCAATGCTCAGGCGGGACGCCTGCCGGAGGGCACGGCCATCGGTATGGGGTTAGCGACGGCATTGCACCACCTGAGCCGCAGCCCATCGGAGGCAGGCAGGGCAATACTGCTACTGACGGACGCCGAGAACAACACCGGTGCCATCGGCCCGCTTCAGGCTGCCGAGATGGCGCGCGCTCTGGGCGTTCGAGTATACGCTATCGGGCTGGGACGCGATGGCGTCGTGGAGTCGCCTACACGGCGACGCTTCGACGGCGGCTACGATTTTGCCCGGCGGAATATGGTGTTGGACACCCTCCTGCTTTCACGCATGGCTGCTGCGACGGGCGGGCGATTTTTTCGGGCTGAAAATGCTGCGGCGCTTCAGGCCGCCCAGCGCGAAATAGACGCCTTAGAAAAAGCGCCGGTGCAGCGTGCTACTGTGGTGCGCCGCACCGATTTGTTCTTCTGGATGTTAGCGATATCTTTCTGTCTGTTAGTGTTCGAGTTACTGCTGCGGTGGGGGCCGCTGCGCGTCATCACGGTGTGAGATGGCCGCTCTGTCAGGGCTGGCGGACACACTTGCCCGCAACGACAGCCGGGCCTATCTGGGCTTTCCAGAAGTAGAGGCCAGCCGGCAGGCCTTCCATGGGCATGCCCAGCAGGGTTTCGCCGGCGTCTATGTTCTGGATGAGGGTGCGCACTCCTCTGCCTTCGGCGCTGTGAAGCGTTAGCACAAGCCTGCCCTGCGCGTTGCGCACCCGGAAGCGCGCGACGTCGGACACGGGGTTTTTCAGCAGAGCGATCTCGAAGGGCTGAACAGAGGGAGCAGTTGTGGTTGTCGTGGCCAAAGCCTTGAGCACGGCGGCCAGGGCGTCCACGCGCCCGTAGCCGTAGGTGTTGTTCGGGTAGGCTAAGCCTGTACTGTCGCTGCAGTCCTGCCAGCCGAATTTGGGCACGGCGGTTTGTTCGATGATGTCTTCGAGCAGGTCCACCTCGCCCGCCAGGTCGGGCCGGGCGGAGAGGATGAGCGCAACTAAACCGGCCACGTGCGGCCCGGCCATGCTGGTGCCCCAAAAGTGGGCATATCCGCCATTGCGGACGCAGGAGCGCACAGCGGCGCCTGGTGCAACGACGTTGGGCTTAAGGCGTCGGCTGCCGTCAATGGTTACCGGCCCGCGACTGCTGAAGCCAGTGATGGAGTCGTTGTCGGCGGTAGCGCCTACGCTGAAACTCTCCTCGAAGTAGGCCGGCGGGCCAAAAGTGCTGGCGCAACCCTTGGAGCCGGAATTGCCGTTGCTGACCACCACAAAGACACCTGCCGCGCGCAGCGCTACGATAGCCTGACGAAGCAAGTCATTGATAGCCAGGTCGGTGCAGCCCTCCGACTCGGAGCAGTACCAGGAGTTGTTAATCACATGTGGCGCCAGGTCGGGGCGCGGATTTTTGCCGTTGAGGTCGGTAGGCGCCAGAAACCACTCAAAGCACTCGATGTAGGTGGAGGGCTTGCCGTTGCCGCGCTCCATGTTGCGGCAGGCCACCCAGCGCGCGCCGGGCGCCACGCCGATCTGGTTGCCCTGGCCGTCGTCGCCCACCATGGTGCCCATCGTGTGGGTGCCGTGGCTGTTGTCGTCGCAGGGATAAGGTACGTTCACCCCGCAAGGGTTTTTGCTGGGGTCGGGAATGCTGTCGCCGCTCAAGGGGCTGATTTCATGGATGGCGTCGTGCCAGTGGTAGTGGTGGGTAGTATCGCCCGTGGCGGGGTTATAGCCGCGGTACTGATTTCGGATGGCCGGGTGCTGCCACTCGTAGCCCGTGTCGGCACCTCCGACCGTAATGCCCTGGCCCGTGTAGCCCATGGCCCACACTTCAGGCGCGCGGATCATGGCAATACCCCATTCTACGCCAGCGCGAAGGCTGGTGGGGGCGACGGTGCTCTGCTCGGGCGGTGCCAATGTTACCGTCGGGTCTGAGGCAATGCGCTCCACTTCAGGCAGGGCGGCTATTTCTGCCAGTACTTCCGCCGAGGCCTGATGAATGGCGATGGCATTTACGATAAAAAACGACTGAAAATAGGCATCCCGCTGACGCAGCAATGCCCGCGCCCGCTGTTGGCTGCGCTCCGCCGTCTCCAAGAGGCGGCGATACACGTACTGACCTTTTTCGGCTTTGCCGCGGATACGAGCAGCGGCAGACAGGTCGGCCTTTGCCGAAAACACCACCAGCACGTCGCAGGGGCGGTTTTCCAACAGCGCTATTTCTACGGAAGAGGTAAGTTTAGGGATGGCCGGAGTGCCTTCCTGCGACCAAAGCGCCGCGGGAAGCCCAAAAGCAATCAAAAGAACAAGAAAACGCATGACGGATACAAGTTGTGAATGGCGCCTCAAAGGTACGTTCAGCCCTGCGACGCTGCCTTTGGGCGATTCGCCTGCCAAAGACAAAAGCGCAAAAAACGCTTGGCGTACCTTTGGCGCTCAAAAACAACCGGACTATGAGAATTGCTATCGGCTGCGACCACGCCGGATATCCTTACAAGGGCGGCCTGATTACCATGCTGCACCGCATGGGACATATGGTGCAAGACTTCGGCACCCATTCGCTGGAGTCGGTAGATTACCCTGATTTTGCTCACGCTGTGGCGCAAGCCGTCGAAACAGGCCAGGCCGATTACGGCATCGTGCTGTGCGGCAGCGGAAACGGCGTGGCTATGACGGCCAACAAGCACGCCGGCATCCGCTGCGCCCTGTGCTGGACGGAAGAAATCGCCGCCTTAGCGCGCCAACACAACGACGCGAATATGATAGCGCTTCCCGCTCGATTTGTGCCCGAAATCCAGGCCCAGGCCATGGTGCGCGTCTTTTTGGAAACGCCCTTTGAGGGCGGACGCCACCGGCGCCGCGTCGAAAAAATTGCCTGTGAATAATCTGACCTGAAACACCCGTATGCAAAGGGTTTTGGCCTCTTTGCTGTTTCAGGCCAAAGGTCTTTTTCCTGCTCATTCCTCGTCCTATTATTTCTATGAAATTTTATCCTGCATTCGTCCTGCTCCTGCTGACTCAACTATCCTTACAAGCCCAACGCACCTACGATGACTCCATCACGGCGCGTCTTTCACTACGCCCGCGCTACTACCAACTGCCCGACGCCCGGCCTTTTGGCGCCACCATCACGCCCGAAGACATCCGCTATCTGGTGGATACCCTAGCCTCCGATGCCATGCGAGGCCGCGAAACGGGAACCGAAGGTCAACGGAAGGCGGCAGATTTCATCGCTGCCCAATTCAAAGCCATGGGGCTGCCACCCGTAGCCGACCGCAACACGTACTTCCAGTACATCTTCCTTAAACGCGAAAGCTGGGCCGACTTAGACCTCAGCGTACACGGAACCTCTTTTACCTCGCGAAAGGACTACATCGTGCTGCCGGCTTACAATGCCGACCTGCCTAATTTTAAGGCAAAAGAGGCCGTTTTTGTGGGCTACGGTATTGAAGAGGGTAAAATCAACCACTACGCCGACGCCAATGTGCGCGGAAAAGTGGTCGTCTTTTACGACGGCGAACCTACCGATGCCGAGGGCCGCTCGCTGCTCACCGGCAACGAGTCTCGCACTGCCTGGACAATAGACTGGACGCGCAAGGCCAGACTTGCCGCCCAAAAGGGTGCCGCGCTCGCCCTTATCATCGTGCCCGATATCGGCGAAGCCATGCGCATCAACCGGCGCCAGCTGTCGCTGTGGGGCTGGACGCCTACGGCGCCCAACGCTGAGCCGTTGCACAAGGGCTTAGTCAATACCTTTTTCATTAGCCAGGAGGTCGCCAACGCCCTCTTTGGAAAAAATACCGACAAGGCCGCCGACGTCTTCGGAAAAGCCAAAACCAACGCCGCTGCCTTCAAGCCGGTGAAAATCAAAACCAATGTGGAGGCGCGCATGGTCAAAGAGGTGCGCACGCTGGAAGGTTCGAACGTCATTGGCTTCATCGAGGGCAGCGACCCGGTGCTCAAAAACGAGTACGTCGTCATCACCGCGCACTACGACCATCTGGGCGCCAGCGGAGAGGTCATTTACAACGGCGCCGACGACAACGCCTCTGGCACCTCAAGCGTCATCGAAATTGCACAAGCTTTCGCTAAGGCCAAGGCTGCCGGTGTAGGCCCCAAGCGCAGCGTCGTGTGTATGCTCGTCAGCGGCGAAGAAAAAGGCTTGCTTGGCTCGCGCTTCTACGTCGAGTTTCCGCTCTTCCCGCTTAAACACACTGTGGCCAACATCAACATAGACATGGTGGGCCGTATAGATAATCGCCATGCCAACAACCCGAACTACGTCTATGTCATCGGCTCCAACCGCCTGAGCACCGAATTGCACGAAATCAATGAATTCGCAAATGCCGTGCACACGCAATTGGAATTGGATTACAAGTACAACGATCCTAAGGATCCCAATCGCTTCTACGAGCGCAGCGACCACTACAACTTCGCCGAACGCGGCATTCCGGCCATCTTCTATTTTAATGGCACGCACGCCGATTACCACAAACCCAGCGATACGGCAGAAAAAATTAACGCCGAGGCGGCTGCTAAACGCGCCCAGCTGGCCTTCTATACGGCCTGGGACCTGGCCAACAGACCTTCGCGCATCGTTGTGGACGTTAGCAAATAAATACACCTGTCGAGACACGAGACTTGCAGAGTAGCAGCTGTTACTCGTGAGCACTCGCTACTGCGCGCCGCTTTTTCCTTTACGAGGCGCATAGATTGTAAGGGGGAGCATGCGTTTGCGCTCAGGCTTTTGGACAAAGTTCGTATCGTTGCCGCCGAATGCGTTGCAGCTTGTGCAAGATGCTTGCAGGATTTCGATGGGGTTTTGCCGGTGGCGTTTTATTGGTTTTAGTCGTCCTGGCGTTAGGTCGCGACGTGATTGCCAACGGGCGCCCGTTGTACTGCCGTGTAGGAGACGAGGTGTTTTTTCCGGGGCTTCGGTCGGTTTGGCGCGACCCTGCCCTACCCTACGGGCATCCGGTGCTGGACTCCATCCATCGGCATTTTCTGTGGCGGAGTTATCCGTACGCATCGGCAGTGTTTGCACCGGTAGCGTTTTCGCCAGGTGAGTTGCCGACGCGGCCGGACACGACGATTCGACAGGCGCGTCCGGGGGCAGCCCATCCGGTGGGCGCTCGCGTATTTCGGCATTGGTTGGGTACAGATGCTCAGGGCTACGACGTGGCAGCGGCCTTGGTGGGTGGCGCCCGAGTAGCACTGCTCACGGGTAGTCTGGCCATGAGTCTGGCCTTCGGGTTGGGCGTACTGCTGGGTGCGCTGGCGGGCTATTGGGGCGACGACCGGCTGCGCATACGGCGCGGAGTACTGCTGATGGGGGTGGTGGCACTACCGCTGGCGTTTTTCTACGCGGGCGCAGTACAGGTCTGGCTCTCAGCGGAAAGCAGTGGGCTCGTGCGCCTCCTGGCGGGTGGAGGCGCGGCAGCAGTGGTCATGGCCGCTGCTGTGCTGGCAGGGCGTTTGTGGTGTAAGTTGCCTTTTTTCGCGCGCTCCGTAGCAGTGCCGCTCGACCTGTTAGTCATGCGCCTGGCGGAAGCATTCATGGCGGTGCCGGGGCTGCTGGCGATTGTGGCCTTTGCGGCGCTCTTGCGCGAACAGACCCAGACGCTGTGGGCGTTGGTTGCACTGATAGGGCTGTTCAGCTGGCCCGGTGTAGCGTTGTTTGTACGCGCAGAAATGTTGCGCGTTCGCGAGATGGACTACATTGCCGCTGCCCGCAGTCTGGGACTATCGGAGGCGCGTATTTTGCTGAGGCATGCGCTGCCAAACGCGCTTCAGCCCGCTTACACGGTCTTTGCTTTGGGTGTGGCCAGCGCTATTTTACTTGAGGCCTCGTTGTCTTTCTTAGGCTACGGCGACCAGCGCTTAGCCGGCGCCACCTGGGGCAGTCTGCTGCAAGGCGCCCGCACCAGCCCGCAGCTGTGGTGGGTAAGCCTGCCACCCGGCTTAGCCATCTGCCTAACGGTAATGGCCCTGCACCTCTTGGGCGAACAACTCGGACGTCGCGGTAGAGTACGCTAAACTTTTAAAAGCCCACCTCGTTTACATTCTACGATTTCTTCGAAGGGGTGTGTTTAGCATCCTTTCCGAACCTTTTGGCTCTAATTCTGTTTACGCTCGCTGTTACTTCAAAGGCAGAAGCACCTCATTCTCTCTTCCCCTTGCATTTTTTTCACTTTTCATTTTTCATTTTTCACTTCTCGCTGCCTTTTGATGTCGTTTTTACGCTCTGACTACACGCGCGTGGCGTTGCTGGGTGTACTATTCTTGGTACCTTTTCTGGGCGGCGTGCACCTGTTTGACTGGGATGAAATCAACTTCGCCGAATGCGCGCGGGAGATGCTGCTGACGGGCGATTACTTGCGCCCGCAGATTGATTACGAGCCGTTTTTTGAGAAGCCGCCGCTGTTCATCTGGATGCAGGCGCTTTCAATGCAGGTGTTTGGCGTCAACGAGTTTGCGGCCCGCTTTCCGAATGCGGTAGCCGGCATCATTGTGTTGCTGTTGTCGTACCATATGGGCCGCCGCCTCCACGATCGGATGTTCGGTTGGTTGTGGGTATTGGCATGGTTAGGTAGCATCCTGCCCCACCTGTACTTCCGCAGCGGGATCATTGACCCGTGGTTCAACTTGTTCATTTTCTTGGGCCTGTGGGGATTTATCGAGTTTCGGTGGTTGTTTTTCACACGCTTTCAGGGGCGCTCGTTTTGGCGGCGCTACCGTTATCTCTTGCTGGGCGGTTGGGCGTTGGGTCTGGGCATTCTGACCAAAGGGCCGGTGGCCTACTTGATAGTCTTTTTGGTGCTGATGCTCTACTGGGCAAAGTACAAGTTTCGCAATCGAGGTTTTTTATCGCACTTTATCTTATTTAGCCTGGCGGCCTTTTCGGTGTCGGCGCTGTGGTTTGGTGTGGAGACGTTGCTGCACGGGCCGAAATTTGTGCAAGAGTTTGTGGCCTATCAGATACGCCTGCTAACCACGGCGGACAGCGGTCATGGAGGATTTCTGGGCTATCACGTGGTGGTGCTGCTGTTGGGCTGCTTCCCGATTTCGGTGTTTGCCCTTCCCAATCTGTGGGGCGACCGCCAGCCGGAAGACGAAGTGCTGGAGTCGCACACGCTGCGCATTTGCCAGCGGTCTGACCTGACGACCTGGATGCAACTGCTCTTTTGGGTAGTGCTGATTGTGTTCAGTCTGGTGCGTACGAAGATTGTCCATTACTCCTCTCTGGCTTATTACCCGCTGACGTATCTGGGCGCTTACACCATCTGGCGAGCCATTCACTGGGATGTGCGCCCGCGCGTGGTGGCCATCCTGTTGCCTACGCTGGGCGTGCTTATCGGCGGTGTTCAGATGCTGCTGCCCTGGCTGGGGCAGAATACGCACCTTTTGCGTCCTTTATTGGCCAAAGACCCGTTCGCCCTGGCACGCCTGGAGGTTACTGTAGATTGGCACTGGTACCACGCACTGCCTGGCGCCATACTTGTTGTTGGCGTCCTGCTGGGTCTGCGCCTGTGGTTGCGCAGCAAACCATGGACAGCCGCACAAATCGTTTTTTCGGCAGGCGCTTTGTTTGTGGCGCTCACGCTCGTTCTTTGCATCGGCAATATCGAACGATACAGCCAGGGCAGCACCATTGATTTCTACAAAAGCAAGGCCCATGAGGACTGCTTCATCAAAACAGTGGGATTTAAGAGCTATGCTCACCTGTTTTATCCAAAAAAGCCTCCCGTAAAAGACCCGACGGTGGACGAATACGCTAATCTGGCTTACGGCAATCCAGGCAAGACGGTGTACTTTGTGGCAAAAATGAACCGGCTGGAAGAGCTCCCTACCCTACCGAATTGCCGCGAACTGTATCGCAAGCACGGGATGGTTTATTTCGTTCGACAAGCCCCGTAGTCTTCGCTTATAAATGACTTAGTCTCCGACTGCCCACCGTCTCTTTTGCGCGTTTTACATATAGCCCGCCCACAGATACGACTGCCCATAACTGACACCTGACTGATTATCCTGTCTCACCTTATCGTCTATGCACTACGAAGAAGAACCGCCTTTTGCCGATAATGACTCGCCTGCCGGCTTAGACGTATCGCCTGTCTATGCGTGCGCCACCCGCGTGCAGGAGGCTATTCAACAGGTCATCGTCGGACAGCAAGAGGCTATCGAGCAAATGCTCATCGCCCTGTTCACGGGCGGCCACGTGCTCATCGAGGGCGTGCCCGGCATCGCCAAGACGCTCATGGCCCGTCTGCTGGCACGCACGGTAGCCGCAGGCTTCAGCCGCATTCAGTTCACGCCCGACCTGATGCCCGCCGACGTGCTGGGAACGCCTGTATTCAACCTGAAAACCTCGGAGTTTCACTTCAAACCCGGGCCCATTTTTTCCAATATCGTCCTGATTGACGAAATCAACCGCGCTCCGGCCAAAACGCAGTCCGCCCTGTTCGAGGTCATGGAAGAACGCCAGGCGTCCATTGACGGACACACCTACCCCATGGCCTCGCCTTTCATGGTGGTAGCCACTCAAAATCCTATCGAACAGGAGGGCACTTACCGACTGCCCGAGGCGCAACTCGACCGATTCCTCTTCCGCATCCTGCTCGAATACCCCAACCTTGAGGAAGAAAAGGCCATCCTGCGCCGCTTTCACGACGACTTCGAGGGCCGGGCCGCGCAGAGCGTCCAGGCCGTCATCACGCCACAAGACATCGCCACCTGCCGCCAACGCATCGAGCAAACCCACATCAGTGAAGACCTGCTGGACTACATTGCTACCTTGGTGCACCAGACCCGGCATCACCCAGACCTGTCCTTAGGCGCCAGCCCGCGCGCCTCGCTGGCCATCACGCGCAGCGCAAAGGCACTTGCCGCCATGACCGGTCGCAACTTTGTAACGCCTGACGACATCCGAGCGGTTACCGTGCCCGTGCTCAATCACCGCATCCTCCTGACGCCAGAGCGCGAAATGGAAGGCTATCGCATTCAGCAAGTTATCGAAGATATCATCCGCAGCGTACCTGTACCGCGCTGACGCATCCTCTCACACGCGCCAAACCTTTCGCATGCCGCCCATTCAAAAATGGCTCCGCCGGCTCTTCGTGCTGCCCATCCGCCTCTACCGGCTGCTCCTTTCGCCCCTGCTGGGGCCAAGCAAATGCCGCTTCCGCCCTACGTGCTCGCAATACGCCATTGAAGCCATCGAAGAGTGGGGCATCTTCAAAGGAACCTGGTTGGCCATCCGCCGCATCGCCCGCTGCCATCCCTGGGGCGGATTTGGGTATGATCCGGTACCAAAGAAAAAGAGTGAAAAGTGAAAAGTGGAAAGTGGAGAGTGGAAAGTGAAAGAGGAGGATGACGGTTGAGGGATGGGCGGTTGGGCTTCAATTGTGAGCAGACTCTTCGTAGAGCGTTTCCGCTGTTGTGGAGTCCTGGTCGGCGGCGTCCTCGTTTATGGTGCTATCAGCAGCGTCCAGCTCTATGCGCAGGTTTTCGATGATAAATTCCTGGCGTTCTGGCGTGTTTTTGCCCATGTAGTAATCTAAAATATGGTCGAGGTTGGCGTCTTCGTTCAGGATCACCGGCTCCAAGCGCATATCTGGGCCGATGAAGCGGCCAAACTCGGAGGGGGATATTTCGCCCAGACCTTTGAAGCGCGTGATTTCGGGTTTGCCGCGCAGTTTCTGGATGGCTTCCTGCTTTTCGGCTTCTGAATAGCAATAGAACGTCTGCTGCTTGTCGCGCACGCGGAAGAGGGGCGTTTCTAAGATGTAGAGATGGCCGTTGCGTACCAGGTCGGGGAAGAACTGCAGGAAAAACGTGAGGAGCAGCAGGCGAATGTGCATGCCGTCCACGTCGGCGTCGGTGGCAATGACGACGCGGTTGTAGCGCAGGTCTTCGAGGGAGTCCTCGATGTTGAGGGCGTGCTGGAGGAGGTTGAACTCCTCGTTTTGATACACAATTTTCTTAGTCAGGCCGTAGCAGTTGAGCGGCTTTCCGCGCAGGCTGAAGACAGCCTGCGTGTCCACATCGCGCGCTTTGGTGAGCGAGCCGCTGGCAGAGTCCCCCTCGGTGATGAAGAGGGTAGACTCCAAGCGCTTTTCCTCTGGGCCTTTTTCGTTGAGGTGGTAGCGGCAATCGCGCAACTTTTTGTTGTGAATGCTGGCAGCCTTGGCGCGCTGGTTGGCTAATTTCTTAACGTCGGCGATGTCTTTGCGCTCGCGCTCCGATTGCTGGATGCGCTTGAGCATCTCTTTGGCCGTCTCAGGGTTTTTGTGGAGATAGTCGTCTAAGGCCTTGCACAGGAAATCGCTCATCCAGGTGCGGATGTTCGGCCCATCGGGGCTGATGCGATCGGAGCCGAGGCGCGTTTTGGTCTGAGACTCGAATACCGGCTCCTCGACGCGCACACTGACGGCAGCGATAATGCTCTCGCGAATGTCTTTGGCGTCGAAGTTCTTTTTAAAATGGTCGCGCACGGTCTTAACCAAAGCCTCGCGGAAAGCATTCAGATGTGTGCCGCCCTGCGTGGTGTTCTGGCCATTGACGAAAGAATAGTACTGCTCGCCGTAATGATCGCCGTGCGTGAAGGCGATCTCGACGTCTTCGCCCACGAGATGGATGATCGGGTACCGGATGTGCTCGGCGTTAGTCTTCTTCGTCAGCAGGTCGAGCAGGCCGTTCTTTGATTGGAAGGTTTTACCATTAAAAACAATCTTTAGCCCGGCATTCAGGTAAGCATAGTTCCATAATTGCTGCTCGACGTATTCCGTTACCCAGCGGAAGTGGCGAAACATGCCGCCATCGGGCTTAAAAAACACTGCCGTGCCGTTGGGTTCCGTGGTTGCTTCCAACTTGCTCTCTTTCTTGAGTTTGCCAAACTCAAACTCGGCCCACTTGCACTGGCCGTCGCGATAAGCGATCACTTTAAAATACTCCGACAGCGCATTAACGGCCTTAGTACCCACACCGTTAAGGCCCACGGACTTCTTAAACGCCTTGCTATCGTACTTGGCGCCGGTGTTGATACGGCTCACCACGTCCACCACTTTGCCTAACGGGATGCCGCGCCCGTAATCGCGCACGTAAACGCCGCGGTCGTCAATGGTTACGTCTATCTGCTTGCCAAAGCCCATGGCGTACTCGTCAATCGAGTTGTCGAGTACTTCCTTGAGCAGGACGTAAATGCCATCTTCCGGGCTGCTGCCGTCGCCCAGCTTGCCAATGTACATGCCCGGCCGCAGGCGGATGTGTTCGCGCCAGTCCAGTGACTGAATCTCGGCCTCGGTGTATCTGACTTCTGCCATATCGCTCTTCGCCGCAATTGCCGGCTTTTGCTGCGTAGTTGTTTTTTGTGCGCCCAAAGTAACGGAGTTTTAGCGGGTTGATGAAAAAGTGCGCACAAAGTTAAAACATTTTGTTTTTCCAACCAAGAAAATTGCTGAGCCTTTTGAACACGAAGGCGCCTGGGGATAGCTGTCTTGAAGGGCCCACGCCTGTCAGAAAAATGCGTCCTCAGCGTGCCGGATGGCTTTCAGCTGGCCGTTGACCAGCAGGACGGAGATGATATCGAAGCGGATTTCGCCCTCGTGGCCGATGGCCTCCATAAAAGCGCCAGCGGTGCGGGCAATCTGGTCTTGTTTTTTGCGGTTGACGGCCTCTTCAGGGCCTCCGAAACCATCGAGAGATCGGGTTTTGACCTCGACAAAAACTAAGCAGCCTTCGGGCGACCAGGCGATGATGTCCACTTCGCCCATGCCCGCGCGGAAGTTGCGCCGGGCAATTCGATAGCCCTTTTCCTCTAAGTAATGGGCGGCAATATCTTCGCCCTTACGGCCAAGGTCGAGGTTTTCCATACTCATTCGTACCAGCGGCGTTTGCCTTCAAGTTTATCCACATAGGGCACGTCGCCAAGTCGAAATTTAAGCGGCAAAGGCATCCGCTGCTCCAGCCGGTGTTCCATCCGGCAAAAAAACGGCATCGGCGCAAGCGGCCGAACAACAGGCGAACTAAACCTCACTCCCCGGTCAGAAGACATCATTCCCTCCAGCGACAAGCGCCCTCGAAAATCCCACATCCCTTTCAAAGGCAAAGAATCCTTCACACCAGATGCTACCCCATCGGGCTGGGCCAACAGTACAACTGAAGCAGTCCCAGCCAACAGCGCGACCAAAAATCCTTTTGCATTTCTCCTCCAACCAAACACACTACCCTCCATTACCGTCCCATTTTTCACTTTTCACTTTTCACTTAATGATCACCAATTTCTCAAAATCGCTCTCCGCAACCGCCGTCTGGCCGCTGAGGTCAGTGCCGCGCACTTTGATGCGATAGAGATACACGCCTCGGGCCAGCGGGTTGTCGTAGTCGTCGCGGCCATTCCAGGCAATATCGGTTACGCGGAAGCCGTTGGCTATGGCCGTATGGTGTAGCGTTTTGACCAACTTGCCGGAGACGGTGAAGATACTGATTTGCACGTCGAGCAGTTGGCCGGCTAAGTTGTGCTCAAACTGGAATAAGGTATTGGTGCTGAAGGGATTGGGGTAGTTGAGCACGTGGGCTAAGGCAGCTTTTCCGTCTTCGGCGACGACGAATTCGGTGTAGCCCTCGCCGGAGTTGTTGGCGACATCCCAGCCTTTGGCGCGGATGGTGTGGCGTCCGGGCGCCAGGCCGCGCAGCGGGTAGAGCGCTTGCCCTCGGCGGGCGTCATCCTGGGCGCTTTCGTAGAAGTCGTTAAGCACGAGGGTTTCCAGAGTGTTGTCGTCGAGCACGGCGGTCAGGTCGTGCCCCAGGCCGGCGCCGGTTACGTTCATGCCGTAGTCGTCGGTGCATTTGACCAGCAAGATGGGGCTGCGGTTGGTGATGCCGCCCTGCACGAAATCCTCGTTGTTGAGAAACACCTGGATGACGGGCGGTGTGTCGTCTTTGAGGCCCTCGAAGGTGCCGCCCACGATGACGGCGGTGTCAGCGCCGGCGGCGTCGAAAGGTGTGCCGTTTTCGGCGTAGTAGCTGATTTTGCCGTTTCCGAAGGCGTAGTTGATGTCTTTGGGAATGACAAAATTGATGCTGAAGCGTCCGCCTGTGACGGTGGCACTCCCGCGGAAGAGGATGCTGTTTTGCACCTCGAAGGGGAAGACGAAGCTGCCGGGGTCTTGAGCGAGGGTGCGGAGGGTTCGTTTTTTATCGAAAAGCGTTACAAAGACGCGGCCGTTGAAGTCGGGGAGGAGGTTGCCGTTGCGGTCGGCGATTTCGCCCTCGATGGTAACGGGCATGAGGGCACGGAGGGTATCCGGCTGGTCGGGATTGAAGGGCTTGCCGTTGAGGCGCGTGGTGCGCACCCGGTACTCGGGCAGGGCGAGGTACATGGCGGGGTCGCCCATGAGAGCGAAGCGGCGTCCGTTTTCTTCTACGTAGAAGGGCAGCGCGTTTTTAGCCCTTTGCAGGATTTCGCCGACGGTGCGGTAGCGTCCCTGGGCATCGCGCTCGAAGAGGACATTCTGGACGGCGTCGGTGAGGGCGTTGTTTCCATTGATGAAGACCGCGCGCACAGTGGTGAACAGCGCCACAGCGCCCGAGTTGGGCTTGAGCAAGGCTTGCTCGCCGCCCGTAAGGATGGTGTAGTCGTCGAAGCCGCCAAAAGAGCAGGTAGCTGTGATGATGAGCGGATACCGATGGGTATTGTTCCAGCCAGCGATGTCGTTGTTATCAATGACGCGCTCCTGGGCCCAGCCGCGCGGGCCACCGTGGCCAATGTACTGGGCGACCAAACAACCGCGGAAGAGATTGGCATTGATGGCAGCCTTAGCGCCGGGTATGCGCTTTTCGGTGCTGGTGGCCACCTGTTGGTAGGCGTCGAAATAGACTTTTTCCAGGTTGAACCAGCTTTCTGTGCTGGCTGCGCGCGTGGCCAGGAGGTCTGCCTGTCGGATGTGGGCGTTCGAGTCCTCGTCGTCGGCCATGTAAAGCAGGCGCAGGCGCCAGTCGCCCAATGTCTTGGGGTCGTTGTCGTACTCGATGATTTTAGCGACGATGGCCTGTGCTTCGGCAGCGGTGCGCGGCGTAACGCGCCCTACGGCGATGTCGAGCGCGCCTCTCAGGTCGCCGCCCTCGTTGTCGCTGAGCAGGCCAAAGTAATCTTCGGAAGGGTGTGAAAAAATGGGGCTGAAAGACTGGGCCGTCTCGAAAACGGGCACGAAGTCTAAGTTATCGGCGCTGTTGGTAATGTTGCGCGGGTCGAAAGAGGCATCGCCGAACAGCAGCAGAAATCGAAACTTGTTGGGCGAGCGCTGGTAGAGCATGCGAGCGAAGTCCCGAATAGCCGTCGGGTCTTTGGCGCCTGAGGAGAACTCGTTGTACAGCTGGTCAATGCGCACGGTGGCCACCTCTAAGCCGCTGTAGGAGCGGCGGTGTTGCGCCAGCTGGTTGACGGCGGCCTCAAAGTCGGGGTGATAGACGATGGCCATGTCTAAGTTGGTCAGGCCGTGGATGTTCTGGTTTTCAATGCGTCCGATGGGGCGTTCGGGTCGGGGCAGCGAGGCGTTGTCGTAGAAGGCGATGAAGTTGCGCAGGACGCCCTGGGTTTCTGCGCCAAATTCGGCGGTACTGCCGGCGAAGGTGTACTGCTGGCGGCGCGGCGTCTGGCGGTTGGTAATGTCCCAGATTTGGAGGTTGGCATTGGCGCCATTCAGGCGGAAACGAGCAGCCGGCTGGTTGAGCGTTTGCAAATCGCGGAATTCCATCGCCTGGCCGGTCATGATCAGGCGGCGGCGCGCCTGGATTTCGAGGTAATCCAACCACCCTTCGCTGGGCACAGAGGCAGGCAGGTAATGCACCCGCACGCTGACGTTATCGCCGGGCATCTGAAAGGAGCCAGCCACCAGCACGTCGTTTGCATAGTAGGCTTCGTTGTCGCTCACGGCCACACCACCGACGCTGCCCGAAAAGGTGGTACCTCCCGCCGTAAATTGCACCGTCGTGTTGCTCTGGCTGCGGCCCGCAAAGACACCGGCTATACGCGCCGGCGCGCCGGCAACGGCGTTGGGAAAGTTGAAGGTGTAGCTGCGCTCGCGGGTCTGGAAGAAATAATCGCCAAACCAGCGCTTGCCTGAGCCCTGCGCCCAGGCGGCCTGATGCAGCAAATTGACGCGGTCGTCCTCTATGCGCTGCACATCGTCAAACTCCTCCGTGACGAAGGTGGCCGCCACACTCGGCTGCTCCGAAATGCGCAGCCCTGGCGCATCGCCGATGACCAAGAAGTAGTAGGCAAAGTTGTCGTACAAGTGGGGCGTTATGGTCAGTTGCGGCAGGTTGCTGCTGGGCCGATGCGACCACGGCTGCGGCCCCACGGCGTAAAAGAGCAGGTAATCGCTGTTGTCAAACCTACCATCAGCCTCTCCGGCTACGAAGATGGCGTTCTCGATGAGGTCGTCGGGGCGGTCTGCGCCGGCCAATTCGGGCAGCATGTTCCCGCCGTTACCGTACAGGCGAATGCGGCGCGGGTCTATGCTCTCCAGGTTGGAAATGCCCAGCGTGTTGCGCAAAAAGCTAAAGTCCAACCGATAAATGCCGCTTCGGCTGACGCCGAACTTATAGACCGTGCCCGAGCGCAAAGCCGAATTAAAGGTATTCGGCCCACTGCGCGACAGGACGGGAGTTGGCTCCTGGGCTGAAATGCGCACTGTCAGCGAAAACGAAACCACGCGCTCGAAGCCGCTGCCCGCACGGCGCAACGGATAAAACTGCACCCAGCCGTGGTACTGGTCGCGTTCCTGCACCATTTCAGCGGTTACGGACAGGTCGTTCGTCAGCCGCTCTAAGTCGGGATGCGCTTTAAGCGAAATAGGTTCGTAACGCACCGAGTAAACCTCCACCGTCAGGCGCGAAGGTCCCGTCAGTGGGATGCGCTCCGCAAAAAGCGGCAACGTGGGTGCACCATCGGCGTGATACGCCCCTTCAAACGACCATTGCTCCCATACACTACCGTCGGGGCGCTCAATGCGGCGCGGCTCCGACTCCCAGGTCAGCATACGCTCTATGCGCACGATACCCTGGCTCCACAACGCCAGCGAGCAAAACCAGAACAAAACGGCGAGCCAAAATTTCATCTTCATAAATTGTCTCTTTTTGTAAAGAACCGAAAAAACACTCCGGTGGAAATACGCCCCGTTGGCGCGCTCTGGCCCAGGAGGCGTTGCCTTTGCCGGCAAAAATCCCACATGCTCTTTAAACGAATAACGCCGAATGAGCGTCCACCGAGCACCTATCTCTGACCGATAAAAATAACAGCCTTTTCATGACTCCAAAAACGCCGCCCATAACCTGCGGGTTCTGAGGGAGCAATTGTCCGAAGGAAAGAAGGCATTACAGCGTACGAAGCACTATCTTCCGCCCCGATATGCCGTTCGAGTCTCTTTCTGCCGCACTCCTGATTTCTGCCACGGTCATACAGCTGGCTTTCTGGTGGGGCGTCTATGCGCGTTTGGCGTTCCACCGCCCGACCGCGCAAGCCGTTTTATCTGACGACGAACTGCCTCCCCTGTCGGTGCTCGTGTGCGCGCGCAACGAGGCCGAAAACCTGCAGCGCCACCTGCCCGCCCTGCTGGAACAGGACTACCCGTGCTTCGAGGTCGTGGTTGCTGACGACGACTCTTCGGACAACACCTTACAGGTGCTGGCAACGCTACGGGCTGAATATCCGCACCTGCGCGCCATTCGCCTATCGCCCAAGATCTCACCGGGCAAAAAGGCCGCTTTGAGCGCTGCCATTGTCCGGGCGCAGCACAAATGGCTGATTTTCACAGACGCCGACTGCTGGCCTGCCTCACCGCAGTGGCTGCGCCGGATGGCACAAGCCATGCAGCCCGACCGCAGGCTACTGCCCGAAATTGTGCTGGGCTATGGGCCACTCGTGCCTGGGCCAGGTCTGCTCAACCGATGGGCGCGCTTTGAAACGCTCTACACCGCCCTGCAATACGGAGGCTTTGCGCTGAGAGGCATACCTTACATGGGCGTGGGACGCAACTTAGCCTGGCAAAAGCACCTGTTCGCACAAACAGGCGGATTTTCGGCGCATGCCGACATAGCCTCAGGCGACGATGACCTTTTTGTCAATGCCGCAGCCACCCGCCGCAACACGGCGCTGTGCTTCGAGCCGGAAGCGTTTACCTACTCACTTACTGCGCCGACCTGGGCAGCCTGGGCCCGCCAAAAGCGCCGGCACCTGAGCGCAGGTATCCGCTATCGCTCACTGCATCAGACCCTTCTGGCAGCTTCAGCGGGCTCTCACGTGTTGCATTACGCCCTGCTCGGCGTTGTAGCGCTGGAAGGCGCCTCCCTACTCGCACTCGCCTGCTGGGCTGTCCGCATGGCCCTGGCAGCCCCGGTATTCGCCCGCACAGCCCGGCATTTACGGGAAAGCGACCTGCGCCTCTGGTTTCCCTTGCTGGATGTCGGCATGGCACTATATTGGGCCGTCTTCACCCCTCTGGCCCTCCTCCGCAGCCATCAACAAAGGTCCTGGCGCTAATCCCGCCATGCTGTTTTCTATTTTTCTCGGATGTTACGCCCAAGCAGCATAAGGCGTTTTGATGGCTCCAGCCTACTCGGTAAAAGCCTTTGCTACCAAAAGCTCTATTCCTCTCAAAACCTGTTGACATCCAGCATAAAGCGCTCCTTCGTGATGTGATATTTGTCAGGATGTTATATGGAGTACAAGGGTGTTCTTGCACCGCTCCACCCAATAAATCGGGCGCTTACACAATGATAGATATCCCCCGTCCCGACAGAACGGCGCCATTTGAGGAGAACAGCATTCCAACCCGCCCGCACAAGATTTCATTTTCCACTTTTCATTTTTCATTTTTCATTTTTCATTTTCCACTTCCCACTTCCCATTGCATTAGCGCTGGCCAAAACTGCGGTATTTTGCGCAACGGCTTGAGCCACAGCGTGAGTGGGCCAGGCGCGAGGTTGTTCATTTGCCAGGCGAGGCGGTCTTCCTGGTTGGCTCGCCAGCGCTGTCGGAGCGAGGCGTTGCTCATGCCGCCCGTTCGCATGCGCACGAGCACGCGCGGCAGGTAGGCTGCTGTAAGGCGGTATTTGTACAGGAAGCGCAGCATCAGTTCGTAGTCTGCCGACAGCCGCAGCCGCGTGTCGTACGCGCCCAGCGCGTTGTAGTATTTTTTATAGGTAAAAAAGGTCGGGTGCGGCGGCATCCAGCCCCAGCGGAAGCGCGCGGGGCGAAAAGGGCCGGAATGCCAGTGACGCACAATCCGGTCGGGCTGATCGCGACGCACGTACTGTAAATCGGCGTAGCAGGCGTCGGCTCCGGTCTGCTGAAGCGTTTGGGCCACCCATGCCAGCGCCTCCGGCGAGACATAGGCATCGTCGGCGTTGAGCAGGCCAATAACATCGCCGCTGGCTAAAGCAATGCCTTTGTTCATGGCATCGTAGGCGCCGCAGTCGGGTTCACTTACCACTCGAGCCACGTGCTCAAAAGTGCGTGCAATGTCGGGCGTGCCGTCGGTAGAGGCCCCGTCCACCACGATGTGTTCTACACAGGGGTACGTCTGCTGTCGGACGCTCTCCAGAGTATCACCAATAGTTTCAGCGCTGTTGTAGGCAACGGTGATGATGGAAATGGAAAGCACAGGCGTTTTTTTTGAGCCAAAGGTAAAGGCCTCATTGATGCAGGGGTACACCTTTCCCTACCTTTGCTGCTGATTATGGAGAAGATCGTCATTCTCGATTTTGGTTCTCAGTACACGCAGCTCATTGCGCGGCGCATCCGCGAGCTGTCGGTGTATTGCGAGATTGTTCCTTACCACCGCATGCCCGAGCTGACACCCGACGTGCGCGGCATCATCCTGTCGGGCAGCCCTTTTTCCGTCAAACAGCCCGATGCGCCGCGCATCCCGCCGGAACTTCTGGTGGGCCAGCGCCCAATCCTGGGCATTTGCTACGGCGCGCAGCTGATTGCCGACCACTACGGCGGCACGGTGGCGCGCTCTGAAACCCGCGAGTACGGCAAGGCCACGCTGGTCATGCACGACCCTTCCGATCCCTTCCTCCAGGGCATTTCGCCGCATTCACAGGTGTGGATGAGCCATGGAGACACAATCTTCCGGCTGCCTCCAGGTTTCCGGGCACTGGCCGGCACTGAGAACATCGTGGTGGCTGTGTACCGTGCAGAGGAAGACTTCAGCGCTACGCCAGTGTACGGCATTCAGTTCCATCCAGAGGTGTACCACACCGTAGAGGGCACGGTTTTTCTGAGAAACTTTGTCTTCGACATCTGTGGCTGTCAGGCCGACTGGACGCCGGCGCACTACATCGAAGAAACCGTGTCCGCCCTGCGCCAGCAAATCGGTGCAGATAAGGTCATCATGGCGCTCTCAGGCGGCGTGGACTCTACCGTAGCGGCTACATTGCTACACCGCGCCGTGGGCAAGCGACTGTTCTGCTTTTTTGTGGACAATGGTCTGCTGCGGAAAGGCGAATTCGAGACCGTTTTGCACACCTATCATCAAATGGGCCTCAACGTCGAGGGTGTGAATGCCAGGACGCGCTTTTACGAAGCCCTGCGCGGCGTGAGCGACCCGGAGGCCAAGCGAAAAATCATCGGTCGCCTATTCATTGAAATCTTTGAAGAAGAAGCCCGTGCCCACGCGGACTGTCACTGGCTGGGGCAGGGAACCATCTACCCCGATGTCATCGAGTCCGTAAGCGTCCACGGGCCGTCTGTTACCATCAAAAGTCACCACAATGTGGGCGGTTTGCCTGAAAAGTTCAACCTGAAGATCGTAGAGCCGCTGCGCATGTTGTTCAAGGACGAGGTGCGGCGCGTCGGACGCGAACTGGGCATCCCGTCCGAAATTTTAAACCGCCACCCCTTCCCTGGCCCAGGTCTGGGCATCCGCATTCTGGGCGACATCACGCCCGAAAAAGTGCAGCTGCTCCAGGAAGCTGACGCCATTTACATCGAAAAACTAAAAGAGTACGGCCTTTACGACCAGGTGTGGCAGGCCGGCGCCATCCTGTTGCCCATCCAGTCGGTAGGCGTCATGGGCGACGAACGCACCTACGAACGCACCATCGCCCTGCGCGCCGTCAACAGCACCGACGGCATGACGGCTGAATGGAGCCGACTGCCCTACGACTTCTTAGCCGACGTGTCCAGCACCATCGTCAACCGCGTCAAAGGCATCAACCGCGTCGTCTATGACATCAGCACCAAACCACCGGCAACGATTGAATGGGAATGAAAAGTGGAAAGTGGAAAATATTAGGCCCTTACTGCGGCGTTTTTGGGCATTCGGCCCTCTCCCACTCTTTACTCTTACTTTTTCAATTCCCATCTTTAATTTCTAATTCCTGACTCCTCATTTTTCATTTTTCATTTTTCATTTTTCATTTTTCACTTTTAATTTTTAACTCCCTAATGGCTCGATTGCTTTCCCTTCTGCTCATGGTCTTCTGGCTGTCCCAAACGGGGTGTTATTCGCTGAAGGGTATTTCGATTGACCCGAAGGTAAAGACCTTTTTTGTGCAGAATATCGAGAATGCTGCGGCGAGCGCTCCACCTACGCTGGCGGTGGACTTCACGGAGCGGCTGAAGGATAAAATCCGCACGGAGACTCCCTTGCGATTGGTCAATGATGCGCCCGATGCGGAGTTTAGCGGACGCATCACAGACTTTCGGGTGGTGCCCGTGGCGCCTAAGCCGGGCGAGACGGTCTCGCTCAACCGATTGGAAATTCGCTTACAGCTGCTGTACACCGTCAATGTCGAGGGAGCAGAGGGCGCCTGGCCTGCCGAGCGCACGTTCAGCCATTTTGCCGAATTTGGCGCCGACCAGGACTTATTGAGCATTCAGGAGACCCTTATCCGCCAGATTTTTGACCAATTGTTGGAGGATGTCTTCAACGCTGCCTTCAACAACTGGTGAGGCTAAATGCCACAATGCCATGACCCACGAACGCTTCCAACAATTTCTGCAAAGCCCTGACTTGCTTTCGACCATCCCGTACGAGGAGTTGAAGACGCTGGCGATTACCTATCCTTATGCTGCCAACCTGCAGGTATTGCTGCTGCTCAAGTCGGCCCAGGAACAGCACCCCGATGAGGAGCGCAACCGCTCGACCGCAGCCGCCTACTGCCTCGACCGCAAGCTGCTGTTCTGCCTGCTGAATGATTTAGCCGTCGTGCCTGTTCCAGCAGTGGAGTTAGAAGTACTTGAGCTGAAGCCACTTAGCGCCTTGCCCGCCCGCGATGAGCGCACCGCAGAACTTCAGACTGAGGCGGCGCTGGTTGTGCCTCTCCCTCCTTCGCCTACTCCTCCCGAAGATACTCGGGAGAAGCCGATGCCTGAAGACGCACCGGTAGAGGGTCCCAGTCTCCAGGAAGAGGCTACTGGAGCTGCCGACCTGACGATAGTTACTGAAGCGCCCGTCCTCGAGACGGCACGCTTCTCGAGTTTTGCCGAATGGGCCAACCACTTTAATCCCGTGCTCCTGACCAAGAAGGCGCCCGCCGCACCTACAACACCTCCGCCTGCTGCCGAAACACCGGCGCCCTCGCCGGAAAACCCGCAGAAAACACCCGGTATCGCCCAGCAATTGGCCCAAAAAAGCGTCAGCGAAAACCCGGAAATTGCCTCCGAAACCCTGGCACGCCTGTATGCCCAACAGGGCTACCGCGACAAGGCCATAGAAATGTATCAGCGTTTAATGGTGTTGCATCCCGAAAAAAGCGCGTTCTTTGCGGCCCAAATCGAGGCTTTGACTAAAAACACGTAAGAAATGTTAGCAACACTGACGGTATTGATTGCTTTAGTGAGCGTGCTGCTGATGGCGGCCATTCTCATTCAAAACCCTAAGGGCGGTGGCATTGACCCCACTTTAGGAGGTCAGGCGCAGCAGCTGTTTGGCGCCGCTCGCTCGACGGAATTCATTGAAAAAGCCACCTGGGTGCTCGCCGGCGCGTTGGCCGTGCTGTGCATCGTGGCGGTGCTCGTAGTAGGTCAGGGCGGCTCGGGCGTGGAGACCATTCCGCTGCAAACTGGTGGCTAAACGCCGCGCAACCCACTTAGTGGCGAGAAGCCCATTTCACGGCAATTAGCGGTGAAATGGGCTTTGCTTTTTTCAAAAAATTATGAAACAAAGTACGCCTGACTACAAGCGGGATGCCGTCAATACCTGGGTTAGAGAGCTTATGCGTGTGGAGGTGGCGTTGTCAAGGCATTAAGGCGTCGTCGTAGCGATCCAGACCCAGCCCTTCTATAAGGGCAATGAGTTTTTGCGCGTAAAGCGGATCGGTGGCATAGCCGGCCTTTTGCAGCCCGTGCGCCCAGGCACGATAGTCCGTTGGATCGAGTTTGAACAGTGCGGCGTAGCGCTTGCTATTTTTAAGAAATTGGCTGTGCGCCCGGTAGCTGCTCCAGACGTTGTCGTAGCGAATAAAGAAGTCTTTGTGAGAGTCGTCGGTAAAGTTGACGCAATGCCCTCGCCTGCAGGTTTTAGAAAAACATTTCATGCCGAAGTGATTGTTGGTTTTGCGCGCCAGCGGGCTATCGCCGGCGTTGCTTTCCAACAGTCCCTGGGCCAGCGTGATACTGGCCGGGATGCCGAAGCGCTGCATTTCGGCCTCGGCCACGGGGGCAAGGCGTTCTACGTAGGCACGGCAAAGTTCGAGTGAGCGCCTTGCCTCCTCGGGCGAGCAGCCGTTGCGCCGGGCAAAGTCGGGGTCAATGGCAAAGCGCGTGTGGCCGGTGGCGTGGTCGGGCAGCGTTACCGCAGTGCGTTTGGCCTCTGGCCGAGATGAGGCCCTTAGCACGGGCGTCGAGAGGGCCGCCGCCTCTGAGAGCACGGCTGCGGCGGCCGCCGTGGCTACCGGCGCTGGTCGAGCCACCGGCTCCGCTGAGCCGTAGTTCAGGTTGATGGAAATGCGGTCGGTCCAGACCAGATAAAGCAGTGCCAACAGCACTAAGCATTTCCAGATGAGCGCGTCGTTTTGGGTCGTATCTACCTGAGCGGCATGCGCCATTCGCCCGACGCCGGCGTTCGTGGAGGAAGTGTGCTTCATCGTTTAATACTTTTTTGTTTTAGAAAGAGCCACAAAGAAACAAATTGTTTTAAAAACTACCAAGCCTTGGCGCCCACTTTTTTTTCTAAACTGACGTGTTTGGTCGCGTCATTCTATTTTTGCCCCAAACGGCGCCCTCCTGCACGGGCGAGCAGTCTGTGCGCGCAGAAGAAACATATGGCTCATTTTCAGCGCTAAGTATCGAGAGGCCCGTTCTTTCTCAGGCACTTTTTGCACGCTATTACCATGGATATTGTTGCCGACTGCGGCTCTACCAAGTGCGACTGGCTCTTAGTTAAGGGCGGTCGGGATCGGGATGTGGTGAACACGCAAGGCTTTAGCCCTTTTTTCCATACGACGGCTGAGATCGAGGGCATTCTGCGCAGCCAGTTGCTGCCCAAGTTGCCCGACTCGGCGGTTGTCCAACACGTGTGGTTTTACGGGACGGGCATCCACGATGCAGACAGAGCCGCGATCGTGCACAAGGCCCTTCGGGCAATTTTCCCAGATGCTGCCATCGAGGTCGAGCACGATCTGCTGGGCGCGGCGCGCGCCGTGTGCCAGCGGAGTGCCGGCATTGCATGTATCTTAGGGACAGGCTCCAACAGTTGCTACTACGATGGCCGCCAGATTGTAGACAATGTGCCGTCATTGGGCTGGCTACTGGGCGACGAAGGCAGCGGTACGCATCTGGGCAAGGCGCTGCTGCGCGCCTGGTTTTATCGTGAGCTCCCCCCTGACCTGCACGCCGCGTTCGAGGCAGACCATCCAGAAGGGCCTACCGCCATCAAGAACCGCGTTTATGAAAAAGGTGGAAACGCTTACATCGCCACCTTCACTAAGTTTTTGGGCGCTCACCTGCAACATCCCTTCGTACGCGGTTTAGTGGCAGAGAGCCTTGGCGAATTTTTAGACCGCCACGCGCGCAAGTACAGCGGCTACCAGCACGTGCCGGTGCATTTCGTGGGCGCCATAGCGCACCATTTCAGCGACATTCTAATGGAGTGTTTACGCGAGCGCAAAATGCAACCGGGTGTCATCCTGCGCAACCCCATCCACGCCTTAGGAGAATACCACCTGCCCTTCACCGATTAACGCCGTCACAGCGAGGCCGACCTTTTTTCCCATGAAAGACATCAAACGAGTTGCCGTGTTTACTTCTGGCGGTGACGCTCCAGGCATGAATGCTGCCATCCGCGCCGTCGTGCGCAACGCTTTACACAACGACCTGCACATCTTCGGCATTCAGCGCGGATATCAAGGCATGATTGACGGCCAGATACGGCGATTGGAGACCTCAGACGTTAGTAACATCATCCACCGGGGCGGCACCGTGCTCAAGACGGCCCGCTGTCCAGAGTTCCTGACGCCAGAGGGCCGCAAACGCGCTTACGAAAACCTGATTTACAACGATATTGATGCCTTAGTGGCCATCGGCGGCAACGGCACGCTCAGCGGCGCGCTTCAATTCGCCCGCGAATACCCGGATATTGCTATCGTCGGCCTGCCCGGCACCATTGACAACGACCTATACGGCACCGACTTTTCCATCGGCTTCGACACCGCGGTCAACACAGCCATGCAGGCTGTGGATCGCATCCGCGACACAGCCGACTCGCACAATCGCCTGTTCTTTGTCGAGGTCATGGGCCGCCACTCGGGCTACATCGCGCTCCACACCGGCATTGCTGGCGGTGCGGGCGGGGTCATCATCCCAGAGGAGGACATGGACTTGGAGGAGCTCGTCAAGCTGCTCAAACGCGGCACGGCGCGCAAGAAATTGTTCAGCATCGTTATTGTAGCGGAGGAGAGCCGCATGGGCAACGTGTTTGCCCTGGCTGAGCAGGTGTCGCAGCGCGTGGAAGAGTACGACGACGTGCGCGTAACGGTCATCGGCCACCTGCAGCGCGGCGGCTCGCCTACGGCCTTCGACCGCGTGCTGGCCAGCGTGCTGGGTTTCCAGGCCATCGAAGCCCTGCTGGCCGGCCAAACGGGCGTCATGGTAGGCATTCGCAATAACCAGGTGCACTTCACACCCTTCGAGGAAGCTATAGCGAAGCCCAAAAAGCCGGGAAAGGAGCTGCTTCGCATGGCACACATTTTGGCCCAATAACCTCTCGAACAACACCTCGCGCTCATGCCGCTTATCAAAAGCATTTCCGGCTTTCGGGGCACCATTGGTGGCCGCGCCGGCGAAAATCTCACCCCCGAAGACATCGTGGCCTGCACGGCTGCCTTTGGCTACTGGGTACTAAAAACAACAGGGAACGCCAAAATCGTCGTTGGAACCGATGGACGCCTCTCGCGCGAAATCGTGAGTGGGCTGGTTATCAACACCCTGCGCGCCCTGGGTATCCGCGTCATCAATGTCGGTCTGAGCACCACGCCCACGGTGGAGATGGCTGTCGTCTGGGAGAATGCCGGCGGAGGCATCATCCTCACCGCCAGCCATAACCCGGCAGAGTGGAACGCCCTCAAACTGCTCAATGCGCGCGGTGAATTCATCAGCGCTGCCGACGGCCAGGAGGTCTTGCACCTGCTTCAGCAGGGCGGCTTCGAATACGCGCCGGTGCATCGCATCGGGACCTGCGAAGACCGAACAGACTGTATTGAACGGCACATCGAGAGCATTCTGGCCCTGCCCAGCGTGGACGCTGCAGCCGTGCGCGCCCGGCGATACCACATCATTGTAGATCCCGTCAACTCCACCGGCGCAATAGCCGTGCCGCCGCTATTGAAGGCCTTAGGCTGCACCTGCACCCTCATCAACGGCGACATTACCGGCCAGTTTGCACACAACCCCGAGCCACTGCCCGAACATCTGACCCAACTGAGCGAAGCCGTCGTGCGCGAACGGGCACATCTGGGCATTGCCGTTGACCCCGACGTAGACCGCTTGGTACTTATTTGCGAGGATGGCCAGCCTTTCGGAGAAGAGTACACACTCGTGGCTATAGCCGATTACATCCTGGGGCTACACGGCCCGGGCGGCTCCACGGTGTCCAACCTGTCCTCTTCGCGCGCCCTACGCGACGTGGCTGCCCGGCATGGCGCGCAGTACTTCGCCGCCGCCGTGGGCGAAGTGAACGTGGTAGAAAAAATGAAAGCCGTCGGCGCCGTCATTGGCGGCGAGGGCAACGGCGGCGTCATCTATCCGGCCCTCCACTACGGACGCGACGCCCTCGTGGGTATCGCCCTATTCCTCACGCATCTGGCCAAAAGCGGAAAAAGCGCCGGCAAATTGCGCCGCACCTATCCCGATTATTTCATGGTAAAGGCCCGCATTGAGCGCAGCGCCGACCTGCCACTGGAGCGGATTTTTTCTTTTTTACAAAAAAAATACTGCCACTTGCCGCTCAATACGGAAGACGGCCTGAAGATAGACTTCCCCGAAGGCTGGGTGCACCTGCGCCCTTCCAACACCGAACCCATTGTGCGCTTGTATGCCGAGGCCAGCAGCCCGGAACAGGCAAGCCAGCTGGTAGAGGCTATCCAGCATGACATCTTACAGGCCTGAAGCTGCAGAGACTTTTGCTTCCCGTAGAGGCTCGCAAGGGCGCCAACATCTTTAGATGCGCTCTGCTAAGGGTCGCCATCTTATCGGCCTTTGTTCCCGTATCCGGGCATCTTCGCCCTGAGCGCGAGGCAATTCCAAACGTAAAAATGTTGCCGTTAGCCAATAATAGCCAAAGACAATCCATGAAAACACCCTAAATTTGTTCGCCCATCTCAGGGCAACATTTCAACTGGGAAACAAACGTCATGTCCAAAAATATTGGATACCTCTCTGGGCGCAAAGGCTTGGAGGAGAACCTGTTCGAGCGGCTGGGCCAATTGGCCGACGCCAACGATGGAACGGTATCGCCGGAAGCCATGCAGCAGCTGGCGCAGGAATACCTCATCGGCGATGCCAATGTGTACGGCAGCGTAACGTTCTACGATTTCATGCGGCCCGAGAACCGGGGCAAGAAGGTCTATGTCTGCAACGGTAGCGCCTGCCTGACGGCGGGCACGCAGCCCGCGCTGACCGAGCGGCTTCGGCAGCATTTTGCACCGGAGGAGATTGGCACGATGTGCTGCTTGGGCCGTTGTTATGAAAACAACGCCTTTCATTACGCCGGCAATAATTACTCTGGCGCCGCGGTAGAAGAAATTGCCGCCATTCGCGATGACCGTCAACCTCGACCTGACCGGTACGCCGTGCGCGTGTGCGGCACACCCGTGCTCACGGCGGAGTTTCCAGGCGTAGCTGAGTATTATCGAATCTTAGAGGAATGCCTGCGCCGCTCGCCCGATGAGTTGTTGAACGAGATTAAGGTCTCCGGCCTACGCGGTCGGGGCGGAGCGGGCTTTCCAACAGCCTTCAAATGGGAGTCCTGCAAGAACACGCTCGGCGACCAGAAATTTATCGTCTGCAATGCCGACGAAGGCGACCCGGGCGCATACTCCGACCGCTACATCATGGAGGAACGACCGCACAGCCTGCTGCTGGGCATGCTCATCGCCGGCTACATCGTGGGCGCGCAGCGCGGCGTGCTCTACATTCGGGGCGAATATCCAGAGTCCATCCGGGCCATGCGGGCGGCTATTGAGGAAATTCGCCAGGCCGGCTATCTGGGCCAGAACATCTGCGGCTCGGGCTTTTCTTATGAATTCAAAGTCATTGAAGCTCAAGGCGCTTACATCTGCGGCGAGGAGACAGCGCTGCTTTCTTCCATTGAAGGTCAGCGGCCCGAGGTGCGCGTGCGACCGCCCTACCCTACCCAGCAAGGCCTGTTCAATCGGCCCACAGTGGTTAACAACGTGGAGACCCTCGCGGCTGTGCCCTTCATCCTCCGACACGGCGGCGCTGCTTATGCTGCCTTGGGGCGCGGACGCTCTACAGGAACAAAATTAGTCTGCTTAGACGGCCATTTCCAACAGCCCGGCCTGTGCGAGGTAGATATGGGTACACCGCTCTCGACAGTCGTTTATGAACTGGGCGGCGGATTTCGGCGGCCGGTGAAAGCCATGCACATCGGTGGCCCGTTGGGCGGCTTAGTACCTGTGCACAAAGTGCCTGACCTGACGGTGGACTTTGAGTCCTTCGCCCAAAACGGCTTCCTGCTGGGCCACGCCTCCGTAGTGTGCATCCCGGAGGATTTCCCGATGATTGAATACTTGGAGCATCTCTTTGAATTCACCGCCCATGAAAGCTGCGGCAAGTGTTTCCCGTGCCGGCTTGGCTCCACGCGCGGCAAAGAAATGCTCCACAAGGCGCGTACTCAGCAATACCGCATTGACCGCGTGCTGTTCGACGATTTGGTAGAAACGCTCGAACTCGGCTCGCTGTGCGCGCTGGGCGGCGGGTTGCCCCTGCCGGTTAAAAATGCTCTGAAGTATTTTGAAGACGAACTTCGACCGTATTTTTCCTAGAAAATTAAAAGAAAACCTGAACATTGCCCTCACCTTCACACTGCTCAAACGTCTGCTCAAACTATGGGTGCTGGAAAATTTGCCTTTATCAACCACAAGTCCTGTGAAATGCGCGACGGCGAGACCGTGCTGTCCTTCTTGCGCCGCCATTTGGGAAAAAACAGCATACCCACCCTATGCGATGCGCCCAACCTGGAACCCTACGGCGCCTGCCGCGTCTGCTCCGTCGAAGTAGCGCTCACGGCCGACGGGCCGCGCCGCGTGATGGCCTCGTGCCACACGCCCATGCAGGAGAACTTCCATATCTTCACCGATAGCCCGCGCATCCAGAAGCTGCGGCGCAACATCATCGAGCTGGTACTGACCGATCACCCCTTAGACTGCCTGACCTGCGAGGTCAACGGCAACTGCGAATTGCAGGACGTGGCCGCTCAGGTGGGCATCCGAAAAGTGCGGTATCCGGAGGGAAAAACGCACTTAGACCGCCCGAAGGACCTTAGCCATCCGTACATGACGTCCGACCTGTCGAAGTGCATCAACTGCTCGCGTTGCGTGCGCGCCTGCGACGAGGTGCAGGGCCAGTTTGTACTCACCATGGCCGGGCGAGGCTTCGACAGCCATATCGCCAAAGGGCTGAACGTCAGTTTCTTCGAGTCTGACTGCGTCAGCTGCGGCGCCTGCGCACAGGCCTGCCCCACTTCGGCCATTTCCGATGTGTTTGAGTCCAAATCGGTCATTGCCGACAAAAAGGTTCGCACCGTCTGCACTTATTGCGGCGTAGGCTGCAACTTAGATGTTGCGGTGGTCAACAACACGGTCAAATCCATTCAGGCGCCCTACGACGCCGAGGTGAACCAGGGCCACACGTGCCTGAAGGGCCGCTTCGCCTTTTCATTCTATAACCACTCCGACCGCCTGCGCACGCCGCTTATCCGCCGCAACGGCGAACTCGTGCCGGCCACTTGGGATGAAGCGTACGACTTCATCGCCGAAAAATTGCGCGCTATCCGCGCCGAGCACGGCCCCGATGCTATTGCCGGCATCTCCTCGGCTCGCTGCACCAACGAGGAGAACTACCTGATGCAAAAGTTCATCCGCGCCGTCATCGGCACCAACAACATAGACAGCTGCGCCCGCGTGTGCCACTCGCCCACGGCGCTGGGTATGCAGCGCACTTTCGGCACGGGGGCTGCCACGAACTCAATAGAGGATTTGAAATACACCAAGTGCATCCTCATCATCGGCGCTAACCCCACCGACGCGCACCCTGTGACGGGCGCCAAAATCAAACAGGCGGCCATACGCGGCATCCCAACCATCGTCGTGGACCCGCGCCGCACCGAAATTGCTCGCTATGCCACGCACCACTTGCAGCCGCGCCCGGGCTCCAACGTGCCGCTGCTGCAAATGATGCTCTACTACATCATCTCCGAAGGTCTGGAAGACCGCGAGTTCATTGCCCAGCGCACCGAGGGATACGAGGGCTTTCGCCAGCAAATTCTGGGCTTAGACCTCGACCGTCTGGAAGCCGCCTGCGGCGTGCCGCGCGAGCAGGTGCGCGCCGCGGCGCTCACCTACGCAAAAGCAGAGGCTGCCATGTCGTTCCATGGCCTGGGTGTTACCGAGCATTCGCAGGGCACCTTGACGGTGATGCTTATTGCCGACTTAGCCATGATTACTGGCAACGTAGGGCGGCGCGGCGTAGGCGTCAACCCGCTGCGCGGCCAAAACAACGTACAGGGCGCTGCCGACATGGGCTGCCAGCCGCACCAGGGCGCCGGCTACTTTGACGTAACCAACCCCGAAGTGCACGCCCGCTACGAGCAATTCTATGGCGCCAAGTTGCCCATGCACATCGGCTATAAAATCCCGCAGATGTATGAGGCCGCCTTGGATGACAAGCTCAAGGCCCTGTGGGTCATGGGCGAAGACTTAGTGCAGACCGACCCAAACACCCACAAAGTCATCGCCGCATTGCAGAAACTCGATCTGCTGGTGGTGCAAGAAATCTTTTTCAGCGAGACGTGCAAATATGCCACGGTGGTGCTGCCAGGCGCATCGTTCTTAGAAAAGAGCGGCACCTTTACCAACGGCGAGCGCCGCATTCAACGGGTCAACCAGGTAGTGCCTCCCTTGCCCGGCACAAAATCCGACGGCCAGATCGTGGTGGATATCATGAACCGCATGGGCTACCCGCAGCCCGACTACGATCCCAAAACCCTGCTGGAGGAAATCTCGCAAATCGTGCCCTTCTTCGCCGGTGTCCGCTGGGACGAGCTCGGCCCCAACGGCAAACAGTGGCCCGTGAAGCCCGACGGCACCGACAGCAAAATCCTCCATGCGGATACCTTCAAGCGCGGTCTGGGCGCCTTCCAGTTTTCCGACTTCCGCGAGACGCGGGAGCTGGAACAGTACGCCAAGGATTATCCTTACATCCTGACGACCAACCGCGAATTGGAGCATTACAACTGCGGCACCATGACGCGCCGCACGCGCAACGCTGAAATCCTGCGCGAAGACGTGCTGCTCGTCCACCCCGACGATGCCGCCCGACACAACATCAGCGACGGCGATTGGGTCTGCGTAGAGTCGCCCCGCGGCAAAGTGGACATCAAGGCCCGCCTGACCGACGAGGTACGCCCAGGCGTTCTCAGCACGACGTTCCACTTCCCTGACCTGATGCTCAACTTAGTAACATCCGACGAACGCGATACCGACGCGCTGTGCCCTGAGTACAAGGTCGTGGCCGTGCGCATCCGAAAGTCAAAAGGCGCGCGCCGGGCCGCGCTGGAGGCCGCCGAACAGCACGCTTAATAAATTGATATTGAAGAAGTTTTACCGTTCCTCAGGCGCTTCGTTTGCTTCGATAATCGTTCCTCATGTTTGAATACATCCTCTGGTCTGTCGAAAACGGCGTTGCCCGCATCACGCTCAACCGTCCTTCGGTCTTTAATTCCATGCACCACGCTATGCGGCAGGAAGTGCTCGCCGCGCTCGACCTGTGCCGCAATGGAGACGCCATTCGCGCCGTCTATCTCACGGGCGCGGGGCGCGCTTTTTGCGCAGGGCAAGATTTGCAAGAGGTAGTTGACCCCAACGGGCCGGCACTGCACGACATCTTGGCTTCGGGATACAACCCCATGGTGCGCGCCATTCGCAACTTAGAAAAGCCCATTGTCTGCGCCGTCAATGGCGTGGCCGCCGGCGCTGGAGCCAATATCGCGTTTGCCTGCGACATCACTGTGGCGGCAGCATCTGCTTCTTTCACCCAGGCTTTTTCTAAAATCGGCCTCATTCCGGATAGCGGAGGCACCTGGACACTGCCGCGCCTCGTCGGCCTTCAACGCGCTACGGCTCTCATGATGCTGTCCGATAAAATCAGCGCCGAAGAGGCTGCTTCAATGGGGCTCATCTGGAAAGTCTTTCCAGACGATACCTTTGCTCAGGAAAGCCTGCGCCTCGCCGAAACGCTGGCTCAAATGCCAACGCGCGCTTTGGGCATGACCAAACGCGCGCTCAACCGCGCATTCAGCAACGATTTCAACGCGCAGCTCGCCTTGGAAGACGATCTGCAAACCCAGGCCGGCCAGACCTACGACTACCAGGAGGGCGTGGCGGCGTTTTTGGAAAAACGAAAGCCTGCGTTTCGAGGTGAGTGATAAGTTTGCGCTCCCTTCTTCTGCCAAGGCGCCAGCGGGACCGAAGCCGGGAGGCCACCCAACCCAAGGGCAAAAAATGGGGGTCTGCCAACCAAGACCTCGTAGCGCGGTTATAGAAGATGTGCTGCCGACCGCTCTGCAGCAGGTAACTTCAACGTACTTACACCTATGCGCAACACCTTAATACTGATTGTCGCTCTGGCACTGGCTGCCCTGGCGCCGTGGAGCTGCATCACAACCGATACGGCTTACACACGCGTGGCGCCAGGCATCTGGCGCGGCGTGCTGGAGCTGGAAAAGTTCAACATACCCGTTCGCGACAAAGACACCATCTTTACCCTGACGGAACAGTTCCGCGAAGGCGAGATTCCTTTTCTATTCGAGGTAAAATACATAGACAACGAGCGGTTTTACATAGAAATCCGCAATGGCGCCGAGCGCATTCGGTGCGACAGCGTTCAGTACGGGCGCGACCGTTCGCAGGCGCGCGATACGTTTAATGTATTTTTTCCCGAATACGCCACTTACCTGCACGTCGAGGTGCGCGGCGGCGCTATGCAAGGCGAATGGATCGTTACCACGAAAGACAACTACCGCATTCCCTTCTATGCCCATGCGGGGCGCGACTACCGCTTCACTACGCTCAATCAAAAGCCCGCCGCTGACCTGTCGGGCCAGTGGGCAGCCCTCTTTGGCATTGAAGAGGAGAAGCCGCAAAAAGCCATTGGCGAATTCCGCCAGATGGGTAACCATTTAGAGGGCACCTTCCGCACCGAAACGGGCGATTACCGCTTTCTGGAAGGCACCGTGCAAGGCCGCAAATTCTGGCTTTCGGCCTTCGACGGCGCGCATGCCTTCCTTTTTTCCGGCAGCATACAGCCCGACGGCAGCCTGCAGGGCGAGTTCCGCTCCGGCAAGCATTATCGCACCCTCTGGAAGGCCCAACGCGACTCCACTTTTCAGCTCGGAAACCCCGACTCGCTTACCACGCTCAAACCCGGCGCACAGCGCATTACCTTCGACCTGACCACGCCAGAGGGCCAACGCCTGACCTTCCCCGGCCCTGCCTTCGAGGGTAAAATCAAAGTTTTTACCATCCTGGGCACCTGGTGCCCTAATTGCTTGGATGAACAGCGCTTCTTAGCAGATTTCGTCCGGAAAAACCCAGACTTGGGCGCTCAAATGCGCATTGTAGGCTTTGCCTTCGAGCGCGTCAAGCCAGAAGCCGTCAATGCGCACCTGCTCACGTACAAACGGCGCTTGGGTTTGCCCTTCGACTTAGTTTATGCCGGCAAGGCGGACAAGAAGGCGGCGGAGGCGGTCTTCCCAGCGCTCTCTCACGTCATGGCGTTCCCGACCATGATCGTATTGGACAAACAGAATCGCGTACGCAGCATCCATACGGGCTTTGACGGGCCAGCGACCTCAAAATACGCTGATTTTCAGGAGAAATTCACTGCCCTTATCCGACAGCTGGCGCAAGAGTAAGACGCTCATACCCTAACGCTTATTCGTGAACAACGCGGACACTAAAACCCAGTCTTTCGACATCGTTTTCGCTGGTGCAGGTCTGGCAGGTCTGGCGGTGGCGGTCGAAATGCTCCGGCACCCGTTTTTTCGACAAAAAAGCCTGCTGCTCATAGACCGCGATCGCAAGCAGCAAAACGACCGCACCTGGTGCTTTTGGGCGACGGACGACGAGCCTATCCCGCCCGTGGTGCATCGTTCGTGGAACAGCTGCCGCTTTTTCGCGCCAGGCTTTGAAGCAGTGCTCGATATTGCTCCCTACCGGTATCGCATGGTACGCGGTCTTGACTTTTACCACTGGGCAGGGCGCGAGTTGGAGCAATGGCCCAACGTTCGACGCCTGACGGCAAACATTCAAGACATTGTACCCGAACGCGGCTTAGTGCGCACCGATGCTGGCGACTTCGAGGGCGACGTTGTGCTCAATTCGGCATTTACGCCCATACGGCTGCTGCCCGAAAATACGGCCGGCTTGTGGCAGTCTCCGCTGTCAGTCCTGCGCGAAAAGGCTCAAACCCACCGCGCCACCTTTTTGCTCCAGCACTTCAAGGGCTGGATGGTAGAAACGCCAGCGGATGCCTTTGACCCGGATGCGATGACGTTCATGGACTTCCGCATGGAGCAACAGGGCGAAACGCGGTTCGTCTACGTACTTCCGCTCTCGACGCGCCGGGCCTTGGTAGAGTTTACGGTCTTCTCACCCGCGCTACTGCCCGCTGCCGCCTATGAAGAGGCCCTGCGCCGATATCTCCAAGAGCAGCTCTGCCTGCGCCATTACGCTGTAGTAGAAGAGGAATTCGGTATCATACCGATGACCGACTACATTTTTCCGAAGCGTGCCGAAGGCAGAGTGATCCATATCGGTACTGCTGGTGGTTTTGTGAAGGCCTCCAGCGGCTATGCATTCAAGCGAACGCTTCGGCGTGCTCGCGCCTTTGCTGGCGCCTGGGCGCAAACGGGCGTTCCAGACGTGCGGATGCTTCACACGAGTTCGCTTTTTCGGCTCTTGGACAGCGTTTTGCTGCGTGTTCTGCACAACCAAAATGACTTAGGCAGCGTCGTGTTTGCCAGCCTGTTCCGAAAACTGCCACCCGCGCTCGTGCTTCGCTTCTTAGACGAAGATAGCTCCTGGCTCGATATTGTCCGCGTTATCAACGCCCCGCCCTCCTGGCCCTTTTCACGCGCGCTCGCAGAGGTGCTACTCAGACGATGAGACCCATGGTACATCGTTGCGCCACTGGGTATATCACCCGGCGTACCCCCGCTCAAACACACGAATCTGCTGTATTTCTTATTCTTTTAAGGCTCAAACAGGAGTATTCTCCCCAAAAAAGGATGCGTGAAGCGATTTTTGCGAGCACAGGAAGAGTACCTTGCTATCCCACTTATGCGCGCTGAAAAAATTTTAGAGATCGCCCAGAGTCATCTGGCTGATATGCGGGTGCACTTAGAGCTCGATGCTTTTGACCAAAAGCAGTTGAGCCGAATACCAGCAGCCGTTTTCGTCTGCAATCAGCTGCTGCCGGGCGCCGATGAATGGATTTTGCTGTACCTCATGGCTCAGAGCGCAGAAAGGGCTAAGATCCTGCACCCCTATCCTATTTCGTTGGCAGAAACGCTTCGCCCGTATGCCATACGCCCTATGCGCCGCAAGTTGGAAGACCGCCTATTGCGCATCAATTTTGCCAAAAAGGTGGCGCGCTATGTGGAGAAAGGCGTCTCGGTGGGCGTGGTGGTGGACTTCTCCGAAAACCCACTGGGCGATCTGCCTCGCAATCTGCTGCGCCCTCAGATTGTACGCCAGCTGCGTAAAACAGGGGTGCCGATTGTGCCCGTACATCTGAAAGCGGAGACTGCCCAACGGGCCAATCTGTGGCGCGCATTGCTGAGTGGCCTGGCACGCCCTGCTTTAGATCAGCCTATTGTGGTACAGGTTCGCATTGGGCCACCCATCTCGCCAGACATTCAGACCGAACTCAGCAACAAACTCCTGTGGGGCAAGTTTTTGCAGGCCAAAATCTTCTCTTTAGGCACCGAGTTCGATATTCAGCCGGGTCATTATACGGCCAAAGCCGGCGCATCGCCCGAGCCGTTGGCGGAGGCTGTTGATGCCGAACTTGTTCGCCGCGATATCGCCGCCTTGCCGTCGGAATGTTTGATGACTTCGCGCGGGGATTTTGACGTGTATGTTGCTCCGTTTTCGGCCATCCCTAATGCCATGTTTGAAATCGGACGCCTGCGCGAGCTCACGTTCCGCGCCGTTGGCGAAGGAACAGGAAAGGCGCGTGATCTGGACGAATACGACCTTTATTACCTGCAGCTCATCATCTGGGATCGCAAAGCCGGGCGCATTGCGGGCGGCTACAGACTCGGACAGGGCGACCGTATTTTGCGTCGCTTCGGCATCAATGGCTTGTATATCAATAGCCTTTTTAAAATTAAGCAAGCGTTCTATCCTATCCTCCAAAAGGCCATCGAATTAGGGCGCTCTTACATCGTGCCCGATTACCAGCGGCATCGGCTTCCGCTGTTTTTGCTTTGGAAGGGTATTCTTCACTTCCTGCTGGCTCATCCGCATTACCGATATCTGTATGGGCCGGTGAGCCTGAGCAAACAGTTCTCAGACGCCTCTAAATCTGTGATTGTCGAGTTTTTGAGGCGTTACTGCTTCGATGAGGAGATGGCAAGCCTTGTGCAGCCCCGAAAGCCTTTCCGCGTACGCACGAAATCGGTGGACACGCGCCTGCTGGCCGAGATGCTGCACGGGGAGTTTGATGCTCTCGAAAATCTGATTGAGGCCATGGAGCCGGAGCATTTCAAGGTACCGGTGCTTTTTCGGCAGTACCTGCGGCAGAATGCCCGCTTTATTGGTTTCAATGTGGACCCCCTGTTTTCCGACTGTTTAGATGGCCTCATGATTTTAGACCTGCGCAATTTGCCTGCCAGCACCATAGAGGCGTTACAACAAGAAAAGGAGTGAAGGGCTATGGCCGTTTTTTGGCTCGATGAGGACGTGCTGGATTTTCCTCCGGCGCATTTAGCAGAGGCCAATGGGCTGTTGGCCATCAGCAACGACCTGCGCCCGGAGCGCCTGATAGTAGCCTATCAAAACGGCATTTTTCCCTGGTACAAGCACGAGGATCACTTCTTCTGGTACTCGCCGCACCCGCGGATGGTGTTGTTGCCGGAGGAGTTGATTGTACACAAGAGTATGCGTTCCATTTTCAATCAGCGCAAGTTTACCTACACGTTGGACACTGCCTTTGAGCGCGTGATGCGCGCCTGTGCCGAAACGCCGCGTGGAGGTCAGGAGGGCACCTGGATTAGTGAAGAATTTATTGAGGCCTATACGGAATTACATCGCCGCGGTCTGGCGCATTCGGTGGAGGTCTGGCAAGGCGACGATTTGGCAGGTGGTCTGTATGGACTATCGTTTGGGCGTGTCTTTTTTGGCGAGAGCATGTTTGCACGCGTGTCGAATGCTTCCAAAGCGGGCTTAATTGTGCTGACGCGTGCCCTACAGGGCACCGGCTTTCAACTCATTGATTGTCAGCAGGATACGCCACATCTAAGAAGTCTGGGCGCCCGCCTCGTATCGCGCAATCTGTTCCTGCGCATGCTTCGAGAGGGCCTATCCGCTCCCACAATGGCCGGGCGCTGGCGCTTGAGCGAAGATACAGGAGCCATAGTGCTCGAATAACACGCCTTCCGGCTGGAGCAGGCTTACTTCCGGGCAAAAGGAAACTCTTCGTGCACTTCCCAGCAGTCGCCCATCCACCGAAGAAGGGCCAGGCTATTTACAGCAAAGGTGCGATAGTAGGGACGCTCCTGAAAATCGGCCCAAATCTGGTCGAATACGGTGGGCGGCATATCCCGATGTGCCAGCGTCATGTGCGGATGGAAGGGCCGTTCGTTCTTTTTATCATAGACAAAATGGAGTTCTGTTTCTAAGGTTTTTCTCAATCTGGCAAACAAAGTCTTTATCTGAGGCGACAGCTCCGGTTTGATAAAAAACACCTTCGGCGCGAAGGCGCCGTAATCGTTCAAGACGACCCAAAAAGGCTTTTGAGCGCTGGCAAAGTGGCGCAGACGCTCTTTGAGCTCAGGCATAGCTTCCTCGCTCCATTGGAAAGGCGGCTGCAAGGTGATGTGGGCAGGGCTTTTCAGCGCGTGGCGCGGCCCCCATTTGTCGGCAATGTACTGCTTCATAGCCGTTACTTCTTCCTGAACGGCGCGCGAAGGCATTATGGCAATAAAGAGCAGCAGTTGTTCTTCCATAGTAAATTGTCGGGCAAAAATCTGTTAAATGGAGCATTAATACAGCGTTTTCTGTCCACGGGACTCATTTTTGAGGATGATATAGACTGCTTGAGTTGCGCACAACTGTGTCTTAAAAGCAGCCAACATCCCTCTTAGACCGGCCTTTTCTTTAAGCATATGAGAGGAGCAGTTTTGATATTTATGTTAAATTTTTGCGCACAAAGACACAAAAACACTCAATAATCTTATCTTTGAGCCAAACAAAACTTTTTAAAAACATGATTACAAAACGTTTCTTACTCGCACTGGCCCTGCTGCTTAGCCTGATGGCCGTCTCTGTGAATGCCCAGGAATACCGCACCGCCATCGGCGCGCGCTTTGGTTTTCCGTTCTCGGCGTCGTTCAAGCACTTCATCTCCGACCCTGGAGCTGTAGAGCTGTTTGCTGGCTTTCGCGGCTGGACGTTCTACCGCTGGTTCAACGTCGGCGGTATGTATCAGCACCACTTTCCCATCGAAAGCGTGGCTGGCCTGAAATGGTACGTGGGCGGCGGTGCCTCCGTCTATTTCTGGTCGTATGACGATGCCTGGTTAGGCCCAAATAGGTACTCCAGCACGAGCTTTGGCGTCATGGGCGTAGTAGGTCTGGATTACAAGTTCGCCGACCTCCCATTGAACTTGTCGGTAGACTGGGTGCCGACGTTCTTTATCGGCGACGGATACTTCAGTGGCTTCGGCGGTGGCTATGGCGCTTTGAGCGCCCGTTACACGCTAAGGTAAGCAGTGGCACACGGCCATAGAACGGCTGCGGTCCTGCGAGGGTAGGATCGCAGCCGTTTTGCTTTACTACCGGGCATCCGGAGAGTGGATTTTCAAAAAATAGAGTGTTTGTAAGGCGCCTTGTCGCGTCGCCGGGTTGAGGAAGCGGGCATGGAGCATGGCAACGTGGAAATGCTTCAGCTCGATTGCCTGTTCTATCGGTATGCCCGCCTGTTCTAATGCAGCTTTTCCCGTTGGTGTGGTGAACACGCCCACAGGCCCTCCTTTCTGCACGGCTAACTTGATCACGTCGGCAGGGTCATCATGCCGGGGCACAATGCGACCGTTGTAGAAATCGAGCGAATGGTGGTTCATCTGGAAAAAACACAGCGCATCAGCAGAGAGGCCAGCCTCTCGAGCAGCAGCCACCGCGCGGCGTGAATACTGATAGGGCAACAGCTGCGGATAAAAATGCACGTTAAGAACAAAGCCCAGCAAACAGGCAGCAGCTACGCCCAGTCGAGTCAGTCCTTCGGCAGACAAAGCGCGGGCAGAACGCACAAAAGCCCACAGCCAGGCCAGTGTGCCCACTCCCAGCGGAACCCACACAAAGAGCGAGGCCGTCGGGAAAGCCCAAAGAACAATGACCCAGCCCAAAAGAAGCCCGGCCACTGCCCCGATGCCGAATAGCCAGCGCGGCAAAGCACCTACGCCGCGCTCTAACGCCGACGCTACCAGCACCGAAGCCCACGGCAGTGTGATGAAGATGTAATGCGGCAATTTGTAGCGCGATAGCGATAGCGCAATAAACGTAAGCACAAATCCCGCCAACGAGTAGTATTCCGGCCAAGATGCCTTTTTTTCAAAACGCCAACTCGTCCACGTCGCGCTAATTGCTCGAACCAACGCCCAGGGCAAGAGCAAACTCCAGGGCAAAAAGGCCCATAAATAGACATGAAGGAAGAAAAAGGCAGAGGCGTCGTTTTTCCACACATTCTCGCCGGTGATACGCCCGAAACTTTGTTCCCAAAAGAAGAAGCGAAGCCCGGATACCCCCTGGCGACCATTGACCCACTTTTCCGGGTGCAAATCGAACTGCTGCCAAAGGCCCCAACACATAGGCGCCAATAGAAGCGCCACAACGATAAGCCCGAGCAACCATTCCCAGCGCAATACTTCGCGCCAGCGTCCGCATAAGAGCAGATGCCCACCCACGGCAAATGCTGGCGCCACCAGCCCAATAGGGCCTTTAGCCAGCATAGCCAGGCCAATAGCGCCAAAGCCCAGGAAAAGATTGCGCCAGCGCCGGCTTTCTAAGTACTCGGCTATCTGCCACACTGCACAGGCGCTAAAGCCCAGCAATAGCGTATCGGTGCGCACGTCGTTGCAGATGAGCATCAAGCCCAACGAGGCAGCCAGTATGAAAGCCGCCCAACGCGCTGTTGGCGCAGCGTAGTACAGACGGGCAAAACAATAGACGCTCCACACACCCAACAATGCCGCCAGAACAGAGGGCAACTTATAGGCCCAGTTGCTCAGACCAAACAGAGCAAACGACACAGCCGAAAGCCAGAACAACAGCGGCGGCTTGTCTAAATAGTCTGCTCCGCGATGCTGCACCTGCAACCAGTTGCCGCCTTGCAGCATTTCCATCGAAATAGAGGCATACTGCGCGGCATCTACCTCCATGACGTCTATACCCAGGCCGGCCAGATAGACAGCTACCAAGGCTAGGACCAGTCCTGAGTCAAGAGCGCGCCATTTTGTGCTCAGATGCCTCATCGCACAAATATAGGCGCATTCTCCTGGCTTACCATTCTGAAAACACGAGCGCCCTTCCTGAACCCGTGCCAGAAAGGGCGCTCAACGCGCAGCATGCCCGCGCCTATAAGTCAGTTCTGCTGCCCGGGGCGATCCATCAAAAGTTCATCGGCTTCTACGGAAGATTTACGCCGGTTGCGCCACCACCAGTAGCCGATCGCTGCTACGAGCAGATAAGGCATGGCCAACATATACAAAATACCGGTGTTCAGGCCGCGGCCTGCAGTGCCTCCATTTTGTAAATTCGACTCTGCCGACATGCGGCACATCGGACACTGACCCCAGGCTTCTGGCACAGCTGTCACCAGTACGAGCATCAAAATTGCGCTGCCAATGACCACCCAGAGAAACTTTTTACTTTTCATCGCCCAGTGAATGTGTTTGAGGTGAAGGATAGATCAGCCGTAATAGGGTCGCAGCATCAGATAACAAATCGGGCCAGTAATGGCCACATAAAGCCAGATAGGGAACACCCAACGGGCCATCCGCTTATGGCGCTCAAATTGACCCGTGTAGGCTCGATTAAACGTCAGGAGGATAAACGGCAGTATCGCCGCTGCCAGAACAACGTGCGTAATCAGCAAAAAGAAATAAACAAATCGCAGTGCCCCCTCTCCACCATAACGAGTCTCCGGCGTGGTGAAGTGATATAATACATAAGAAAGCAAGAACAACACCGAGCACGCCATAGCGATGTAAATGGCCCGCCGATGCGCCTGCACATTCTTTTGCTTGATAAACCACAAGGCTGCCAGCAGGACGACTGCCGTGAGCGCATTCAGCGAAGCGTGAAAAGGCGGCAAAAAACTGAAATCAACGCCCAAATCCAGTTTGATGCGCCGCATGAGTACCACTAAGAAAAGTACGGCTGCTGAGACTACGTAGGCCAGCAGATTCATGCGCTTCTCTAAGCGCTGCGCATTGGAAAGTACCGCGTTAGACATATGACTATTCTCGTGGTAATATTAAGGCAATGTGTTCTACCATGCGGCCCACTTCCTTTTCGTCTAAGGCATTGTAAAAGCGTCGGATAGTACCTGTGGTATCGGCCAGCGCGTAATAGTGCATGGCCGGCTTGGTGTTGTTTTGCTGGCAATAGAGTGTATAGGCATTGATTAACACTGCGCGCCAGGCATTCAAGCCGCCCGACCATACCCAAGTAGCATAATCGGCGCTGGGTAGCGTGCGCGCATACGAGCGGAACTCCGCCGTACCGTCCTGACTGATCATCACCAAACGAAAATGATCGGGAATAGCTGCCGACTTAAATCCAAATTGTTTAAACAAGCGTTCACCCGTATCTAAGATGAACTTATTCTCCGGCGTCAGGTCTGGATTGGCACCAAAGTAATGAATGACGCAGACCTTCTGCGTAAGTAAATTATCTTTGGAACCGTCGGGATAGATCACAGTTACTGGAAGGATTTTACCGTATTCGCCTTTTAATTCTGCCTGCGCTTCCTTTCGCCAGTTTAAACCATTGCGCAGGTATAACCACGACACAGCGGGTAGGCCAAAGAGCAAAAGCGCCAACACGCTCCACACCCATAACTTGCGCTTTATGGATACCTTCTCTGCCATAAAATCACGTATTAAATGCGTTTGTCTAAACAAGGAAGGCGAGGTTTGGTTGCCTCGCCTTCCTTGCTATCCTTTTTAGCCTTTAGTGGTTGAATAGTATTTCGCGCCCGGCAACCGATACATTCCTTGCGGTTTACTCGGTGCTGGCTTCACCACCTCTTCGTTTTTCTTGCGAATCAGCTCTCGGCGCTTGCCCCAAGAGTCGCCCTCCTGGAAGAACGCGATAATTGCCCAAACCAGCAGTAGGGTCGGCAAAAGTACACTCATAACTAAGCCTCTCACTTCATAAGCCATATGCATAAAGTAGAAGACGATGAAATAGGCCTTGTACAGGGAGAAGCCCACCATAAGCAGCATATATAGATAGTGGCCAAAGCCTTCTGTAAATCGAATACCGTGAACTAAGTGGCCTTTGGCCAACAGAGCTACTAAAACTTCAACTACTGTGATTACCCCCAAGATCATAAGGCCACGGAAAACTAAGGCCTTTTGCTCTTCATACGTCTGATGTCCAGCCATAGAAATGGAATTAAGCGCTGTTTGAATTAGAATAAACGATATGTATTCCTAAATTAGAGCAGGTAAAAAACTAAGAAAACGAATACCCAAACTAAGTCTACGAAGTGCCAGTAAAGGCCGATTTTTTCTACCATTTCATAGCCGTTTCGACGAGCCACATAGAGGCCGCTGGCAGCATTGATCATGATAATGGTCAGAAAAACAACGCCCGAAAACACGTGAAAGCCATGGAAACCCGTGATGAAAAAGAATAGAGCACCAAAGGCTTTTGGCCCGAGACCCGCCTCCATAACTTGACCGGCATACTCACCCGTCGTGTATTTGACGAGCGGAATCTCAAACTTACCATTGTGTTTGTGCAGCAGATAGTTATCGCCTTTTGCGAACGTTTTAAGTTTACCGTCCGGAGTGCGCATTTCAGAACCGTCTGGGTTCAAATACACACCGTCGGCAATGTGGCGGCTGAATGGGTTTTCCGAGAGGGTCATGTGCTCCTTTGCAATGAGTGTTGTCCATTCATATGCCTGGCAGCCCAAGAAAGTAATACCGCCCAAAATGGTCAGAAACATCCAGAAAACCACCCCATTTTTATTTTCCCGATGCCCTTCCTGCACAGCACGCACCATGGTGACTGAGCTGAAGATGAGCACGAAGGTCATGATGGTTACGAAAATCAGCGGCAGGTGCCCCTCTACAAACGGAAAGGACGAAAAAACGAAATCTGCTTCCGGCCAGGTAGGGGTACTAAAACGCAATGCTCCATAAGCGATAAGGAATCCCGCGAAGGTAAAGGCATCTGACAGCAGAAAATACCACATCATCAGTTTGCCATAACTGGCTTTAAACGGCTCTTTGGCACCTTCCCAGGCGCTTCCGTTATCCTGATGGAGAGCATCTGTCTCGTGTGCGTGTGCTACAGAAGTATCTGCCATGTGTGATTTCGTATGATTGAGTCAAGTTTCAAATTCGCGGCCAAAGTTCGGTATATCAGGGTGATTGAACCAAGAAGAAGATGAACAAATACACCCAGAGGATATCTACAAAATGCCAGTAATGCACTACCAACTCAAAACGCAAGCGTCGGCGAGGTGTCGGTTTAAAGGGCAAAGCAAAAGCGTGAATCAGTGCAACTATGAGTGCTGTAACACCACCCAACACGTGTAAGGCATGAATGCCGGAAATAACGTAAATGAATGAACTCGAAGGATTTACGGTAAAAGTAGCGCCCATAGCCGTCATCGCCTGCCAACCTGCATATTGCAACACTACAAAAATAAGACCTAGCGCTAAGGTCGTCAGCAGCAAACTCTTATAAAGGCGCTCTATGCCGCGCATGAAGGCGCGGTAAGAGGCATGCAGCGTCAGGCTGCTGAGCAAGATCACCATCGTGCTCAGCCAGAAAACGTCCGGCAGTCTGAATTCATACCAGTTACCCGCCGCTCTCCGCACTAAATATGCACTCGTGAAGGCACCAAACATCATGATAATAGTGGCGATGCCCACCCATAGCGCAAACTTGAGCGGATGGATATTGTTGCTGCGATATTCTCTCTGAACTATTTGCGACATGATTTTCTCTTTGTAGGTAAAATCGCGTGCCTATTTTGGATTTATTCGCGAAAACCTGTTATTTTCAAATGAAAAAGCCGATATCTCATCAACTTAGCGGCTAAATATCCATTCAAAGTGAACCTCCCGAAAGCATCACATCGGCCAGAACAACCAAAAGGGAGAATGGGAGATGCAGAAAAGAAACGAACATTTGCCGACGAGCGGCTTGTTCTGTACATGTTCGATACAACGCCCAGCATTTACCTGCAAAATAGCCGTTGATAAGGCACAGAGCCAGCATAGCCCACAGGCTGATGAGGCCAGCGCCATATCCCAATACGGCGTTTAGAAACAACAAAAGGCAAAAACCAAACGAGAGCAACCCTACCATTGGCGTTTTTCGCCCTTCTCGAGTGGGCAATAGATAGAAGCCCGCGCGTCTATAGTCCTCATCGGCCACCCATGCTACTGCCCAAAAGTGCGGGAACTGCCACAGAAACTGTAAGATAAAAAGCATAGAAGCAGTATGGCTCCAACTTCCTTCCCACGCTACAGCGCCAATCACCACCGGCAGGGCGCCCGGAATGGCGCCAACCAGAACCGATAACGAGGAATAACGCTTCAGTGGCGTATAGAGAAAAGCGTACGTTACTAAGGAAAGCGTACCTAAGAAGCCCGTTAGTGGATTGAAGAAAGCCAGAGCGCTAAGCCCACCCACCGCCATAAGGCCAGCCAGAAGCACTGCCTGGGATACGCTCATACGCCCCGCCGCTACCGGGCGATTAGCAGTGCGTTTCATCAGAACATCATATTCGCGCTCCAGCACCTGATTGAGCGCATTGGCAGCACCCGTTACTAAAAAACCGCCCATGGCCAGCAGGAGCCAGGCGCTCCAGGCTGCCTGGCTCCCTCCTACGATGCCAAAGGATATGAGTGCCGAGAAAAGCACCATCAGCGAAAGCCGAAATTTCACCAACAGAGCCCAGTCGCGCACCCATTGCCGCGAATAAGAAGTAGCAGAGACGCCGGACGAGTCGGCTGCAGCGGACTTGCGGGATGGAACCATTGGGCGCATGAAGTGTGTCTGCTTCTCTCGCTTTTTCTTGTCAAAATCAGTGTCCGTGATCGTGCTCACCTTCGCGCAAGGGCACGTATTGCGGCACATACTCCTGTCCGCCTTTGCCGTAGTCATAGGCCCAGCGCTGTACTGCCGGAATCTTATCCGGCCAGTTGCCGTGTCCCGGATTGATCGGCGTCGTCCATTCCAAAGTATTGGCGCCCCACGGGTTTTTCGTCGTCATCTTGCGACCGCTGAAGATGGAATAGAAGAAGTTAACTACGAAAACTACCTGCAGGAAGAAGACGATAATGGCGGCAACCGTGATGAACTGGTTCAGCTCCGTAAAGTGGCGGAACGAGTCGAACGAAGCGCCACCGTCGTAATAGCGACGCGGAACGCCAGCCATACCCGTGTAGTGCATCGGCCAGAAAACTGCATATGCGCCAATCATGGTGCCCCAGAAGTGAATTTTGCCCAGCGTCTCGTTCATGAAACGCCCGAACATCTTAGGGAACCAGTGATAGATGCCCGCAAACATGCCAAAGAACGCCGCCACGCCCATGACGATGTGGAAGTGCGCCACCACAAAATAGGTATCGTGCAGTTGCACGTCAATAGCCGAGTTACCGAGGAATATACCCGTCAGACCGCCCGAAATGAACAGCGATACGAAGCCCAGCGCAAACAGGCTGGCGGAGTTAAAGCGGAAGTTCGAGCCGTAAACGGTGGATATCCAGTTGAACACTTTCACCGCAGAAGGCACTGCGATAATCAGCGTGAATACCACAAAGAAGTTACTAATGAACGGATTCACGCCCGCCATAAACATATGGTGCGCCCACACGATGAACGACAGGAAGGCAATAGCCAGCATCGAGAGCACCATCGCGCGATAGCCGAAAATAGGCTTGCGCGCATGTACCGAAAGCACCTCCGACACAATACCCATCGCCGG
>JANWVR010000078.1 GCA_025056735.1 Saprospiraceae bacterium
CGGCACGGTACCGACGATGGTTGTGGCGGGCAGGCCTTTTTCGATGCGGTACTGGCCCAGGCTGAGGGCAAAGCCGCCGATGTTGAAGGGCGGCACGTCAAGGCGCGTAACTTCAGAGCGATTTTTCCAGAAACTGATGCCGCTGGTCCAGTTGAAGTTGGTGCTGCGGATGGGCACCAAATCAAGTCCAATTTCGATACCGCGGTTTTCTAAGCCGCCTGCATTGATAACCTGGGTAGTGAAGCCTGTGGACTGCGGGATTTGCGCGCGCAGCAACAGATCGTCAATGCTTTTGATGTAGTAAGTGATGTCCACCACAATGCGGTTTTTGAAAAAGCCTAAGTCAGTACCAAACTCCAGTTCGCTCTGGCGCTCGGGCCCTACGTTTGTGTTGCCGCGCAGGGTAGAGGTGTAAAGGCCGTTGTTGCTGCCGATGAACGTGGCGACCATAGGGTTGAATCGGTCGTCGAAATTGGAGAAGCGCCCTGCCTGGCCATAGGCAACGCGCAGTTTGGCCTGGCTAATGAGGTTGTTTTTTAGGCCAAACTCGTGCAGGTTGACGGCGGCGTTGGCCTTTGGGTAGTAGTAGAGCTTGTCGGCGTCGCCGTTGTTGGTGGACTTGTCGCCGCGGATGCCTAATGAGATCATGATGCGGTCTTTCCAGTTAAAATCCTGCTGGAGGAAGAAACCGCGGTCTTTTTGCGGGAATCGGCGCTGGAAGACAGAAACGATGCCCGACTGGTCAAGGTTGGTCTGCGAGCCATTGAGGCGCGAGGCGGTGTTGATGATGACGTTTTGGTCGAAGTTTTCTGCCGTCAGGCCGCCCTGGGTGCGCAGCGTCAGGCCGCCGTTGGAAGCGTACGTATAGACCAAAAAGCCCCACAGGTTGGTGTTGGTGTTGAGCGTGCGGCCAGCGATAGAGACGCCACCCAGCGTGCCCGGGTCGCGGAAATACGACAGGTTTTGCGGGAAGATGGACGTCGTGTGCAGCGTGAACTGGTCTAAGCCGGCGCGCACTACGGCCTTCAGCTCGTTGTTGTCGTTGTGCCACAGGCGCACGTTGAGGTTAGCGCCGCCGATGTAGCGGTTTACCTGCTCGCGGTTGGTAACAAGCGCTACCGTTTCCAGAATATTGGAGCCAACGGAGGGTACGGCCGGGTAATCGCCGCCTGGCGTGGCGGGCTTCAGATTGAGCCAGGGCTTGGTGAACGCGTGTGCATAGCCGATGGTGGTGTTGGTGTTCGAGTTATTGAAGAAGCCCCGATCGGCTTGCGAGTTGATGTAGTTGTTGGTGAGCTGTATGTCAAGCCAGTCGTTGAAGCGGTGGCTGAGGTTGACACGGCCTGAGATTTTCTTGTAGCCGGTGTTGTCCACCAGACCGCCTTCGTCGCGGTAAGTGCCGCCGATGAAGAAGGCGGTTTTGTCGTTGCCGCCGGAGACGTCAAGGCGTGTGGCGGTCAGCAGGGGGCGGTTGTCGTAGAGTTCTTTTTCGTAGTCGGTCAGGCCGTTTTGCTCGAAGAGTTGGCGGTCGGCGGGGCCGAATTCTTGCTGCACCAAATCGGCAGTCCAGTTGCGCATGCCCAGCAGGCGGATTGGCTGGCTGAAGCCGACGGACTGGTTAAGGGTTACGCGCGTCTGGCCCGATTTGCCGCGCTTAGTGGTAATAATGACCACGCCGCCTGCGGCTCGAGAGCCGTAGATAGCGGCGGCGGAAGCGCCTTTGAGGATTTCGATGGTTTCAATGTCCTCCGGATCGAGGTCGGCGATGCGGTTAGAGGCGTCGTCCTGGTTTGTGGAAGGGTTACCACCTCCGGCTGCGGCCGATACGATGTTGGTGCCCAGGGTGATGGCATCGTTGTTGACGAACACGCCGTCCACGATGTACAGCGGCTGCTGATTGCCAAAAATGGACGTTACGCCGCGCAAACGCACCGAAAAGCCGCCACCCGGAGCGCCTGAGTTGGCCCGAATTTCAGCGCCGCGGAATTTGCCGTAGAGGGCGCCGTCCATTGTGCTCTGGTTCGTTATGCCTGTTAATTCCCGAGCGCTGATGGTGGCTACGGAATTGGCCAGATTGGCGCGCTTGACGCTGGTGGCCAAACCTGAAATAATGACTTCATCCAAACCAGCATAGTCTTCCTCTAAGGTAATGTCGGCCTGCGGATTGGCCGAGGTTACCTGCACGCGCGCTGTCTTGTAGCCCGTGTACGTGATGTTCAACGTCGCCGCCGAGCCGGGCGCCTCGATGCGGAAGTTGCCGTTCAAATCGGTCGTCGTGCCCCGGTTGGTGCCTACTACGGCCACCGTAGCACCTACGAGCCCTTCGCCCCGTTCATCTACGACGCGACCGGTAACTGTGAACTGCGCGAACGCAGCCTGCGCTCCAAGAACCATCAGTCCTGCCAAGAGCGCCATGCGAGAGAGTAGTTTGTACTTCATAACATAGAGCATTTGTTTAGTTTGAAAAGCTAAATGGATTAAAGATCAGAGGCAAATGTAGGTCTCATTCAGAATATATTAACTGATTTTGCATAAAAATCAAAAAAATTGAATTTGATGCTTTTATAAAATAAATTTACTTTTAAAGCCATTAAATTCGGCTAAATAAAAAATATAATTTTAAAAAAAACTCTGGGTCCCTTTTGCAGGCCGCGTTATTTTTTTGATGCAGTCACTGACTGGCACGCCTACCTTTGTCGCGTGGAAATGCCTGTGTCGGCGATACAGCACTTACGCCCATTCTTTTCACACACATGGATATTCTCCTGATTTTCGCGAAAAACCCCGTTCCCGGCCAGGTCAAGACCCGCTTAGCGCGTACCGTGGGCGACGAAAAAGCGGTGGAGATATATCGGTTTTTACTGCAAAAGACACGACAGGTCGCTTTAGAGACGCCCATGGATCGGCGGTGGCTTTTTTACGCCAGCGGCATACCGGAGGAAGACGACATCTGGCCGTCCAGCGCATTTGAGAAGTTTGCTCAGTGCCCAGGCGACCTGGGCGAGCGCATGGCCGACGCCTTTGAGCGCGCCTTTGCCGCCGGCGGTAAACATGTGATTATTATCGGCAGCGATTGCCCAGAGCTGACGGTGGAAATCTTGGGCGAGGCCTTTGCTGCTTTAGATATCTGCGATACCATCATTGGCCCTGCAAGAGACGGTGGCTATTACATGTTGGGCATGCGCCGTTTCATCCCTGAACTTTTCCAGGGCATCGCCTGGAGCACGCCCACTGTGCTGGAGCAGACGTTCGCAGTGTTTGAACAGCTGCGCCTCAATTACAGCGTTTTTCCTACCCTTTCCGACATTGATACCGAAGCCGATTGGCTGGCTTACCGGGTTCGAAGCCACTCTTAACGCCATTTTTCTATTCTGTAGAAAAAAACTGCCTATAGCACATCCATGCTCTCCCTGAACGATTTCCAGTCCCTGCTGGCGGGCTACGCCCGCAGACATCCTTTCCCGGACGACCCGCCGATGCTGTACGAGCCCTGTACGTACATGCTTTCCCTGCGCAGCAAGCGCCTTCGACCGGTGCTGACGCTAATGGCCTGTGAGCTCTTCATAGACGAAGTGGAGAGAGCACTGCCTGCCGCCTGGGCCGTAGAACTGTTCCACAACTTTACGCTTATCCACGACGATATCATGGACGCTGCTCCGCTGCGGCGCGGGCAGCCGACGGTACACACGCGCTGGAATGTCAACACCGGCATCCTCAGCGGCGATGTAATGCTCATCTTCGCGTACAAGCACCTGTTGAAAGTCCACAACGACCGTATTGCTGTCCAATTGGTAAACATTTTCAACCGCGTAGCCATCCAGGTGTGCGAAGGGCAGCAGCGCGATTTAGACTTCGAACAGCGCGACGAAGTGAGTCTGTCCGAATACCTGTACATGATCGAGCAAAAAACGGCCGTCCTGCTGGGCGGCGCCTTAGAGATGGGCGCCTGTTGCGCAGGCGCTTCGGCCGTTGACGGCATGCACCTATATTATTTTGGTCTGCAGGCCGGCACGGCCTTCCAGATTCAGGACGATTGGTTGGACGCCTACGGCGACCCCGAGCGCGTCGGCAAACAGGTGGGCGGCGATATTTTGCAGAATAAAAAAACCTTCCTGACGCTCAAGACGCTTGAATTGGCCGACGAAGCCGACCGTGCGGCGCTGCGCGAATGGCTCCGCACGCCCGCCGATACGCCGGGCAAAGTAGAGGCGGTACGCGCTCTGTTTGACCGCTACGACATCTCGGCTCATGTCGCCGAGGCCAAGGCAAAACTTCAGCGCTCGGCATACGAGCATTTGGACGCCGTCAAAGTGCCGCTTGATCGCCAGACGCTGCTGCGCCAGACGGTGGAGCAGCTTCTGGAGCGCGACCACTAACGCAAATTACTCCTTAGCGGTACATAGCCTCTATCTCGCGGCGAAACTTCTCCAGAATGACGCGCCGTTTCAGCTTAAGCGTGGGTGTCAGTTCTGCCTCTGAGCCATCGGTCTTAATAGGTTCCCACAACTGGGGCAGGAGGGTAAAGCGTTTGATTTGCTCATGCCGCGCGAAATGGGCGTTGATGCGCTCCAGCAGCATTTCGTAGCGGCGCTGCACTTCAGGTAAGTGGAGCATTTCCGACAGTTCCGTCCAGGGGATGCCATGGCGTTCGCACCAGCTGCGCAGTCCCTCAGCTGAGGGCACAATGAGGGCCGTTACGTAGCGTAGGTCGTCGCCTACGACCATGGCCTGCTCGACTAAAAAATGCTCCTTGAGCGCAGCCTCCAGCGGCGCCGGGGCCACATACTTGCCCTGGCTGGTCTTGAGCAATTCCTTTTTGCGGTCAGTGATTTTCAGAAACTTGCGCCCGCCGGGGCCTTCTACCCAGGCGCCTACATCGCCGGTGGCCAACCAGCGCTCGCCGTTGCGGTAGCGGATTACTTCCGCTGTTTTCTCCGGTTGTTTGTAGTAGCCGACCATGATACCGGGGCTTTTGGCTAAGATTTCGCCCTCGCCCGGTCGGAATTCTTCGTCGGGCTCGATGATCACCTCCACGCCGTCGAGCAGCGGCCCTACTGTGCCCAATAGGGCGCCCCCAGGTTCCATTCGGCTAAAGCTGATGGCTGGGGCGGCTTCCGTCATACCGTACCCCTCGCGCACGGGGATACCAGCAGCGTTGAACGTGCGCATGACGCGCACTGGGCAGGCGCTGGCCCCGGTGATGATGGCCTTTACCTCGCCGCCCAGCGCTTGCCGCCACTTGGAAAAGACCAGCGCATCGGCTATTTTCCAGGCGAGGGCCTTCAGGCCCCGAGGCTGGTAGTCAAAATGCCACTCATCGGTCAGGCGCAGCGACCAGAAGAAGAAGGCGCGCTTGAGGCCTCGGAGTTCGCGGCCTTTATCCACAATTTTATCATAGACCTTCTCCAGCAGGCGCGGCACGGTGGTGAAGAAATGCGGGCGTATGGCGCGCAAGTCGCCCTGTTCGCCGCCGAGGTTATCGGTACCGGTGAAGGTTACGCTGCCACACATAGCGGTGTAGGCATAGACGGCGGCGCGCTCGAAGATGTGGCTGACGGGCAGGAAGCTGAGCACGCGGTCGCCGGGCTCGAAGGGTAGCAGGCGGCGGATGCTTTCGATGTTGAACACAACGTTAGCGTGCGTGAGCATGACACCTTTAGGGTTGCCCGTGGTGCCAGAGGTATAGACAAGTGTCATGACGTCATCAGGCCGAATGCTGGCCTTGATGCGCTCGACTTCCTCCTGGCGGTGCGGCGCCTGTCGGCCCAGTTGCAGCAGCACCTGCCAGCTGCGGATAGAGGGATGCTCGTTGGCAAACGAAAAAATTTCTTTAAGAATGCCGCCCAAGCGCTCCTGAGCGGCATGCACTTTGTCGTACAGATCAGCGTCGCCCACGAAGCAATACTGGCATTCGGACTCGCGCAAGATGTATTCGTATTCGCGCGCGCTGATGGTAGGGTACATGGGCACGTTTAGCACGCCCACTTGTAGCAGGGCAAACTCCAACACAACCCAGGCTGGCGAGGTCTGGTATACAACAGTCGCCACCTTGTCGCCGGGTTTAAGGCCCAACTCCAGCAGCCCGCGACTAGCTTCGTTGACCATCTGCACCATTTCGGCCGTGGAGTAGTAGTGCCATACTCCATTGTGTTTGTGACCAAAAGCCCGCTCTAAAGGGTGACGCTCCAACTGTTCATACAGGTATTCGAAGAGTCGCTTCTCCATCGTTCTGAGTCCTTGATTTTACTGAAAACGGGGCGAATGTCGAGGGTTCACTCAAATCCGCCAACACTATTTTTAGGGGAGCGACATCACTTGGTTTTTATTTGGAAATACCGCGCTAAAGCGGCATCTAAAAAAGACTCCATTTGGGCATAAACCGCCTTTACCCAAATTTTTTTAAAAAAAATTTAATCAACATTTGGTCAGTTTTGCAAGATGCCGGACATTTGTAGCCCATCCTGAAATCATGCCCGAGGTCTGGCCTTTCGAGGCGCAATCCGTTTAATCTTTTTCGGGTATTGTGTGAGCACAGCTTAGACGGCCCCAAGAGTATTCCGCGGCATTTTCCATGAACGGATGGCCGATCGCTGCGCGCCACCAGATGAAAGAGCCGCCTAATCCCTATCCACAGCGGCTGGCCTTCTATTGGGAAACAGCAGGTAATTATGAGCATACAGCAGGGACCTTTTCGGCTTATTTTTAAAGGACGCTTAGATTTTGGCAACGAGCGCACTTTTGAAAAAGTACAGCTCCACTGGCAGGGGCGCATGGAGAACTATTTCAAAACGAATCTCGTCTTTAAAATGGAGGACGTTTTGAAGCCAGAGACATTCTCGCTTCTGGTGCCTCAGCAAAAGTTGATGGGTTCGGAGAAGTCCTGGCGCATGACAGTAGAGCTGTTTCGCGAGCTGGCCCAGTACGCCACGGCCGGCTACGTGGCGGCCTGGTGTTTGAGCGACGAAGGCACGGTGGATCAGGCTTTTATTGAGCCCAGCACAGACAAGGTCGCGGTGCAAGAATATCTGCGCGGCAAGCAATTAGTGGGCATACCAGGCCAGGAAATGGAAGCCGCTCAAGCCCTCAGCCGGGCCATTGAGAAGTACGAAAGACATGCCTTAGCCTACGAACGCCGTGGCTACGTGAACTACAAGCTGGGTAATTATGACGATGCCCTGCACGATTTTGAGCGCAGCATCTCGCTCCATCCGCACCACCCCGACGCCTACTACGGTCGGGGCAAATTGCGCATGCGCAAGAACGATTGGGCGGGCGCTGCTGAGGACTTTGGCCTGACGGTTCAGAATTCTTTAGCGCTACAGCCCATTCATTGGCTGGCCCGCCTGCGCAAGGCAGAGTGCTTAGTGAACCTGAAAAAGTACGCCGAAGCCTGCAAGGATTTGCAGCTGTTTTTGAAGCGCAATTTTAGCGAGTCGGACCCCAATTTTTACCGCCTTCCGCGCGCCTCTTACCTGTTGGGCAAGGCCTTGCTGGGGTTGAACGACCCCTCCAGCGCTATCGAGGCTTTTGACCGCGCGCTTTCGATGCCGGCAGGCGAAGACCAGCGCTCCCGCGTCGAGAGCCTGCTGCATCGCGCCATCGCCAAGCACCAGATAGGGCGCCCCGAGTACACGCTCGACCTGCGCGCTGCCGCCCAGATGGGTTCGGACGAAGCCGCTCGCCTGCTCGATACGTGGCAGCGATAGCAGCGATTGGCGCCTGATGTGCGTTCTGGCCCTACACCTCCTCCGCTCCGGAGACTTCTCCCTTCGGGTTGGTCTGTAGCGGAGGAGGTGCCTATCTTTGCCCGCTACTCACACAGACACACACGCAAACGACGCTATGGAATATCGCGATAGCCTGATAGAAGTCATTCGGACGCTGTACCGCTGGCGAAAAACACTCCGAAACATCTGTCTGGCCGCCTTAGTCATCAGCATAGGAGTGTCGCTCCTATTGGACAATTACTACGAGGCAAAAACAGTCTTCTACCCCACCAGCCCGCGCTTGGCCAACCCGGAGCTGCTCTTCGGCTATACCGGCCAGGTAACGGATTACTTCGGCTCCGACCACGACTTAGACCGCTTAGCCGAAATTGCGCGCAGCCGCGAGGTGGAAGACTTCATGATTCAGCGCTTCCATCTATACGAACACTACGGTATTGACTCTACTGCCCGCGACGGCGAATACAAGGTGCGCAAGCGTCTGCGCAAGCACTACCAGATTCAGAAAAACAAAAACGACGCCCTGGAGCTCACCGTCGAGGACAAAGACCCACGGCTGGCCGCCGAAATGGCGAACGCCGCCCGCGATAAAATCAACGAAATTGCCCAGCGCCTCAGCAAGGAAAGCCAACGCCAGCTGCTGGCAGCCTACGAAACCAATATGAAGCGCAAGCAGGAAGAACTGGAGCGTATTGCCGACACGTTGCGCCGCGTGCAGGAGCACTACGGCATCTACGACGTAGGCACACAAGGTTCTCAAATTGCCGGTCAACTCTCCGCAGCGGAACTGGAGGTCATCCGTTACCGCGCCCGGCTCGAAGTGCTGGAACAGGATACCAGCGTCCCGCGCGACACGCTGGCTTTCATCCGGGCTAACCTGAAAGCCTATGAGCAGCAACGACAACAACTGCGCAACCGCCAAGGCAATGCCGAAGTGCTTACTGTAGACCGTCTTAACGAAGCTGCTCCTCGCATTGCCATCCTGCAAGACATGCACTATCAAGCGCGCAAACAGCTGACCTACGACATCGAGCGATACAATCAAATTCTATCCACGTATTCCACCAACATTCCGGCGCTTCTGGTAGTCGAAGCGGCTGAGCCGCCGCCTGTGAAGAGCCGCCCTAAGCGCAGTCTGATTGTCTTAGCTAGCGTATTGGGCGCTTTCTTTTTCACCACACTGGCCGCACTGTTAGCCGATGCTTACCGCGAAGTACGCTGGCGCGAGGTGCTTACAGATGTTTAGCCGATGGATGTTTCAGGCCAGACCCACCGGCCTAAGGCCGTGCTTATGCACCGTTGGTTCGTATGGGCCACGGGAGGCGTCTCGCTTGCTGGCGCCATCGGGAGTGGCGTGCTGGAGGAGTGGTGGTGGATGGCTGCCCCGGCAGTGTTGCTTGCCGGCTGGCTGGCAGCAACCGACTTTCGCCGGCTGTACTATCTGATGCTGGCCGCCATCCCGATCTCTACAGAAATAGAACTGCCCGGTGGATTGGGCACCGATCTGCCCTCAGAGCCACTCATGTGGGCTCTGACGCTGGTCGCTGCCGCCTGGTTGGCGCGCCATTGGCGCACCGTTGACCGGCGCTTTTTGTTGCATCCAATCACTTTAGCATTGCTGGCGCACTTAGCCTGGATGACGCTGACTTGCCTGACTACGACCTACCCGGTAGTATCGTTCAAGTACTGGTTAGCCAAAGGCTGGTACGTGACTGTCTTCTTCTTTCTGGCGGGCCACATCTTCCAGAGAGAACAGGACGTCAAGGCCCTGCTGTGGTGGTTTTTTGTCTCTCTCATACTGACGGTGTGCATCGTCCTGGTGCGGCATTCGGCCAAAGGGTTCACCTTCGAGGAGGTCAACTACGTGATGGGCCCTTTTTACCGCAATCATGTAACCTATGCCTGTATTCAAGCCGTTTTCCTGCCGTTCGTGTGGCTGGGCATACGGCGCTATCGGCGCTATTCGCGCCCATGGTGGATATTGATCATAGGAGTGGCCTTGCTAATAGTGGGCATCAATTTCGCCTACACACGCGCTGCCTATGTGGCCCTGCTGGCGGCCATAGGCATATACGCCATCGTACGCTTGCGGCTATTACAGGTGGCTCTGCTCATCGCAGCCATTTGCCTGAGCGCCTTCATCGCTTTGGTTACCTATCGAGATAACTGGCTGCTCTTTGCACCTAACTACGAGCGCACCGTGACGCACAAGCGTTTCGACAACCTGCTGGAAGCCACCACCCGACTGGAAGACATCTCCGTCATGGAGCGCGTCTATCGGTGGGTGGCCGCCGCCTACATGATCGAAGAGCGCCCGCTGATGGGATTCGGGCCAGGCACGTTTTACTTCAACTACCAGGCCTACACCGTAACGCGCTTCCGCACCTACGTCAGCCACAACCCCGAACGCTCGGGCATCCACAATTACTATCTCATGATTGCCGTAGAGCAAGGGCTGCCCGGGCTGGCTTTCTTCTTGCTTTTCTTCGTGCTCGTGCTCCTATGGGGCCAGCACGCGTATCACCGCCTGCGCGACACCGGCCGGCGTTATGTTGTCATGGCCGCTTTGCTGAGCTTCGCCATAAGCGGCCTGCTCATGCTGATGAATGATTTCGTAGAGACCGACAAAATCGGCTCACTCTTCTTCATCTGCGCCGCTTTGGTGGTCAATGGAGCCTTACAGACTGTTGAGCACTCAGCTAGCGTCCGCGAACAGTAATCTTTCTTTATACGCTTGCGGGCATGTGCAAAACGCATCGCCAACCGGAAACAGCCGGCAACGACGCCTATTCGATAAAAAATGAAACCGCAGAGAGCGCTAAAACATTTGCAGATGGCTTTCTATGCAGATCTTGGCGTCTTATGCGGTTGAAAAATATGAAATGAAGGAGCCCTCTTGAGGCGAACCATGCCACAGTCGTGTTTAAAGCCCGTTGTTGTATCCATCAAAATAATAGCCGATAGATAAGACAAAAAATCTGTTGAATATTTTAATTTTATCTGTCTTTTCGTCCTCAAAAGTGTAACTATTGGCATATTGAAAAATATCCGTAAGCCCATGCGTATATTTAACGCCAATAAATAAGCCAAAAGGAAGTTGATATTCTAATCCAGCGTGAATACCAAAATCGAATTTTTGGAGGTATTTTACTTCGTCCTCTCTGTTGCTACCGTCTCCGAAGATACTTTTATCCGTGAAAAAATTTCCGCGCTCGTCTTTTTTTTGCAGGTTAGCTGCTTTAAGTAAGCTCACGTAAGGACCTGTGTACAGTTGAAACCGTTTTACATAAAATGTAGGGCTAATTGGAAATAAATCCAGATAATAAGTTCTAAATTTGGAAGAGTAAAGTCCGTTGATGCTATCTGTCAAAGAGACAGATGCGCCTCGTGTGGAAAAAAGTAGTTCATATTTGAGTCCGAAGTGCCTGTTCAGTTGGGTATTCACTTGTACTCCTGCATGCCAACCCGGTAACCACTGCGTTTTGCGACTGGCAAAGATGTAATCAACTTCGCTGCCATAAACGTTGCTGTGATTATATCCAATTTTGCACCCGAAATTAACGCGGTCAAATAATGCGTAATTATTGCGGAATTCTTCTTCGTAGTCAAGACTGTCTTTAAAGTTATAGTCCTGGCTATGAAGGGCTGAATTGCCCATTTTTGTTTGCTGAGCAAATGCGTTAATTCCAGTCAGTAAAAGAATTGATATGATTGAGTATCTCATTTTTACGATGCTTTTGTTTTAGATTTATAGTTTTTTTAGAAGTCAATGTCCCAAACTCCTGCGGCTCGCTCCAGTTCCACCAGAGCCGCAGCATAGTTGTAAAGCGTTTGATAGTAGGATTGCTGCACTTCGTTGTAAGTGCGTTGTGCATTTAGCACTTCAAGCAATGAAGTTTCGCCGCGCTGGTAGCTGTATATTTTTCCATCTAATACTGCCTTTGCATCAGTAAGCAAACCGGTTTCAAATTGTTGCACTTGTTTTTTTAATGCCACGTAGTTAAAGTAGGCCTGTGTGACTTCGTTTTGAATTTGAACTTCTATTTGTCTATATTGCGCTTCAGCCTGTAGATTGGCATAGTAGCTCGCCTTTAATTCGCCCGGTCGGTTGTTAGAAAACTTTAGCGGAACCGTCACTCCAATACCAATGGATGTAAAGGATGGAGTGGGAGCAACCACATTGCGGGTATATGAGGCATAATTTACCCCACTGGATATGCCTATGTCAATCATGCGGTTAGCTTTAGCTAATTTGATTAAGTTTTCAGAGACTTTCTTGCTTTGTAATGCTGCTAACAGATCGGCGCGGTTATTTTGTGCGGCAATTATGAAATCAGATAAATTGAAGTTCCTGTCAAATGCATTAAAATTTCCTTGTGGAAGCATCAAAGTATCCGACTGTTTTTGCCCGATGAAGGAAAATAAATTTGCTAATGCCATTTTCCACGCTGCTTCTGCCTGAAATACATCGTTCAGCATGGTACCTGCCTCCAACTTACTTTGCCGGGCATCTATCTCCGTGATGGCTCCTATGCGGAAACGAATACTGTCGCTTTGCGCTAAGCGGCTCATGGTTTGATATGAATTTATCTGAACATCCAGCAACAATTTATTCTGAAGTGCTTGCAAATAACTCAAGGTAGCATCTGCCCTCAAATTTCTAAAATAATCCTGCAATAAAAATTTCATCAATTCGTGCTCACTTTTTGCCAGGTCTATTCGCGCCTTCCTTTTTCCTCCAAGTTCCAGGGTCCAGCCCAGTTCGGCGCCAAAACCGTATCCCATATTCATTCTGCGCTGTCCGTTGTCAAACCATCCGAAGCTAAACTCTGGGTCAGGAAAAATTCCTGCAGCCAAAATGTTGGCCTCAGCTATATTTACATTAAATTTTTCGGCGGCATATCCGTAGTTGTTTTTGCCGATTAAAGATAGGAATTCCTGATAGGTAATTGCTCGCTTGGCAAACGACGTATCAAAAATCGCTTTTTGCGCAAAGAAAGGACGGATATTCAGTGGTGCGCTGAGAAGCAATATCATTATTAACTGCGCTATAAATTTATTGTTCATCTCTGGCTTATTTTCAATTTTTTATTATCGGATTTCATCGAAGATTTTGAAATAATAACTCATTCTTCCTCTTCTTTTCCAAATCTTTTTTCCATCAAATAATATAAAGCCGGCAAAGCGTAAAGAGTGAGCAACGTTGAGAATATCAGACCGTAAACGATAACGGTCGCTAATGGCCTCTGCACATCGCTGCCGATGCCAGTAGCCAGCGAGGCCGGAAGTAAGCCCAGTACAGCTACAATGGCTGTCATTAATACTGGACGAAAACGGTCTCGAGCACCTTTTATCACTGCCTGTAACAAATCCATGCCCTGTTTACGCAGTGTGTTGATGTGTGAAATCATAATTACGCCGTTCTGAATAGCCACGCCGAAGAGAGCAATGAAGCCGACAGCAGACGAAACATTGAGCGTCATGCCGCGTACATTTAGCGCCAACATCCCGCCAAACAAGGCCAGAGGTACTATGCCCATAAGCAATCCTGCCTGACGGAACTTGCCAAAAGCACCGTACAACAATACAAACATGATGGCCAGTGCCATAGGTACAATCACTGCCAAATGTCTGTAAGCCCGATTTTGGTTTTCAAACTGTCCGCCCCACTTTATTTTATAGAGGTTGTGGTCGTATTTCACTTCCCGCTCGATTTTTTCT
>JANWVR010000090.1 GCA_025056735.1 Saprospiraceae bacterium
CAGCCGTCTTCCAGCAGTTGCTCCAACAGCTGCCAGTTGGCCTTCTCGTCGCCCACGCGCAGCATGCGGCCAATCTTGCCGTAGTCGCTGCTGACGTTGATGTCCAGCAAACGCTCCGGGTAGCGGCGATAGCGAGCGTACTCCTCGGCAAAGTACAAGACCATGTCCGGATTGTACAGCCGATGCGGCGCCTGACGATGAAAACGATAGCCGTTGTACCACGTGCGCACGTCGCCCACCACCTGAGGCAGTTCCTCCTCCAGCACGCCAGCGTGGTGCAGCAGGTGCGCCACCTCCTCCTCCCGAAAGCCCATCAAATCGTGCAGTTCGAGGTCTAAAGACAGGTTGCTGCCAATGTTGAAACCACTGGTCAGACTGTCCAACGTGATGGGCGACACGCCCGTGATGAACATCCGGTCAATCACGCCGCGCTGCGTGCCCTCTTTGAGCACTTCATAGAATTTCCGCACAAAGCCGTTGCGGCTGACAATCTCCTGAAAATTGTCAAAGTGAAAGGCGATTAACTCGTTGGTGAAGTGATCGTATTCGTCTATAAGAATGAACAACTTCTCAGAGGCATGTGTCTGCACGAACGTCAGCAACCGACTCATCGCCTCCACGGGGCTTTCGGCGCTCTCTATTGCTGAATACAAATCGTCGGGAAAAGTCTGCGGATATTTGTAGAGCGTGGAGAGAATGCCCTTTTGGATGGCGGAGAGAAAACCTCGATAGACCTTAGTTATATCCTCTGTCTCGATACCGCTAAAATCAAACTTGAGCACCAAGTACTTCCCTGCCAGCGGCGTGGGATGCTGCCCGATGTACAGCCCGCCAAAGAGGCGCTCGAACTTGTTGCGGTGCTCCTGAGCGTAGTAGTACTCCAACACAGACAAAAATAAACTCTTCCCAAAGCGCCGAGGACGCAAAAAGAACTGGTAACGCGCCGAGAGTCGCTCTAAGGTCTCTATATGCTTAGTGCGGTCTACGTAGATGTAACCATCCGTAATGAGCGTCTCGAAATTGCTCACGCCATAGGGGAATCGGGCCTTATTCATGGAAACCTTGCACTCCTTCGGAGCAAAGGTAGCCTTTCGGGCAGGAAAAGCGCGCATTCGAGGTAAACCAATAGGCGTACAACAGATTGACAAGTTTCCATAACCGATTTTGAGTAGGTCTGACGCACTTTTGCCTGCGATACCACGTCCAATGGAAAGGCAACTGATAGAAATACAGAATGCTACGGAAATGCCCTGATTTGCGTCCCCTAAGGTCAGAAAATTGAGATTGTAAGAGAGGGAGAGGGCTTTACTATACCGAATGGTACCGCCCGGGTGTAGCGTCGCTCCGGCGTCTGCATCACGGAGAATGTTGAAAAAGAAGGCTCTCTAACGTTTAGAAACGACACTTTTTCCAAGTAATGTTGCCTCAGCGCACCTGCTGTCGTTAGGATACCAGTTGTGGCAGAGCGCGTCTCGAATGGTACTGATATCCTTATGTGCGATACTATTGACCGGTTTTGCAGATGTTTGCAGAGGAAATTTTGAACATTACTTGCAAGATATAAAATCGCCTGTCGTGTTTTCCTTTTTAGACAAAGCGCATAGTATAGCACCGCCGGGCTATAGTCGTTGGCGCGTGCCTCCGGCGGCGTTGGCCATACACCTGTGTATTGGTCAGATATATGCCTATAGCGTGTTCAATAAGCCACTCACCCAGTTGCTGGGTATTACTCAACCTGCACCAGGTGACTGGACGCTGGTGCAGGTAGGTCACATCTTTTCAATTGCGCTGTTTTGTCTGGGCGCTTCGGCAGCGGCCTTTGGTCGGTGGTTAGAGCGCGCCGGGCCGCGCAAGGCCATGTTTGTATCGGCGTTGTGTTTTTCAGGCGGCTTTTTCGTGTCGGCAGCGGGCGTGTGGCAGCATCAGTTGTGGTTGCTCTACCTGGGCCACGGAGTCTTGGGCGGCATTGGACTGGGTTTGGGCTACATTTCACCAGTGTCTACGCTCATCAAGTGGTTTCCCGACCGACCAGGCATGGCCACAGGGTTGGCCATCATGGGCTTTGGAGGTGGAGCCATGCTGGCGGCGCCGCTGTCCGTCGCCCTGATGGACGTTTTCCGGACGCCCACTTCGACAGGCGTGGCGGAGACGTTCGCCATCATGGGCCTTATTTACTTAGTTTACATGCTGTTTGGCGTGTTTACGGTGCGCATTCCACCCGCTGGATGGCTGCCAGCGGGCATGGAAAGACTGCCCCGACAGGCATGGACGGAGCTGGGCGTTACGGCCGACGAGGCCATCCGGACGCCTCAGTTTTATTTGCTCTTTGGCGTGCTCATGCTCAACGTCAGCGCGGGTCTGGGCGTACTGGGGCAGGCATCGGTCATGATCCAGGAAATGTTTTCCGCAGCGACGGTAGGCCCTGAACGGGCAGTAACGGCAGCTGCAGCAAGCGGTTTTGTCGGTCTATTGAGCCTGTTCAACATGGTTGGGCGCTTTTTCTGGTCTTCTTTGTCGGACTGGATTGGCCGGCGTTACACCTATGTTATATTCTTCGTTCTGGGAGCAGCATTGTATATAGCCGTACCCTGGACGGGCCGCATGGGAGCGCTATCGCTATTTGTGCTCGCATTCGGCATCATCATGAGCATGTATGGCGGTGGTTTTGCCACGATACCGGCTTACCTGCGCGATGTGTTTGGCGTGCGCGAAGTAGGCGCCATTCACGGCCGCCTGCTGCTGGCCTGGAGCCTGGCAGCCATCCTCGGCCCGCAGTTGCTTAACCATCTTCGGGCGTATCAGATAGAGACACTGGGGCTTCCGCCCGCTCAGGCATATTCGCTGACGATGTACTTGATGGCTGGACTGTTGCTCGTGGGCTTTATATGCAATCTGTTGGTGCGGCCGCTGAAAAATCCCTAAACTAATTTTAATGACATGAAAGCGAAAGTCTCACTTCGCGAAAAGATCGCTCTTTTCCTTTCCTGGGCCTTTGTTGCCGTTCCTGCGCTGTGGGGCGTATGGCGCACCGTATTGCAGGCGTTGGCATTGTTTCGTTGAAAGCGATTTTAAAACTCATCGCCGATAGCGAAGTTGGGCTTGCGTTCCATCCAGCGCCCGGAGGTAAAATCTGGGAAAAGTTGTGGACTGCTGCCGGTAGCGATGCTGGCTTCTGAGAGCGGCGTGAGGGCCAGCCAGGCGGCGGCTAAAGCAGCGTTTTTCAAAAAGCGGCGGCGGTTCATTTGTTTTGACATAGCGTGTCTCCATGAAATAGTGAGAAGAAGAAGCCTTTGACAGGCACACTCAGGCGTTTCCTCAGAAAAGCGGTGCTGGCAGTGGCAGCCCTCTATGTAAAGGCGGCCAAACATAGCTGGCGCATTTTTTTTAACCAAAGGGCAGTAGGTCTGCTTTTTGGGCTTGGCGGGGCTAAATGCTTGATTTTTAGAAAAAAAGAATTTTCATTGAGCCAACCCTTTGGGCCTTTTTTGCGTAGATATTTTTTAAAAGAAGCGGGGGACATCCTTGCTTTTGTGTAAGTTGGTTTAAATTCGCAGCTCGATATTTCCTCACATTCATTAAATCCTCTGCTGTTGTTATGAAAAAACTACTTACCAATCTCCTTTTCTTGGCACTTGTGCTGTGTGGCGTGCTATGGTCTACGGCCATGGTAGCCCAGCAGGGCACAGAGAATTCAGGTGCAGTCATTCGTGTGTCGTATGGCGGCAACACGCGGGACTTTTTCAACGGTGCCTGTGGTTATGGTACGGCCAACTGGGGTGGCATTCCACAGGGCAAAGTGTGCGCGCCGGCGGCATGGGCGTACGACATTACGCCGGACTCGCTGTGCTGCGACTCCATCCCGGCGGGTCAGCTAGCAGGTAAAGTGGCCCTTATTCGCCGCGGCGTATGCGGGTTCTCCATCAAGGCATTTAATGCTCAAAAGGCGGGCGCCCTGGCAGTGTTGATTGCCAACCACTACACCGATCCTGCTCAAAACGCCTGCTCCATCATGGGCATGGGCGCTACCCAGCCGCAAGCAGGTCAAACGACGATACCGGTCTTTTTCATGAGTCGCCAGATGTCCGAGTTTGTGGATGCCGGTTTAAAGTCAGGCCAGCCTGTAGAAATCTGCATCATCATTCCGGAGGTGCGCATGAACCGCATCTTTTTCCCTGCCTCAAGCAAGCGCACACCCGTGAGCCAGATACCTGTGGACACCTTTGAGTTTGCGGTATGGCTCACTAACACCAGTGGTGTGAACCGCACTAACGTAGTACTTGATGCCTATGTACTGACAGCCAACGATAGCGTACTGTATACGGCAAAGCGCACCGTCCCAACCTTTGATGCAGGCGTTACCGACAGCCTCTTCATTATTCCGGGCACTTATGCGCCTAAGTTGCCTATCGGTACATATAAAATTTTGTACACAGCGAATTCAGACCCTGTTGGTGGGGTTACTCCTGCAGAGAGTAAGACTCAGTCCAATTTCTATGTCAGCGAAAAGCTCTTCTCCAAAGATGACGGTGCTACGATAGGCTTCCGTCCTGGCTCTTTGGGTGACAATTGGGGTGTAGGCGCGGTGTATTTCACTAATCCTAAAGCGACCGAAAAATACCGGGTGAAAGATATCGAGTTTTCCTTCGCTACTAACGCCAACGAAGTGCCAGTAACGAGTGTTCGGGCGGATGTTTATTTCTTTAAGATAAAAGATAACGTACTATCGAATCTTTCCAACTTCGACAACACCAAATTCGAGTCGGAAAGCTTTGAGTGGTTGGGAACAGCGCCTTACGAGGCGACGCAAACGACCAGCAATTACGCAGATCAAAAAGTAGAGCTCATCAACCTGAACACAGGTAATTTCGGCGTAGAAATCCAAAACGGTGCCCGTTACGTGCCGGCAGTACTTTACAGTGGCGATTTTGTCCGTGTTTTCCATGCTTTTGACCAGGATGTTCCGCTGCCCTTCCCTTCGACGATGGTCTTCAACGGCCAATGGTTCACGGGTGGCTTCCAGGGCGGCCCGAGCGCTGTGCTGCGTATGTACTTAGACTTGGTAACAACTACCGACGAAAAGCCGCTGCCCGATAACGTCATGCAGGTGCGTCCGAACCCGGTCGTTAACGGCCAGTTGATGCTGCAAATGGGCTTCAGCCAGCCGACGGATGCCACCATCACTATTGCTGAAATGAGCGGCCGCGTCATCACCTACGAAGTGCGCGACGGCGTCACCAATGACCTGCTCACCTACTCGCTGCCGCAACTGGCTTCGGGTACCTATCTGGCGCGCGTGTCTACTAAAGAAGGCACGCTAACCAAGAAGTTCGTCGTGCAGAATTAAAGTAAAAAAATTTGAATATTTTTCGGGAGGTAAGAATGGGGCCGATGGCGTAAGCTATCGGCCCTTCTTTTTTGCGCTGAGCTCTTTGGGTGTAGAATTGCACCCGATATTTGCGCCAGCGTCTTTTAGTTATGTCCACGTACGCCGCTTGCCAGGTCAGCATTGCGCCTCTACGCGCCCATCCGAACGATCGGAGCGAGATGGTTTCGCAATTACTCTTTGGCGAAACGGTAGAAATACTCGAGTCTAAGGACGGTTGGCGCCATGTAGTGTGTTCCTGGGACGGCTTCAGCGGTTGGGTGGACGCGCGCCAGCTACGCCCGCTGACGCCCAGCGAATATACCGAGTACGCCGAGCATGCTTCCATCAGCCTCTCGTTAGTAGAGGGCCTCATGGCTGCCGACCATTTCATCCCGCTTACTATGGGCGCCGTACTGCCCTGCTACGACGGGCTGCGCTGCCGTTTGGGCGACCTTTCTTTCCAGTTCTCCGGCCCGGTGGTTGCGCCCGCACAGGCGCCTCGAACGGGCGAATGGATCGTGCGCACAGCGCGCCGTTACCTGAACGCGCCTTACCTCTGGGGCGGACGCTCGCCCTTCGGCATTGATGCCGCAGGCTTAGTGCAATTGGTCTATAAAATGGCCGGCATCCGCCTGCCGCGCGAAGTCGCCCAGCAGGTGAACGAAGGCGTCGCCGTGGACTTCACCGAGCAGTGCCACCTGGGCGACTTAGCGTTCTTCGACGACGGCAAAGGCCATATCGGCCACGTAGGCATCGTGCTGCCCGATTGCCACATCATTCACGCCAGCGGCAAAGTGCGCATAGACAAACTCGACCACTTCGGCATCTTCAACCCCGAGCAGAAGCGATACACCTATCAACTTCGCATCGTCAAGCGCTTGCTCACCCAGAGCGCGCCCGCTCTGCGCAATAACGATGAAACCGCTGCCCTCGAACCCGAAGAAATGTTTAACCAGACGGCTCTATTTGAGTGAAACACGCGTACGCCATCGTATAAAGCCAGAAAGAAGAAACACAATCGCGAGGAAACCGCTACCTTCGCAAGGCAAATGAGGGGGAAATATGGACAAGGGACTGCAAACCAGAGTACTGGAGCATCTCCTTCCGTATCAACCGACGCGTGTAAGCATCTTCGGATCATACGCGCGAGGAGAGAGCGGAGATAATAGCGACCTGGATATCCTTGTCCAGTTCAAAGAACGCATTGGCCTTCTTCAATTGGTTCAAATAGAGCAAGAACTGTCTGATAAACTTGGCATTCGGGTGGATTTAGTTACAGAGGGCAGCCTGACAAACCCGCTTTTGAAGAAGTATATCGAGAAAGACCTCATCATCATTTACGGATGAAAAAGGACGATAGAGTGTATCTCGAGCATGTTATCCAGTGTTTTTCTAAGGTGGCTGAATACCTGGAAGGTGTGAGTTACGAGGCGTTCTGGGCCGATGAGGAGAAACAGGATGCAGTCATTCGCAAAATCGAAGTTGCAGGGGAAGCCGCTAGGCGTCTGAGCAGAGAGTTGCGCGGCAACTATCCGCAAATACCCTGGCGAGCTATAGCAGGGATGAGAGATAAATTAATTCATAACTACTTCGGGGTTGACTTAGATGTCGTGTGGGAAACGGCCACAAAAGATATACCTGGATTACTTCCTGCAATTAGGTCAATTCTGCTAGAGATGAAATAGGCCCCTGCCATTGATCACTCTCCTGACAATACACACAGGAATTGGGTGCAAAATGGATGCTCAGTTGAGAGCAAATGCAGACGTCTTTAAAAAGCGTTGTCTTGCGGAAAAATATAGGACTAACTTACTGTAATTAAGACGTGAGCATTTCCCAACCGATACTGAAACTGGCCCGCCTGAATGGCCAGCCCGAAATTTTCTACTCCATCCAGGGTGAGGGCAAGAGCGCCGGCGTCCCGTCGGTGTTTGTGCGCACGAGCCTGTGCAACCTGCATTGCATTTGGTGCGATACCGACTACACCTGGAACTGGGAAGGCACGCCCTTCGTCCACGTCAACGATGCCAGGCCAGGCTACCAAAAGTTTGATAAAAAAGCCTGGATAGCACGCTGCTCCGCAGCGGAAGTTGCTGAGCGCGTGCTGGCCTATCCAGCGCGTAATGTGGTGCTCACGGGCGGCGAACCCATGATGCAACAGCCCGCCTTAGTAGAATTGATGCGCCTCCTGCGCCAGCATGACCCGGCTTATCGCTTCGAGGTAGAGACCAATGGCACGCTGCTGCCCCAACCCGACTTTGAGGCGTTCATTGACCAGTATAATGTGTCGCCCAAATTGGCCAACAGCAACAACCCGGAGCGCCTGCGCGAGAGGCCGGCGGTTTATCGCCATTTCGCCCAAAATCCGAAGGCGTGGTTCAAATTCGTCGTAACTCAGGCCGAAGACTTAGCCGAAGTGCTCCGCCTGCAGGAGCGCTACTACATTGCCGCTGAGAAAATCTGGCTGATGCCCGAAGGCAATACGCGCCAGGCGCTTGCCCGCCGGCGCAGATGGTTAGTAGAAGTGTGCAAAGCGCACGGCTTTCGCTACACCGACCGTCTGCATGTACAGATTTGGGGCAGCCGCAAAGGCGTCTGAGCAGTTCAATCCCCATGCGGCTTGCGCGGCACGTGTTCGGGGCAGTCCACCCGCAAGTCCCGAACCTCTAGGTGTTTTTTGATAAAATGGCAAAAGTGCCCGCTGTCGGTTTTGCGGTAGTACGTGCAGGCGAAGCACATTCGTTGCGGTACAATAACCCCCGCATGTTGCAAATGCGCAATGAGGCCGAGTAATTGCTCCAGCAGCCCTGCGCGCTCCGTTTCTGAAAGTCGAGTCAGGCCAGGCAGCATCACATCTGCGAAATCAGCTACCTGAGCTGCTACGGCCACCCCGTCTTCGGTGAGCGCGAGCGTATGACTTCGCGTATCTGCTGAGTCTGTCTTGCGCAGCAGCAACCCCTTCTGTTCGAGCGTACGGAGCGCTTCGCTGACCGTCGAGGGCGTCAGGTTGAACTCTTGCGCCAGCAGGGTAACCTTGCATCGCTCCTGCGGATGGAACCGAATGAAAAGCAGTAACTGAATTTGAATAGGGCTAAGGCCCAGCGCCTTGCCCTTCTCCCACAACAACACACGGAATGCCTCGCTCAGCCGCTCCAACGCGACCACAATTTTGTATTCCACGCGGTCTATCTGGGCATAAGGATTGAAAATACTCATCGGATAGGTGAAGCGGTCAGATGTAATGGCAAAAGTAAAGAAAACGAGACGCTCGCTCCCTGCAATCTCCAAACACAGAATAGATCGTAGCGTCTTTAGCGTCATTTTTGTATTTTGTAATGCGCATGAACGCCGATATTGCGCTGCCCAAGCGGGCCTTGTTAGCAGGATGGCTCGCTAATCTCTATCATCTTTTTCGTATTTTTTATGATTAACTTGACTATTCTCTCTCTCCTCTTTCTAACGGCCTTTACTCGCTGCTCCTCAACGCCAGCCCTGGCGCCCGAAAGTACGCACTCCGGTGCTGTTCCGCCCATATCTGATACCGCAGGTTTAGACCCGGAAAAGCGCGCCCGTCGGCTGTTGCAAACGACGCCAATTATAGACACGCACATAGACTTTCCGTATCGCTTAGCCGAACGGGGCGTCTGGCCGAAGGCGGGCTTCGAGGCACTGGCTCTGCGCCATCCAGAGGGCCATTTCGACTACGAGCGCGCGCGCAAAGGCGGGTTGAGCGGCGCATTCATGTCCATTTACATTCCAGCAGCCTACCAGCAAAAGCCGCCCGGCAGCGCCCGAGCGTTGGCCGACTCGCTCATTGACTTAGTGCACGCCGTGGCGCGCGCCTATCCCGATAAGTTCGCCGTGGCCCACCGTGCCGACGATATTGAGCGCAACTTCCAGAAGGGTATTGTCTCGCTGCCCATGGGTATGGAAAATGGTGCTCCCATCGAGACGCTTGCTGACGTGGCCTACTTCCACCAACGCGGCATCCGGTACGTTACGCTGGCCCACAGCCGCGACAACCGCATCTCGGACTCCTCCTACGACACCTCGCGTACCCACGGGGGCTTGAGCGACTTCGGACGCGACGTCGTGCGCGAAATGAACCGCGTCGGTATTATGGTGGACGTTAGCCACCTGAGCGACCAGGCCGTCTGGGACGTATTGGCTGTCAGCACGCGACCCGTGATTGCCACCCACAGCGCTTGCCGCCACTTCACGCCCGGCTTCGAGCGCAACCTGCCCGATACGCTCATCCGCGCCATCGCCCAAAAAGGTGGCGTCATCCAGGTGCCCTTCAGCCACCACTTCCTCAGCACCGAAAGCCGCCGCGCCTTCCGCGCTGCCGAAGCCCGCATGAAAGACCAGAAAATCAACAAAGAAAGCCCTAAAGCCCGCCGTTTTATGGAAAAACAACTCCTACACGCCGGATTCGGCGTACGCCATGTGGCCGACCACATTGACCACATCCGCCGCATCGCAGGCATTGACCACGTCGGCCTGGGCAGTGACTTTGACGGCGTGGGCTTAGCCATCCCCCCTGACCTGGCTGATGTAAGCATGTATCCCAACCTTATCGCCGAACTCTTCCGACGCGGCTACACTGACGAAGAGGTGCGCAAGGTGTGCTACCTTAATGTCCTGCGCGTGTGGAAGGCGAATGAATAAGATGGCTCCCTGGGCCAATCTCTGAAAATAGGTTCCGCTTACAAAGGAGCCGCGACAGTCCTACCTCGGTAGCGCCCGAATAAATTAAAGGTTAAGAAATTTTTACCGATTTTTGAAAGCGCATCGCGCAAAGCAGCCTACTTTAACCGCGCCAAAACGAGGCCTGCTAAAAGGGCGAGGCGGTCATGGCTTTTGCAAAAGAATCTCCTGTTTTTTAACTGCTAACTGTTTTTGCTCGCACTATGTCAAGTTTTGATACCCGCAACATCCGCAACATCGTACTCGTAGGGCACTCCGGCAGCGGTAAGACCACCTTTGCCGAGACGATGCTCTACGAGGCGAAAGCCATCAGTCGCCGCGGTAGCGTTGGCGACGGTAACACACAGAGCGACTACACGCCCCTGGAGCAACAGCGCGGGCACTCGCTATTTACCAGTGTGCTGCATTGCACGTGGAAGGACACCAAGATCAACATTTTAGACACGCCGGGCTTAGACGACTTTGTAGGCGAAGTCATTACGGCGCTCAAGGTGGCCGATACGGCTTTGGTGTTCCTCAACGCGCGCAGTGGCGTAGAGGTGGGCACCGAGTTGGTATGGGAGTATGTAGATCGCTTCGAGACGCCCACCATCTTTGTAATCAATCAGTTAGACCACGAAAAAGCCGATTTTGAGCGCACGCTGGAGCAGGCGCGCGAGCGCTTTGGCAACCGCGTGCTCCCTCTGCAGTTTCCGGTCAGTGTGGGGCCGGGCTTCAATGCCATTGTGGATGCTCTGCGCATGGTCATGTATGTGTTCCCACCCGGCGGCGGCAAGCCCGAAAAGAAAGAGATACCCGCCGAACACAAGGCGCGCGCCGACGCCATGCACAACGCTTTAGTAGAAGCTGCTGCCGAAAACGACGAGGCGCTCATGGAGAAGTACTTTGAAAACGGCACGCTCGATGAAGAGGACCTTGCCGCAGGCCTGCGCATCGGCCTGGCTCACCACCAGTTCTTCCCGGTCTTTTGCGCCTCTGGCCTTAGCGACATGGGCTCCGGTCGCATCATGGGCTTCATCCACGACATCTGCCCCAGCCCGGCCGATCGCCCCCCTGCCGCTTTAGAAGGCGGTGGCTCCAAACCCTGCGACCCCAAGGCGCGCCCCTGCGTCTTCATCTTCAAAACCGTCAACGAACCCAAAGTCGGCAACGTCTCCTATTTCAAAGTCTATTCCGGCGTCCTAAAGGCCGGTGATGAATTGACCAATGCCGACAACAGCACTGCCGAGCGCTTTGCCGCCCTCTATGTCTCCGAAGGCAAAAACCGCGAAAGTGTTACCGAATTGCAGGCCGGCGATATCGGTTGCACCGTAAAACTTAAAAACTCGCATACCAATCAGACGCTTAATCCAAAGGGAGCAGACATCAAAATCGAACGCATCCACTTCCCCCCGCCTCGCATCCGAATGGCCGTAGTGCCGCCCAGCAAATCTGAAATCGAAAAAATGGCACACGCGCTGCATTCCATCCAGGAAGAAGACCCTACGCTCATTGTAGAGCAAAGCGCTGAGCTAAAGCAAACTATTGTGCACGGCCAGGGCGAGCTGCACTTAGAAATCGTGCGCATCAAATCGGAGCAAAACTTCGGTATCCGCATCGAATACGAAGAGCCCCGCATCCCTTATCGAGAGACCATCACCAAACAAGCCAATCACGCCTATCGCCACAAGAAGCAGAGCGGTGGTGCCGGCCAGTTTGCCGAAGTACATATGCGCATCGAACCTTACTACGACGGTATGCCCGCACCGGCCGATCTTACGGTGAAAAACATCGAAGTCGAAGACCTTAAATGGGGCGGCAAGTTCTCTTTCTGCTGGGCCATCGTGGGCGGCGCCATTGATGCCCGTTTCATCAATGCCATCAAAAAAGGCATTATGGCCAAAATGGAAGAAGGCCCGCTCACCGGCTCCTATTGCCGCGACATCCGCGTCAGTATTTACGACGGTAAAATGCACCCGGTGGACTCTAACGACATGGCCTTCCAGACAGCGTCCTCTATGGCCTTCAAGGAAGCCTTCCCTCAAGCAGGCCCACAGGTCCTCGAACCCCTCTACGACCTCGAAGTCATGTGCGACGCCGAAGTCATGGGCAACGTCATGGGCGACCTGCAAACACGCCGCGCCATCATCATGGGCATGGACTCCGAAGGCCACTACCAGGTCATTCGCGCACGTGTGCCGCTTAAAGAACTCCATCGCTACTCGTCCTCCCTGCGATCGCTGACCCAGGGCAAGGCCAAATTCACCATCGCCTTCGCCGAGTACGCACCCGTACCACCTGACATTCAGGCCAAATTGGCGGCCGAATACGCCGCACACGCTAAAGACGAAGAAAATTAGCCCTGAGCTACATAGTCACTTCCCTCCTCCTGGCTGGACAGCTCCGGCCAGGAGGGTTTTTTATGGCTTCTCGCGCGAGGACGCAATTGTCTAATTTTAGCAAAATGCGAGAAAATTCGCTGGCTCAACTCAACTTTCATACACTTGATAGAGTTATTAGGGCTGTACCTATCTGTAATCGCGGAAAACTCTGCAAAACACAATTACAGGAAGTCCTTATCATGCAATTGAGGCACACAATAAAGCGAAGCAGAGAAGATGAAAAGAAAATAAACCATTCGGTGCGCCTGCTGTTTTATTGCCAATTAGAGAAAGTAGAGTTGTTTTCATAAGGTTAGTTAATAGGGTTTTAGGTGTTTTCATGGAGCCGGGGCAGCAATGTCCTGGCTCTTTTTATTTGGCGAAAGCTTCCGCCTTCCGGCTCCGCCGGCAGAACACCGTATTTTTGCCCTGCAATTGGGTTGGCCATGACGCGAAAGTTAGTTCGGTTCGATTGGGCTTTGAAGCGCCTGCTGCGCAACAAGGCAAACTTCGACGTGCTGGAGGGCTTCCTGTCCGAGTTGCTGCGCGAGGATGTGCGGATCAAGCAAATTCTGGAAAGCAAGGGCAACAAGGAAACCTGGGACGACGAGTTCAACCGCGTGGACATCCTGGTGGAAAACGAAAAAGGCGAGTTGGTCATCGTCGAAATTCAGAACACCCGCGAGGCGGACTATTTCCAGCGCATGCTGTACGGCACGGCGAAGGTGATTACCGAGCACATGACCGAGGGCCAGCCGTATGCGGAGGTCAAAAAAGTATATTCGGTCAACATCGTCTATTTTGACCTGGGCCAGGGCGACGATTACGTGTATCACGGCACAACCCATTTTATCGGTTTGCACAGCCACACGGAGTTGGCGTTGTCGGCCCGTCAACGGGAGATGTTTCAGAAGACTACGGTGTCGGAGTTGTATCCGGAGTATTACATCATCAAGACGAACCGCTTCGACGAGGTGGCTCGGGACACGCTGGACGAGTGGATTTATTTTTTAAAGACCGCCGAGATCAAGGAGGAGTTCACGGCCAAGGGGCTGAAGGCGGCCAGCCAGAAGCTCGACGTGCTGAAGTTAGACCCGGCGGATCGCAAGGCATATGAGCGCTACTTAGAGGCGCAACGCGACGAGGCCAGTTTTGCCCTGACGGTGCGGGCAGAGGTTGAAGCAGCTGTACAAGAGGCGCTGCAGGAAGCGGTACAAGGAGCGGTGCAGGAGGCCGTGCAAGAGGCAGTTGCTCAAGAGAAAGGGCAAATTGCCGAACAGGCGTTGCGTGAGGGCGCAACGGTCCAATTTGTTGCCAGGATCACCGGTCTTTCCTTGCAGGAGGTACAGGCGATTGCGGATAAATTGAAGTCGGGGGGACCGTAGCAAAGGAGAAAATCAAGTGCACAACAGCGTTTCCTGCTATTCCTCGCCTCGTTTTATGTTGCGGTTAGCACAATTCTTGTCCTTATTTTTACAAACCCTGTTGTGCTACTCATTTGTTAGAAGTGCAACATATTCCACGACATTCATTTCTTTATTTCCTCTGTGGCTTACTCTGAGTCTTTTTCCACCAAAGCCTATTTTGACGGTCTGCGCCGGGATGCGCAATTTGGCACGTCGGTGCTTTACAGCTTGTTTCGCAGCGATGCGCAGCGCCTGACCGCATTGGATTTGAGCGAGTCTGAGGCTGCTTACTGTTTTCGTTTAGCAGTGAGCGATGTAGCGCGTTTGGCGCGCGCAGAGCAGACACCTGAAGATATCTCGATGGAGGCCTTTTTGAGGCAATTGGCGCTGGCCCATGCCATGCTTTTGCAGCCGGTGCTAAGCGCCTCCCTGCCCGAGCATTCGCTATTCGATGAAGCAGCCCTACGCCAGACGCAGCAAAAAGCTGTTGTGTGGTCGGCTTTAGAAGGTCTTGATCCCGACTGTCAGGGTGCACTCCTGGCTGAGCCAACGTCCCTCGAAGGGCCCTGCGCCGACGCCCTGAAGGCGGCTTTGAGCGACAAAAACATATCTCCTGAAGTGCTGACGGCGGCGCTATCTGACAGAGAGGGCTTTCGCATTTGGCAATACACGGGTGCACATGAGCAGGCTTATCAACCGCCAACGCCACCTCAGCCTTTGGTTGAAAGCGCTAACCGAAAAGCCTGGCGCTGGGCCTTGTTCATCTTCCTTAGTGTCATCGGAGCCTACGCCGTGTACCAGTTCCTCTTTCGGCCTAAAACCATCGCTGAACTCTACGCCAGCAACTTCAATCCGCCGCGAAGCCTCCTGGCCGATTGGGAACAACGCCGCAACACCAATAATAGCGATGCTGCTGCACCGCTGACGGAAGAGTGCCTGATGTTGCTCCGTGAAGCCGACGCCGCCTATCAAGCAGGCGACCTGCGCAACGCCATGGACCCGTTACTCTTTATCGTATTGGATACTGCTACAGCCTGCCAGGCCGACGCATGGCTCTATCTGGGCATCATCCAGCTGCGCCTGAAAGACCCCCTCACCGCCATGCAGTGCTTTGCCAAAATCGAGGACCTGGAACGCTTCGGAGAAGATATCTACTGGTATCAGGTGCTGGCCTATCTGCAAATGGCTCAAAACAACCCGCAACAGCGCGAACGCGCGGCAAAGGCTATCGAATTAGCCATACCCAACATCCACAATCCTGAACGCCGCGCTCAGGCAGAAGCCCTGCTCAAAGACCTCGCCCCCTGACGACCGTCGCTGACCATGGACGCCATCACCCGATACTTTCCTAACCTGACTGACCGCCAACGCCAGCAGTTTGAGCAACTGCCCGACTTCTATCGGGAGTGGAACGCCCGCATCAACCTTATCTCGAGGCAGGACTTAGACAACCTCGAAATCAAACATGTGCTCCATTCATTAGCCATCGCTAAGGCATTCTCCTTTGTAACAGGCGCTCGCTTGCTCGACTTAGGCACGGGCGGCGGCTTCCCTGGTATCCCGCTGGCCATCCTGCTGCCTGAGGTTCATTTCACCTTGATTGACGGCACAGGCAAAAAAATAGCGGCCGTGCAGGAACTCATCAAAACCCTGACACTGACCAACGCTATCGCCTTGCATACGAGAGCTGAAGAAATGAAACAGCGCCAGGCGTTCGATTTCGTCGTCTCGCGTGCCGTGGCGCCTCTACCTCAACTGCTCCAGTGGAGCCAGCCGCTGCTGCGCAAAAAACACCAGCACGCCTATCCCAATGGGCTCATTGCCCTCAAAGGCGGCAATCTCAAGCCCGAGATAGATGCCTTGCCGGGCAAAGCCAGGGAATACGTAGAGGTCTTCGCCGTGCAGGACTTCTTTCCAGAGTCAGCCTTCGAGGAAAAGTGGGTCGTTTACGTGCAGGGCTAACCCTTAAAAAAGAAGGTGTCGGCTACCGATTGGCCCGCAGGTTGAGGAACAACTTGAAGCCCACATTAGCCGAAATCACTTTGGCCTGCGTGTGGTAGTTGCCGTTGAGCACAAATTCCGTGTTGCGGAACACGTCCCGGATAAAGAAATAGCCCAGTTCAACGCCCAGGATAAAATCCAGCGCGTTGGGCTCAACACCTTCTGAAGCGGCGATGGCTTCGCGATTGAAGTCGTAGCGCATCCCCACCTTGCCCAGAGCCGTGAAGGCGCTTTGGTGGCTTTTAGCGCACTGGTTGCCGTTAGAGCGGTACAGGCCGGCGCCGGCCTCCAGGATGGCATACGGCCGCCACAGCGTGGTTTTAGAAAAATCCTCTGCGCCAGGGTTGAGCGTGAACGTTGTGCCCACGCCCAGGCGGGTTACGCCCCAATGGGCGCCCACATTCATAGCGGCTTCAAGACCCGCGCCGACCCGCTCGCCCGTTTTTTCCACATCAGGCGTATGCAGGTAGAACGATGGGATGTCTAAGAAAAGGCGGGGGCCACCATACTGGGCCGAGAGAATAGTTGACGAAGCGCAGAGTAGCGCGCACAGAGTCAGTCGCATACGAGAGCGATTGGCGTGTTAAGTGAAGCGAATGTTCTTGTTGTAGGACGCCTGCAAAGAGACAGTAAAGGGCAAATTCGCTGGTTCCAGTAGGGCTATTTTCATATGCACTAAAAAAACGCTGCGAGAGACCGCTGCTCCGGGCAGCTGCCTCCCGCAGGAAGGAGTAGTATTATAGGTTTTTAGTTGAGTTTTTCTAAGTCTCGAATAAGGATGGAATTGCGGTTAAAATGGATGAGGTTCGATTTGCGCAGTTCGTTTAGGATGGAAGTAACTGTTTGGCGGCTAGCGCCTACCAAGTTGGCAAGATCCTGTTGGGTAAAGCCGTGTTTCAGGAGCGTTTCGAAGCCAACCTGGCGTCCGCGCTGGCCGGCAGTTTCTTTCAGAAAGTCCACAATGCGCGAGCGTACGTCTTTGCAAATGAGCGACTCCCAATGGCGCTCGGCACGGCGTACCCGTTCGCCGAGGTGGTTAAGCATGTTTTGAGCCAGAGTAAAATTGCGCTCCATAAAGGGCCGGAAGTGCGTTGTTTTGACGGCGATGAAGCGCACATCCTGATTCATGGCGCTAGCAAATTCGGCGCGTTTGCTTTCGCCGGCCAGGCCCATTTCGCCGAAGATGGTGTACGGGTGCTGAAAGCTCCGGACGATCTCGCGCCCGTCCGGGGCATAGATGCCCACTTTTGCGCTGCCCTGCACTAAGAAGCAGAGATAATCGCTTGGCTCGTCGGCTAAGTAGATGAACGTATGCTTGTGGACTGTGCGAACCTCTGACAGGCGGGCGAGCTCCTCCAGTTCCTGCAGCGTCATCGGGGACAGAATCGGAAATTGCCGGAGTTGGTAAAGAACATCCATTGCTTAAGAAGATTGTTTTGGATTAATGATTAAACAGTTTGTTAACGGGTGAATTCCAAGAACTGTGCCAACGGCCTTCGGATGGCGCGCATTTGCCGTAGAATGGGTAGCTTGGCGTTCGTAATCCTTAGCTGCCTGAAGCGACGTATTTTGGCCGCTGTTTTTCAAGTGCTCACGATAACTGCCTATGCCTACGGTCAGGCCCTTTTCTCTGCTTACGGAATTTGACATTTTCCTCTTTCAAACAGGGAAGCACTACCGGCTATACGAAAAGATGGGCAGCCATTTGGTAGAGTGCGATGGCGAGTCGGGCGTTTACTTCGCTGTATGGGCGCCACGTGCAAGGCGCGTTTCGGTTGTCGGCAACTTCAACGCCTGGAAACCAGACGCGCACATCCTGCTGCCTCGCTGGGACAAAAGCGGCATCTGGGAGGGGTTCATCCCCGGTTTGCGCAAAGGAACCACCTACAAATACCACATCACCATGGCCAACGGCAAGGGCTTAGATAAGGGCGACCCCTATGCCCTGCGCTGGGAAATGCCTCCGCGCACGGCCTCCATCGTGTGGGAATTGGATTACGCTTGGAACGATGCCCGCTGGCTCGAGCAACGCCGCCAGCGCGCCGGCCAACCACAGCCCTGGTCAGTCTACGAAGTGCACCTGGGTTCTTGGAAAAAACTGCCCAAAGAGGGCAACCGATCGCTCAACTTCCGCGAGTTGGCCACCGAACTCGTCGCCTATGCCCAAGACATGGGCTTCACCCACTTAGAGCTCATGCCTGTCATGGAGCACCCCTATTTCCCTTCCTGGGGCTACCAGATTACCGGCTATTTCGCGCCCACCAGCCGCTACGGAACACCCGAAGACCTAATGTATTTCATAGACGCCTGCCACCAGGCCAACCTCGGCGTCATCCTTGACTGGGTGCCCTCGCATTTCCCCGGCGATATTCATGGCCTATATCTCTTCGATGGCTCGCACCTGTACGAATACGCCGACATGCGCCGCGGCTATCACCCCGATTGGAACAGCTATGTATTTGACTACGGACGCGACGAGGTGCGCTCTTTCCTCATTTCCAACGCCCTCTTCTGGCTCGACCGATACCACGCTGACGGCCTGCGCGTAGACGCTGTGGCCTCCATGCTCTACCACGATTACTCGCGAAAGGAGGGCGAGTGGATCCCTAACATCCACGGCGGGCGCGAAAACTTAGAAGCCATCTCCTTCCTGCGCGAGTTCAATGAGGCCGCCTACACCCACTATCCCGGCATCGAAACCATTGCCGAAGAAAGTACCGCTTTCCCCGGCGTCAGTAAACCCACGTGGGAGGGCGGCTTAGGCTTCGGCCAAAAATGGATGATGGGCTGGATGCACGACACACTTAACTATTTCAAACGCCCTGTCCTGTACCGCCGGTGGCACCAAAACGACATCACCTTCTCGATGGTCTATGCCTTCTCGGAGCGCTTCATGCTGCCTTTGAGCCACGACGAAGTAGTGCACATGAAAGCCTCGCTGCTCTATAAAATGCCGGGCAACGAATGGGAAAAGTTTGCTAATCTGCGCGCGCTTTTCGGCTACCAGTGGACGCATCCGGGGTCGCAACTGCTGTTTATGGGCGGCGAATTTGGCCAGACCTCCGAATGGAGCCACGATCGCGGCGTAGTTTGGGAATTGCTCCAGTACGATTACCACAAGGGCTGCCAGCAATGGGTGCGCGCGCTCAACCACCTTTACGTCGAAAAGCCAGCTCTGTGGTATCACGCCTTCTCACCCGAAGGCTATGCCTGGGTCAGCGGCGACGACACCGAAAATTGCGTGCTGGCCTACCTGCGCAAAGGGCGCCCCGAAGACAACGTCTTGCTCGTCGTCTGCCACTTCAAAACCGGTGTGGTAGAAAACTACCGCCTCGGCGTGCCCTATAGCGGCACGTGGGTCGAACTGCTCAACAGCGATGACCCGGCCTACGGCGGCAGCGGCGTTACCAACACGCCCATTGAGGCCCAGCCCGAACCCTCGCACGGCTTCGAACACTCCATCACTTTCCGACTCGCACCCTTAGCCGTGCAAATTTTTGAAGGAAAAACGCCGCCCAAACCCAAAAAGACGCCGCGACAAAAGACGCCAACGGCCCAAAAAGCCCAAAAAACAGCAAAGCCACGTCAACCTCGCGCAAAAACAAAAGTCAAAACCTCCTGAGCACGCCCTTTGCTGAGCCCCCCACAACACCAGAAATCTACCTCACTCATTTTTCACTTTTCCCTTTTCACTTTTCATTTCCTCTCCGCCCAACCCTGCACCCTCGTGCAGCCGACATAATCCGTACCTTTGCCTCCCGTTTAACACAGCCCATTTCTATTCCATCCCTCGGCATGCACATCACTGCGGCACAGCTGGCCCACATTCTCGGGGGCGCGCTTGAAGGAGACCCAGACGCTATCGTTCGCCAGCCCGCGCGCATCGAAGAGGCGGAGGCTGGCGATTTTGCTTTTTTGGATAACCCTAAATACGAGCCTTTTGCCTACACCACGCGCGCCTCAGTGCTGTTAGTCAACAAGCAGTTCGCCCCTACCCAGCCGGTAACAGCTACGCTGATCCGTGTGGACGACGTGCGTTCCAGTCTGGCGCTGCTGTTGGAAAAGTTCCACGACTTGCTGTCGGCTAATGGCCTGGCGCCCAGCATTGACGAGCGCGCCTGCGTACACCCGGAAGCCCAAATTGGCGCCAACACCTACATAGGGCCGTTTGCTATTGTCGAGGCGGGCGCCATCGTCGGCGAGCACTGTGTCATCCACCCACAGGCTTACATCGGACGCAATGTGCGCATCGGGAGCCATTGTACCATTTATCCAGGTGTGCGTATTTTGCACCACTGTGTTCTTGGCAACCGCTGCACCATCTACCCTAATGCCGTTATCGGTTCCGACGGCTTTGGCTTCGCTCCGCAAGAGGATGGCTCCTGGAAACGAATCCCGCACGTGGGCAACGTGGTTTTGGAAGACGACGTCGAAATCGGCGCCAACGCCTGCATTGACCGCGCCGCACTGGGCAGCACGCTCATCCGCGCCGGCGTCAAAATGGACAACTTAGTGCACATCGCCCACAACGTCGAGGTGGGCAAAAACACCGCTATGGCCGCCCAGGTTGGTATTGCTGGCAGCGCCAAAATTGGCGCAAACGTCCAACTCGGCGGTCAGGTCGGCGTAGCGGGCCACCTCTCCATTGCCGACGGCACGCGCGTCCAGGCGCAAAGCGGGATCGCCTCTTCGGTGAAAAAACCCAACCAGGCGCTCTTTGGCGCTCCAGCAATTGACTACAACGACTACATCCGCGCCTATGCCATTTTCAAACGCCTGCCCGAATTGCAAAAAAGGGTGGACCAATTGGAACGCCTGCTGGGCAAACGCGATGAGGCGCCTCGCCAGGATTAGCGCCGTTTTGCCATTTGGCGAAATGCCGAAACCTGACCAACCGTTTTTTTGTTTTTAAAACCGCATTTCAGTATTTCATTGCGCACCATGTTTATGACCTATGCTCGTCTGTTTGCCGTAATGGCGCTCTTTTTGGCCTCTGCTGGCCCGTTTTGTGCCCAGGGCATCCGCTTCTTTGAAGGCAAATGGCCCGAAGCGCAGGCCAAAGCCAAAGCGGAGGAGCGCCTCATCTTTGCCGACGCCTTCGCCTCCTGGTGCGGCCCATGCAAGCGTATGGCCGCCACGGTGTTCACCGACCCGAAAGTGGGCGAGTTTTTCAACGAACACTTCGTCAACGTCAAGTACGACATGGAGAAGCCGGAGAACGCCGAGTTTGCGCGCAAGTATCCAGTGGGCGCCTATCCCACGCTGATGATCTTAGACGCTGACGGTAAAGTTGTGCAGAAACACGTGGGTGCTATGACGGCAGAAGGTCTCATCGCCTTCGGCCAGAAAGCCCTGGGGTTAGCCAGCGTCTCTAAAGACGTTGAAAAAGAATACGAAGCCGGCAACCGCGACCCGGATTTGGTGCTGCGCTACATCCGCTCGCTCAACCGCGCTAACAAGCCCTCGCTGAAGGTAACCAACGACTACCTGAACGCGCGCAAGGACTACAACGACACCATCTCGCGCCAGATCATTCTGGAGGGCGCTGTAGAGGCCGATAGCCGCGTATTCGACCTGCTCGTCGCCAATAGGGCAGCCATATCCGCCCAGGAAGGCGCGCAAAAGGTGAACGACCGCATCCTGCTGGCCTGCAAAAACACCGTGAAAAAAGCCATCGAATTCCGTGACGCGCGCCTGCTCGAAGAGGCCAAAACAAAGGTGAAGACCAACCTGCCCACCCAAGCTGAGGAGTTCGCCTTCGACGCCGACATGCGCTACCATGCCGCCGCCAAAGACGCAAAGAACTACCTCAAGGCCGCGCAAGGGTACCAGAAAAAAATCGTGCGCAACGACGCCGCCCGCCTTCACGAACTCGTTACTAAAATGCTTGCCGTCTTTCCGAAAGACGCTGACGTGCTCAACCAGGCCGAAAAATGGGCTAAAACCGCCGCTGAAACCGGTGGCCTGGGTGAATACTACCTTACGTTGGCCGACATCTATCGCCGCAAAGGCGACAAAGCCAACGCCCGCACCGCTGCTGAAAAGGCCCTCAAAGCGCCCGGCGCACAAGACAACTTGAGCCTGAAAAACCGCGTGGAAGTTTTCTTGCAAACTTTAGAGTAAGCGGAAAAGAGGCGACGCACACCCTGCTCCGTCAGGCGTCGTCTCAAACACAGAGAAAGACATGTCCAGATTAGGAAGAGCCTTGGTCGCCATGTCGGGTGGCATTGACTCCACCATGACCGCTGTCCTTCTGCACGAGGAAGGGTGGGAAGTCATTGGCATCACCATGAAGACCTGGGACTACGCCACCTCGGGCGGCAGCCGCAAGGAGACGGGTTGCTGCTCGTTAGACAGCATTAACGACGCCCGCCAGGTGGCCGTGCAGCTGGGCTTCCACCACTTCATCGTGGATATCCGCGAAGAATTTGGCGACTATGTGATTGACAACTTTGTGGACGAGTACTTGGCCGGCCGCACGCCCAATCCGTGCGTGTTGTGCAATACCCACATTAAATGGAATAGCCTGCTGCGCCGCGCCGACCAGCTGGATTGCGAATTTATTGCCACCGGTCACTACGGCATCATTGCCCAGCAAGATGGGCGCTACTACATCCGCCGCGCGCGCGACCGGCAAAAAGACCAGTCCTACGTTCTATGGGGCCTCAGCCAAGAGTGCCTGGCCCGCACGCGCATGCCGCTGGGTGGCTTCACCAAACCCGAAGTGCGCCAGATGGCCGCCGAACGCGGCTGGTCGGAACTGAGCAAAAAAGCCGAGAGCTACGAAATCTGCTTCGTGCCCGATAACGACTACCGCAGCTTCCTACGCCGCCGCGTGCCCGACCTCGACGAACGCATTGGCGAGGGTGACTTCGTGGACACCCAGGGCAATGTCTTAGGCCGCCACCAGGGCTATCCGTTCTACACTGTGGGCCAGCGCAAAGGTCTGGGCATTGCGCTGGGCGAGCCGATGTACGTTACCGAAATACGTCCGGAAACCAACACGGTGGTGCTGGGCCGCGAAGAGGACCTCATCCGCAACGGCATGATGGTGGGCAAAGTCAACCTCATGAAATACGCCGAACTGCCCGAAGAAGGGCTGGAGGTCGTGACCAAAGTGCGCTACCGCGATGCCGGCACACTGAGCACCGTGCGGCCCGTTGGGCGCAACGTTGAGGTGCAATTTCACGCCAACGCTAAAGGCATTGCCCCGGGCCAGAGTGCCGTTTTCTACGAGGGCGACGACGTGGTGGGCGGCGGCATCATTTACGGCAGCTTTTAGCCCGTCATGGCTTGCCTGCTGTTGCTCGAAACGGCCACGGACGTGTGCTCGGTCGCCATCGCGCTCGACGGCGAAGTGGTCGCCTTAGCAGAGGAAACCGCTGGCGTTAATTGCGCCGCGCGCCTGACCCTGCTCATTGAGGCGTGCGTGCGCGAAGCGAACCTTACACTCCGCCAGCTGGATGCCGTTGCCGTCAGCGGCGGCCCCGGCTCCTACACCTCGCTACGCGTGGGCATCTCGACGGCCAAAGGCATCGGCTATGCCTTGGACAAACCGCTCATCGCCGTGCCCACCCTGCAGGCGCTGGCCTTCGCGGCCCAGCAACACGCACCCACCGGCCTTACCGTGCGCTATGTGCCCATGCTCGACGCCCGCCGGCAAGAGGTGTGGATGGCAATCTTCGATGAAACGCTCCAACCGCTTTGCCCGGCCCAGCCCTTGATTATGGACCAACAATGGCCTCAACACCTGTACGCATTAGCGCCCACTGCACCGCCCCATACGCTATGGCTCTGCGCAGGCAACGGCTGCAGCAAAATACCGCCCGAAACGCTAGACAATCACTTGCAAAAAAGCCCCGTAACGGCCTGCTCAGCCACCTTCCTGGCTCGCTTAGCCGAACAACGCTACCACAGCGGCGCCTGGGAAAACATCGCCTACTACGAGCCGTTCTATATGAAACCGCCGAACATTACAGAGCCGAAAAAGACGCTGCTACCGGGCCAGGAGCGCTAACGAGGAGGAGATGGAGTCTGCTAGGGCTTCCTTCGGGACACTTTTAATCACCGTCTTTGTTGCAAAAATGCGCTCCGTGCTCGCCTTCATCTTGCACCAATGCCCATCTACCGCTACTACGTCACCTATAAGCCCTACGGCATGCTCAGCCAGTTCACGCCTGACCAGCCCGGGCAGCACACACTGGCCGAGTTGAAGGCCGATTGGCCTAAAGACGTCTATCCCGTCGGGCGCTTAGATGCCGACAGCGAGGGGCTGCTCCTGCTGACCAACGACCCGCGCCTCAACGCCCGCCTGCTGCGCCCCGAAGGCGGCCACGAGCGCGTCTATTGGGCGCAGGTAGAGGGCATCCCGACCGAAGAGGCGCTGGAAAGCCTGCGCCAGGGCGTTGTTATCCGTGTGAACGGAAAGCCCTACCGCACCCGCCCAGCGCGTGTGCGCCTGCTGGAGACACCGCCCCCGCTGCCCCCGCGCGACCCGCCCATTCGCTTCCGGCGGAGCGTCCCAGACCGGTGGATAGAAATCGCGCTCACCGAGGGCAAAAACCGCCAGGTGCGGCGTATGTGTGCCGCCGTAGGCTTCCCCGTGCTCCGATTGGTGCGCGTGCAAATCGGGCCATTACGTCTGGGTGAAGGCGCCCTGTGCAACCTGATACCGGGAGAGGTGCGGGAAGTGGCGATGTTTTGGACGTGAAAAAAGCGACGAAGAGCACGTATGGCAAGGAAAAATATGTAACCGGTCGCAGAGAGATGCGGAGCGCTTTTGAAGGGTTTTTTCTTGAAAAGGGAGTACTCTGCGGTTAGTTTGGCGAGTTCTCGGTACTCTTTGTGGTCTCGCAGGTTAATTTTAAAATCGCTTCAAGGCTCAATCAAGCCTGCTTTGCTTTTGCTTCTTCAAAAGCCCGAATCAGTTCGTGCATATTAGTAGAAGGATTGTTGTAAAGCGTCAAGGCGCTGGCGCGTTTGCAAGCATCCTCGCAGTATTCTTTTAATCTCTTCTTTAGCTTCTCATCCAGCATTCCTTTTGAGTATTTGGTTCCATTTCGATGACTAAGCTGCCTGATGCACTCCTCCTCGCTGATACGAGCCGCCTGATCCTGGTAGTGCAGTAAGAACCACAATTCGATGGAAGGATTGGAGGCAATAAGCATAGCGTGACGAATCCGGGTTAACTGTTCCAAAATTTCGGGTACGTCAGCATCGTACATCAGGAAATCTCGATCTTTAGAATGTGTGGGTTTGCCTCTTTTGTAGGCTTGTATGTACCGCTTGCTGATGTGGCTGCCAGATACTTTAGCAACCACCTCTATGGGCAGCCGATACTCGGCGCGTAACCAAAGCGCATAAGCCTCTTCGGTTTCTCCCTCGCAGAAAATCCAGAAATGCGGGTTGATCTTTTTCCTCTTTGGTGGCCTTCGTTTACTCATGTAGAAGATCTCGTAAGCGAGTCAACGAGTCGTTCAATATCGGCACAGCGTCGAATCGGCCTTGCAAATAGGCTTTTTCTAAGTCCATAGTGTCGCGGAAGTCGCTGTAATCGTACAGCGAATACAGGTCTGTAGCGCCGTCTGGCCTCTTATTGGTGAACCAGATCTGGTCTTTACGAAACTTTTTCAGGCTTAGAAACGCTGTGTTGTGCGTGGTGCAAAGCAGCTGCGCCCGCTCGCTGGCGCGGAAGAGGTTGAAGATGTAATCCAGAATTTTCGGGTGCAGGCTTTCCTCAATTTCATCAATCAGGAGCACTTTATTGTTTTTCACCACGTCCAGCAAAGTGAGTAAGATGAAAAACAGCTTAATAGTTCCCTGCGACTCTTCCGTGATGAAGTCGAAGGGCATGCCGGGGTGGCTTCGGTGATAGCTTTTTATCTGTAATTGGTCCAGCACCACATCCTCTACTCGCGCGGTCATGTTGGTCAGGTCGGCGTGTATGTTTTTGCCTGGCGTTTGCAGCACTTTGATCCTCACATCTTCGATATCACTGTCGGCAATTTTCAGCGCCTCTAAAATCCGCCCCTTGTTTTCTTTGAACATCTGTTCTGCAGAGGAAGCATCCAGGGCGAGGTAACTTAAGATAAACGAGCGGTGGAAATAATGGAAGATGTTTTTGGCCATCTCTCGGTCCATCTGGCTTGCACGAGAGATGTATAGCGTTTTATCCGAGGTATTCTCGGCCACATCCCACGGGCGCTTGATCACCTCCGTAAAGGTGTATTTTTCTTTTTTGGTCTTACCGCGCCGCTCGTCGCGCGTGAAGATTTCCTTGACGCGACCTTTGGGGTAATAGTGCAACGACTCCGTGAGGATGCGCTCGCGGGTCAGCGAGAAGGTATACTCGTATTCTACGTCCTCGATGGCAAAACGAATAGCGTAATGACTGGGCCTCTGCGGATAACCGTCGAACTTGAATGGCTGGAAATGGAAGGTCGTGTTCTCATTGTGATTGTGCGACTCCAACACCATGGCGTGGCAAAAGCGAATAGCGCGAATGATATTGCTCTTACCTGAAGCGTTAGCGCCGTAGATGACGATGGTTTTCAGCAATTCTGTTTTGCCAAGGGCAAAGACATTATCTCGCAAAGCCCGCGCTTGTTCCGAACGCAGGTTGCCCGCTCGGAAGTCCAGCGTTATTTCACCCTTAATGGAGAAAAAGTTACTAAGACGGATTTCTAAGACCATTTTAGGCGTCTTTTGTGAAAGTTTTTTGCAAATATACGCGAATTTTTCAATAATCCACCTTTTTATTAAATGCTGCAACAGCGTATAGCCGGGCAGGCGTTTTCCCGTCCGGTTTTCGCATCTTGAGTCGCTGAATTCGCCAAAAGAAGTTTTCCTGCATGCCAAAAACGGCTCGCCCAGGCTCCTGCGTAAGTGGCATTTAAGGCGTTTTTCCCGCCTTAATGGCGGGAGTGTTAGCGAAGACTTAACCTCCCTCTCTCACTGTGCCCATATACCTTTGCTTTCATTCTTTTATTAAAATCAACAACAGCTATGAAACGACTCTGGATGTGGGCAGCCGCCTGTTGCCTGTTGGCCATAGCGCCGCTAAATGCGCAGGAAATACTCGAACGCCCGCGCTTGGTGGTAGGCATTGTGGTGGACCAGATGCGCTACGACTACCTCTACCGCTATTACGATGCCTACGGCCCAGACGGCTTCAAGCGCCTGTTGCGCGAGGGCTTCTCCTGCGAGAACACCTTATACAACTACTGGCCCACTTACACAGGCCCGGGACACGCAGCTATCTACACCGGCACGACGCCTAACCTCAACGGCATCATTGCTAACGAGTGGTACGACCGCCAGTGGGGGCGGAGGCGCTATGTAACTACCGACACCACGGTGAACGCCGTAGGTACCCGCAAACCGGAAGACAAGAGCGGCCGCCATTCGCCCCGTGTGTTGCTGAGCAGCACCATCTCCGACGAGTTGCGATTGGGCTTTGCCATGAAATCCAAGGTCGTCGGCATCTGCCTCAAAGACCGCGGCAGCATCCTGCCTGCCGGGCACTTCCCCGACGCCTGCTATTGGTTCGACGACCGGACGGGCAACTGGATTACCTCCACCTATTATACTCAGCAACTGCCCGACTGGGTCGCCGCCTTTAACCGCCTGGAAAAGGCGCGGCAGTACTTAGACGGCGTGTGGGACAAGCTACACCAGCGCCCTTACCGCGAGAGCTTCGAGAACTGGCGCAAATACGCCGGCGGCAACTATCCCCCAATGGCCTTAGTGCAGCCGGGCGGCTTCCCCTACAACCTGCGCTATTGGCGCGATAGCCTTTACCAAAACTACGGCTACGGCTTGTTGCGATTTGTGCCCGAAGGCAACACCATCACGGTGGACTTTGCCATCAGCGCCATTGAAAAAATGGAACTGGGCCGGGATGAATACCCCGATATGCTGTGCCTGAGCTTCTCTACGCCTGACTACTGCGGCCACCAGTTCGGCATTCACGCCGAAGAGGTACAAGATGTTTACCTGCGACTCGACTTGGAAATCGCCCGCCTGCTCAAGTTTCTGGACGAACAACTGGGCAAAGACAACGTGCTGGTCTTCCTCACTGCTGACCACGGCGCTGCGGAAACGCCCCGGCACTTGCAAGACTTGATGGCGCCAGCAGGTGTGTTTCCAGAAAGCAAACTCAAGGACACGCTGAATGCGCGTCTGCAGCGGGCTTTCGGTGTAAAGAAAGAGTTCGTACTGGCTACGTACAACCAGCAGCTCTGGTTTAACCGTCGAGAGCTGAGCCCTAAAAGTTTGCAAACTGCCATGGAGATAGCGAAAGCCTATCTGCGCGAGCAGCCGGGTGTGTATGACGCGCTGACGGTCGAGGAGATCATGCGCCTGCCAGCTGAGTATCCATTTGTAGCCGAAACGCGGCGCGGCTTGCATCCGCACCGGTCGGGCGATCTGGTTTTCTTCTTAGAGCCGGGCTGGCATTCCGACGACGAGTATTTCGGCCAGGGCGGCACCACCCACGGCTCGCCCTATCCTTACGACACGCATGTGCCGCTCCTGTGGTACGGCTGGAAGATAAAGCCCGGTCAGACGGTCGAAGCGGTAAGCATCACCGACATTGCGCCTACGCTTGCCGCCCTACTGCGCATCATGCGGCCTAACGGCTGCACCGGCAAGGTTATCGAAGACCTGTGGGACGACTAATCGAGCACCATCAACTTAGCAAAGCGCAACACTAAGCGGCGCTCCGGGATTTCGTCGCCCTGAAAGGCGATAGACGCCACGCGGTTTTCGCGCGCGCCTTCGACGCTTCTGACGACGCCCTCGCCGAACTTGAGGTGGCGCACGCGCACGCCCGGCGCCACAGCCTCCGGCGGCGAAGGCTTAAAGTCGGCAGGCGGCGCCGTCGGCTGGGTGCGGCTCTGGTGAGGCTGCGGCGAGCTAAAGTTACCCGATACGCTGGCCCGCGAGGCAGCAGGGCTGGCCACGCGAGAGATCGGTTCGGCAGACGCCCGGCGCGAGCCAATGCCGCCGAGGTTTTCGTAGTGCTCGCGGTCAATCTCGCCCAGAAAACGCGAGGGCGCGCTTTCGGCTAAGCGACCGTTGCGGTAGCGCACGCCGGCGAAGGAGATCGTGAGCAACTCCTTGGCGCGCGTTACGGCCACGTAAAAGAGCCGGCGCTCTTCGTCTAAGCCACCAGGGTTTTCTAAGGCAAAAAAGGAAGGAAAAAGCATCTCCTCCATGCCGGTGATGAACACGCTGCGGAACTCCAGCCCTTTGGCTGCATGGGCGCTCATCAGGGTGATATAGTCGGGGCTGTCGCTGGCCATGTCGGCGTCGGTCAGCAGGGTAACCGTTTGCAAATAGGCGGCCAAGGAGGCATCGGGCGTTTCGCCGCTTTCTTCGTTCAGCGGCAGTTTAGAAGCGTTGTCGGTGAATTCGCTGATGGCGTCTAAAACGGCGTTGGCGTTTTGCAGGCGGCTGAGGCCCTCTTCGGTGCCGCGTTCGCTTTTGAGCTCGTCCAGCAGGCCCGATTGGCGGTAAATATCGGAGGCCAGCTGGTAGGCCGACTCTTTGTGGGCGCGGCGTTGCCAGCTCTCGACCAATGCGCGGAAGTTGAGCACAGCTTTGCGAGCGCGTTCGGGCAGGTCGGCGGTGAGCATGGCATCCCACAAAGGTTGGTTGTTGGCGGCAGCGTGCTGACGGATTTTGGTCAAGGTAGCGTCGCTGATGCCGCGGGCGGGATAGTTGATGATGCGCGCCAGCGCTTCTTCGTCGTACGGGTTGACCGTCAGACGCAGGTAGGCCAGCAGGTCTTTAACCTCTTTGCGCTGATAGAACGACAGGCCGCCGAAGACGCGATAGGGCAGGTTTTGGCGGCGTAGCTGCTCTTCAAATTTGCGGCTTTGGGCGTTGGTGCGGTACAGGATGGCAATATCGCCGTTGCGCAGGTGGAGGCGGTTTTTTTGTTCTACGATAAGGTCAACCACCCGGCGCGCTTCGTCGTCGTCGGTCATGCAGCGTAGCAGCCGGATTTTGTGACTGTCGCTGCGGGCTGTCCAGATTTTTTTGGGCAATTGCCGGGAGTTGTGTGCAATGATTTCGTTGGCAGCGGCCACAATGTGTGCGGTGCTGCGGTAGTTTTGCTCCAATTTGAAGGTTTTCAGCTGCGGAAAATCCTTGCTGAAGTCCAGGATGTTATCAATGGTAGCACCGCGAAAGGCGTAGATGCTTTGGGCGTCGTCGCCGACGGCGAAGAGGTTTTCCGGGCTGCCTGGGTACTTGGCCAACAGGTGCAGGATGGCGTACTGGAGGAAGTTGGTGTCCTGGAATTCGTCCACATGCAGGTACCGGAAGCGCTCGCGATATTTGTCGGCCACATCAGGGTGGTTGCGCAGCAGGTGGTGCATTTGCAGCAGCAGGTCGTCGAAATCCATGGCGCCAGCGCGTTTGCAGCGGGTTACGTAGCGCTCGTAGATGTCGGCCGTAAAGGGCCGGCGCGCCTGGCGGTCTTGCTCCATCATCTGGTCGTTGGCGCGGTAGAGCGGCGGGGTCAGCAGGTTGCTTTTGGCCAACGAAATGCGCGAGCGTATAGCATTGGGGTTGTACTGCTGCGGGTCGAGGCTCATTTCTTTGATGATGCTGCGCAGCAGGCTAACGGTATCGTCGGTGTCGTAGATGGAAAAACTGGAAGGGTAACCGATCTTGCCGGCCTCGGCGCGCAGAATGCGGGCAAAAATGGAGTGAAAGGTACCGGCCCACACGTAGCGTGCTCGAGGGCCGACGACGCGCTCGATGCGCTCCGTCATCTCGCGGGCAGCCTTGTTGGTAAACGTCAGTGCCAACACGCGCCAGGGCTCTATGCCTTGCTCCAACACATAGGCGACGCGATAGGTCAGCACGCGCGTTTTGCCCGAACCTGGGCCGGCAATGACCAGCACCGGGCCTTCGATGGTAGTTACGGCTGCGCGTTGTACGTCGTTGAGTTCGTCTAAGTAATGCGCCATTAGAAGCAAAGATAAGGAACGGAAGCCTGAGTGCACGCCGTCAGAGATGTGGCGTTCACCACCGATAGAAAACCGCAGCGCTTATACCAGGGTTTTTGGGTACGTATTGCGCCCATAAGGCAGTGGCGCCAGAAACAACGATGCCCCATCGCGGCATCACCTGCCAGAGCACCTTACCGCCAGGAGATAGCCAGCCCTGGTTGTTTTCGTACAGCCCCGTGCGAGTCCGGGCGGGTTGCAACGGGCGGGAGTCGCTTTCAAAAGGTAAAACGATGTCTAAAAACGCAATAAACCAAAGCGGCCCAACGGAAAGGCCGGCTTCTGCTCCAGTGTTGAGGTAGTGGTTGCAGTTGTTGGTGCGGAGCGCTAAGCTGCTGTAAACGAACCAGTACAGCCGGCCCGCGCTCTGACCTACACTGAGGGAGGGCTGCACCGTAAAGGCGTTGAAGCCGGTGCGCAAACCCGTATTCGGTTGATTTAAGACGCTGGGCAGGTCGAGCCTCAGCGCACCGCTGAGAACGAGTGGCCCGTTAGAGAGCTGGCGGCGCAACGCAAGCGAAATGTTGCCGAACCCGCTGATCTGACCATCCTCGGTGGCTGAAATGAAAAGAGGCAGTTCCGGCGTTCGCCTACCGCGCTCGTGCATTCGCCAGGGCAACGACACGATAGCTGTAGTGCGCGCGTCAAGGCCGTACTCGCCGTAAAGCTGAAGGGTCTGCTCGGTTACATAGCGCACCAGGGGCAAATCGCTACCACTCCTTCCAAAGAGTTGGCGATAAGCGGGTATTGCGTGGTAGCCCATCTGAACGTAGCCGCTGTTGGCCGCCCGCACCCACGGACTTTGCGTGCGGGCGGAAGCAACAGTCAGAAGCCACAGGAGTGCAGAAAGCAAGTACCTCATCTGCCTCAAGGCTTGAATTCGCCGGTGATGGTCTGCTTCAGCACACGAATGAACGTGCGCTCGTCAATGAGCAGACGCACCACGTTGCCGTCAATCTTAGTTACCTTGCCGATGATGCCAGCGCTGGTAACGACTTCCATGCCCTCGCGCAGGCTGTCAATAAACTTTTGCTGCTCGCGCTGGCGCTTCACCTGAGGGCGAATGAGGAAAAACCAGAACACGATGATGATGAGCAGCGGGAAAAGCAGGCTAATGAAGGGATTGCCGCCGCCTTGCGGCGCCTGCAGTAGGATGTATGTTAGCATGGTGGTGGTTAATTTTTTTGTTGTGAGTGTTATGGATTTTTGGCCAAACAAGTTTGGCCGTTACTTTGCCAAACAAGTTTGGCGGGTGCTGGGCCAAATAAATTTGGCCGTTACTGGGCCAAACAAGTTTGGCCGTTACATGCCAGGCAAGTTTGGCGAGTGCTGCGGAATTATTTGATCTCGAAGGTGCTGTCGGGGATGCCGGCATTGACCTTGATGGTTTTCAGCACGCCTTTCATCGGGAAGGGGAAGGCGCCGCTGATGGTCATCGAATATGGGAACTGCACCCCCTGCACTGGCTTGTAGTCGCCGAACTCGGTGATGACCGTCGTGGGAGAGCCATCCATCCCTTCCTCGGTGCGCACTTCGCGGATTTTCAGGCCGGTGGCTACCTCATAAAACTCGGTGCTCTTCTTGCCGTTGGGCCGCTCTACCATGACGGCGTAGGCGTCCTTACCCCCTACGTTTTCGATGCCTTTGAGGGTGAGGCGATAACCGTTTTTCAGGTAGGCAGCCTCTTTGCAGAAGTAGGCCTGTTCTTTCATGTCTTCCAACTCTTCGCCTTCGAGCATGCGTGAGCCGCCCATGCCGTCTTCTTTAGCCTTGCCGTTGTTGTAAACGCGGCTGTTCATGACCTGGCCCTGAACTGACATGAGCATGGCCATTTTGTCGTTGTCTTTTTGGAGAACGCTCATTTCCAGCGCGCCCATGCCCGGGATGTTGAATTCGTAGGCGGCCTCGACTTCTTTCAGCGCTCCTATAGCCTTTTCTCCGCCCAGGGCTTGGATGTAATTTTGAATGACTTTTTCCGCTGTCATGCCGGCTGCAGCGCTCTGGTCAGAAGCTTTTACAGGGTTTCCGTAAGGATCGAAAAAGTTGACCTTGCCGTCGGCGGAGAAGCGGGCAAGTTTGGCGGCCACTTCATCTTTGTTGCCCACAACGAGGATGTGTGCACGGTCAGGGCGCACGTATTTGCGGGCCATGGCCTGCACTTCGGCAGGGGTTACCTTCTGCAGGTTGGTCAGATAGTTTTCATAGTAATTCGCCGGCAATTTGTAGCGGGCAATGTTCAGGGCGAACTGAGCAACCGTGCCAGGCTGCTCTAAGCTCTGGGCAAATTGACCCGTGAGCACGTTTTTGACCAGCTGAAGTTCGTCGTCCGGGATGGGTTCGGTGCGCATGCGCTCCAACTCGATGAGGAATTGAGTAATAGCGCTATCGGTTACTTCATTGCGCACGCTGGCGGTTGCGGAAAAGCCGCTGATGAGGCGATCAGGTGACAGCGAGGTGCGTGCTCCGTAGGTGTAGCCGTGCTTTTCGCGCAGGTTGGCATTGACCCGGCTGTTGAAGTAACCGCCCAGGATGGTGTTCATCAGGCGCACCGGAATGACGTCTGGATGGTTGGGCGGCAGCTCGACCGGGTAGGTAATGTTGATGACCGACTGCACGGCGCCGGTTTTGTCCACGAAGGCTACGCTGGTCTTTTCAGGCGCTTTGGGCGTGGCATAGGTGTGCTTGGGCACTTTGCCTTTGGCCCATTTGCCAAAATACTTTTCTGCTTTTGCGAAGGCGTCGGCCTGCTTGATATCGCCTACAACGACTAAGTAGGCGATATTCGGCTTGAAATAGGTCTGGTAGTACTTTTTTATCTGGTCGAGGTTAATTTTAGCCAGTGTTTCTTCGGTCATATTTTCGCCGTAGGGGTGGTCTTTGCCGTAGCGCAATACATTGGCCACATTGGAGGCGATGGCATCGGGGTCGTTTTTGGCAGCAGCCAGCCCGCTTTCGGCGCGGCGCTTGGCTTTGTCCAATTCCTCGGCCGGGAAGGTCGGATTGAGCAACACATCGGAGAGCAGCTCGAGCATTTTATCGGTGTGTTTGCTCAGGCACGAGCCGGAGACGCCGTTGGCGTCGGACGACAGCGAAGCGCCAATGAAATCCACCTCTTCGTCCAATTGTTCTTTAGTACGCGTTTTGGTGCCTTTTGAGAGCAATTCGCCAGCCATATCGGCGTAGCCGGCTGCCTCTTTTTCGAGCACGGGGTCAAAGTCCACGAATACGCGAAACGACACCTGGGGCAGTTTGCGGTTTTCCACTACAATGACGGTCAAGCCGTTTTTCAATTTTTTCGTGGCGGCCTTACCTATCTGGATTTTGGGTGGCGTACCGGGCTGTGGTGCTTGTTTGCGCACGTTGCCGCTGGGTATGGGTATCACGGGCGCACCGCTGGGCGTGGTTTGAGCGAGGACGCTCCAGGGCAGGAGCAGAGCCAGAAGCAAGAAGAAGAGGCTAAAAGTTTTGTGTTTCATGTGTTGTGAAAAGTTTGTCATATTGAAAGAAACGCTGCCGTAGCAGCACTATAAAGGTTTGGGCAAAGGTAGCGCAATTCAAAGGCATCTTGCCGGTCTGGATGCTGAGCCTGTTAAATGCTGAAAATTGAAGAGAGGTGGCTACCCGGGCGGCTTTGTCAAATTATCGTCTGCACCGGCAGCGCCCTTTCTACCTTCGCGCCCACAAAAACGCAGACCGCTCATGACCTCTCATACCGCACCGATATTGTTTGACCGCACGGGACTTTCCGACGACACGCTCCTGCATTTGTACGAGCAGTTGGTTTTGCCGCGCCAAATTGAAGAGAAAATGCTCAACCTGCTGCGCCAGGGTCGTATCAGCAAGTGGTTCAGCGGCATTGGGCAGGAAGCTATTGCCGTAGGCGCCACCTGTGCTCTGTTGCCCGATGAGATCATCTTTCCGATGCACCGCAATCTGGGCGTGTTCACCGTGCGCCAGGTTCCGCTCGATCGGCTTTTTTGCCAGTGGCAGGGCAAGCGCCGAGGGTTTACCAAAGGGCGCGATCGCTCGTTTCACTTCGGCACGATGGAGCACCATATTGTAGGAATGATCTCGCATCTGGGGCCGCAATTGTCGCTGGCGGCGGGCGTGGCCTTAGCCCATAAAATGCGCCGAGAAGGGCGCGTTTCGCTGGCGTTCACGGGCGAGGGCGCTACCAGCGAGGGCGAGTTCCATGAGGCGCTCAATGTGGCTGCTGTATGGAAGTTGCCCGTCATCTTTCTCATCGAAAACAACGGATATGGCCTGAGCACTACCGTGCAAGAGCAATACGCCTGCGAAGACTTAGTGGATAGGGCTGTTGGCTACGGTATGCGCGGCGTCCAGATAGACGGCAACAACGTGCTGGAGGTGTATCGCACCCTATCCCAGCTGGCCGAGGAAATGCGTCGCAATCCAGAGCCGGTGCTGGTAGAGTGCATCACCTTTCGCATGCGCGGCCACGAGGAGGCCAGCGGAACAAAGTACGTGCCCAAGGCCCTCATGGAAGCTTGGGCCAAAAAAGACCCGGTTAAAAACTACGAGGTCTGGCTCTTGGAGCAGGGTATCCTGACCGAAGAGCGCCGCAAAGCCATACAGGAGCGCAACCAAAAAGCCATCTTGCAGGCCGTGGAGGTCATGTTTGCCGAACCCGACCCCGTGCCCGACACGGAGGAGGAACTGCGCGACGTGTATGCGCCAGCGCCCGCTACTGTGGCGCCTCAGGCGCCAGCACGCGAATTGCGCTTCATTGATGCCATCACCGACGGGCTGCGCGAAGCCATGAAACGCCACTCCGAACTGGTACTCATGGGCCAGGACATCGCCGACTACGGCGGCGTGTTCAAGATCACCCAAGGCTTTGTGGACGAGTTCGGTCGCGAGCGCGTGCGCAACACGCCCCTGTGCGAAAGCGCCATTATCGGCATCGGGCTGGGCCTCAGCCTCAAAGGCATGAAGAGCATGGTCGAGATGCAGTTTGCCGACTTTGTTACCTGTGGATTCAATCAGATAGTCAACAACTTAGCTAAACTGCACTGGCGCTGGGGGCAAAACGCCGATGTGGTCATCCGGATGCCTACGGGCGCCGGCACAGGCGCCGGGCCTTTCCACAGCCAATCCAACGAAGCCTGGTTTACGCATGTGCCGGGGCTGAAAGTCGTGTACCCCAGCACTCCGCACGATGCCAAAGGGCTGCTATTGGCCGCCTTTGAAGACCCTAACCCGGTTCTCTATTTCGAGCACAAAGCCCTATACCGCAGCCTGTCGGGCTTAGTACCTGAAGGCTTTTACACCACTGAAATAGGCAAAGCCCGCCAGGTGCGCACGGGCGACGACGTCAGCATCCTCACCTATGGGCTGGGCGTGCGCTGGGCCGAAACGGTCGCCGACGAAATGGGCATCAGCGCGGACATTGTGGACCTGCGCTCGCTGCTGCCGCTCGACTACGAGGCCATCGCCGCCAGCGTACGCCGCACCAACCGCGTGCTCGTGCTGCACGAAGACACCCTCTTCGGCGGCATCGGAGGCGAAATCGCCGCCTGGATAGCCGAGCATCTCTTCGAGTATCTGGATGCGCCTGTCATGCGGTCGGCCAGCCTGGATACGCCCGTACCCTTTGCCATTCCTTTAGAGCAAAACTTCTTCCCCGTCCAGCGCATGCGTGAGCAATTGCAAAAGCTGCTGGCCTATTGATGCCTTTTGGGCGTTTGGCCAATAAGCCGCAACTTTGCCGGCGTCTTTTGCCCAACCCTTGCCTGCATGTCGCGCACCCGACCCACTTATGTATCCGCTATTCTCAGCATGGCTTCAGTGCTGTTCGCCGCCGGGTTATTTGCCCTCGTCGCCCTGCACGGCCAGCGCTTGGTAGCCCTTTTCAAAGAAAAGGTGGATGTGTGGTTGGAATTCAAACCCGACATACCGCAGGAAGACATCGCGCGCATCATTCGACAAATCCGCCAGGAGCCATTCGTCAAGCCCGAAACGGTTACGTACATCACCCGCGAGCAGGCAGCCGCCTCGATGCGCGAAGACTTAGGCGATGAAAGCCTGCTGGCCGACCTGCCCAACATGATGCGCGACGTGGTGCGCTTTCACGTAAGGGCCGATTTCTTCCAGCGGGATAGCCTGAGACGATGGCGCGAAGAACTCAAGCAAGACACCCTCATCTCTGAACTTTATGTAGAAGCGGTGGAGACGGGCAACATCAGCCGCAACCTCAACCTCATCAGCGGCATCACGTTGGGGCTGGCTCTGCTGCTGCTGGTCGTCGCCATCGTCATCATCTACAACACCATACGACTGGCCCTGTACGCCAACCGATTTATCATCAAAAATCAGGAATTAGTAGGCGCCTCCTGGGATTTCATTACCCGCCCTTACTTGCAGCGCGCTCTCATCAATGGCCTCATTAGCGCGCTGCTGGCTATTGGCGCCCTGATTGCGCTGCTCAACTGGGCCTATCACCAGATGCCCGAGCTACAGCAGTTGCAAGACCTGAACGGTATTCTGGCCGTCTTTGTGGGTGTCCTTTTGTTGGGCGTTTTGCTCTCTACCCTGAGCACCTATGCTGTTGTGCGTCGGTTTTTACACATGAAAATTGACGACTTGTACTGAAAGCCTTGCCAAGGCGACCGGTCTATTGCATTTCATTTTATTTTTTCGGCATATAAAATTTAACATTACATGGCCAAACAACCGCAACGCCGCCCCAACGCACCAGCGCCCAGCGCATCCCGTCGCCCGGCATCGCCGGCGCCCTCCGCGCGCAAACCAGCCTCGAAAGACCGGTTCGCCTGGCTTTTTCGCAAGGATGAGCCGTTCCTCTTCGGGCGGCGCAACTTCATCGTCATGGGCGCTGGCCTGCTCTTAGTCGTACTGGGCCTGATCGCCATGAGCGGAGGCCACATGCCCGACCCCAACACCTGGGATACCAACCTGATTTACAGCCCACGGCGCATCACGCTGGCGCCCATGCTCATGGTAGCTGGCTTCATCGTGGTGGCTATCGGTATCTTCCTCAAACCAGACAACAACGCTTCGGCGACCTCCAACACGCCTCCGACGGCATGAACCTGCTGCACGCCATTATACTGGCCATCGTGGAGGGCCTCACAGAATTCCTGCCGGTGTCGTCCACGGGCCATATGATTATGGCCTCTACGGCGATGGGCATTGCCACGCATCCCTTTGTCAAAGTGTTCACCGTGGCTATTCAGTTTGGCGCCATCCTTTCGGTAGTGGTGCTGTATCGCGACCGCTTTGCGCAACCGTGGGCGTTTTATCGCAACATCGCCATCGCCTTCGTGCCGGCCGTTATCTTCGGCTTTTTATTGAAAAAGCTCATTGACCAGATGCTGGAAAACATCGTGGTCGTGGGCGTAGCCTTAGTGATCGGCGGCGTGGTCTTTCTTTTTTTGGACGGGCTGTTTGCCCGAAGGGCAGACTCCGACGGCGACATTGCGCAGCTGAACTGGCGAAAGGCCATATCCATCGGGCTGTTCCAGGTCATCGCCATGGTACCGGGTGTCAGCCGCTCGGCGGCCACCATCATCGGCGGGCTGACGCAGGGGCTTTCGCCCAAGACGGCAGCAGAGTTCTCGTTCTTTCTGGCCGTGCCCACCATGTTTGCCGCTACGTGCAAATCGCTGTGGGACTACGCCCAAGAGGGCAGCCTGCAACTGGCCGGCCAGGAAATATGGCTGCTGGCTGTGGGCAATGCGGTGGGCTTCATCGTTGCCATGCTGGCCATTAAGGGCTTCATTGCCTACCTGACCCATCATGGCTTTCGCGTCTTTGGCTACTACCGCATTATTGTGGGGGCCATCATCCTGTCGCTGGCCAGCGCCGGCTACTTCGCCGGCGTGGACGTAGGCGTTTTTTAAAAGCGCCCAAACGCCGCAGACAGGCCGTACTTTTGCCGACAAAGAGAAGAGCCGGTCATGTCCGAAAAAGTCCAAAACGTTCAGATAGAGGAGAGCTGGAAGCGCGTCTTGAGCGACGAGTTTGAGCAGCCCTACTTCGCCGCCATTAAGGCGTTTTTGGTGCAGGAGAAAAAAGCAGGCAAGACCATTTACCCTCCGGGGCCGCTCATTTTTAATGCGTTTAATACGACGCCTTTTGATGCGGTGAAGGTGGTCATTCTGGGGCAAGACCCTTACCACAATCCCGGCGAGGCCATGGGTCTGTGCTTTTCGGCGCCTCGGGGCGTACGCATGCCGCCTTCGTTAGTCAACATTTTCCGGGAGATTGAGCGCGACCTGGGCATACCGGCTCCGGCACACGGCGACCTGACGCACTGGGCGAAGCAGGGTGTGCTGCTGCTCAATGCCATGCTCACGGTAGAGGCTGGCAAGCCTACTTCACACCAAAAGATTGGCTGGCAAACCTTTACCGATGCCGTCATCCGCCGAATCTCCGACCTGAAGGAAGGCGTTGTCTTCCTGCTGTGGGGCAATTTTGCCAAAGGCAAAAAGGCGCTCATTGATGAAACGCGCCACTATGTGCTCACCGCGCCGCATCCTTCACCATTGGCTGGTGATGGGTTTATGGGCTGCGGGCATTTTAGCCGCACCAATGAAATTTTGGAAAAACAAGGCCTCGCACCCATAGATTGGTCGCTACCAGCCTAAGCCTACTCGGTTGCAAAGCCCTTTGCAGGCCGTGTTCCACTACTGCTACTACCTCTAACGTTTGAAAAAACGAGCCGAAGCCTCGCCTGCAGGTGTATGGAGGCGCAGGACGTAGAAGCCTGAAGTGAGGCGCCCTATCGAGAGCGGTTGCGGGTGCTCGCCGGCGGGTGCGTATGGTTGTTGCAGCATCAGTCGCCCTAAGGCGTCTATTACTTCTAAGCGGCCCTCTGAGACGTTAGGCGCTTCTATCCAGAGCCATTCCGAGGCGGGATTGGGCCAGACCTTAAGCAACCGCTCATTAAAAGCGTTCTGCTCAGGAGCCGAAACGGCGCCGTCGAAGGCCGGCAGGATGATTTCATCCAGAAAGACCGCGTGACCGGTTTGGGTACTTTCGCCCCGGCGGAATGTCCACGTCAGTTTGTGTTTACCGGCCGGTATGGGCAGCAGCACCTCTCGCCAGGTCTCCTGGTTGCCGTTAGCGCTCCACTGGCGTACGCCGTCTATGGCGAAGTGCAGCGAGTCGTCGGCATTGACGGAGGCCATGCGGTAGGCGAAGCTCACCCACCCGTCGGCGCTGACGTTGAGGGGGAGGTTCAGCGTGGAGTGCTGGCGCGGGCCATGGCCGCTGGCGCGGATGCAGTAGCTGCCCTCATAGGGCGTTTGGGTGCTGATATGCCACAGGCGATGCCCAGAGCGCTCCCAGGCAAATTGCTGAAAGTTTGCGCTGGCAAATGTCTCCACAATCGGGTTGACCACGAACGGCCCAACCGGCGCCGTGGTGCTGAAGGCGCCTGCCGTTATCGCTATCTCAGGAAACACCCAGGTGGATGGCGGCGCGTCGGCAGCGGCCTCTACGTCCAGCAGGGCCGTGCCCGCGCCGCTTTCGGGAATGGAGGGTAGGGCTGCAGGCGCCCAGGCTTGCAGGTGGGGGTGGGCGGTCTTCCAGTGCACCGTTCCAGTGGGCGAGGGGCTGCCACCGAGGTTGCGCAGGTGCACATAGAGGCGTCCTACTTCGCCGCTTTGCAGTCGTCGCGTGTGGTAGCCTGCGACGGCAGACAGGTTCCAGCGGGCGATCTCCAGTTTTGGGGCGTGCAGCAGGGCATGCGTGCTGCCGATGCTTTCGGGCAGGCCGGGGCCACTAAGGGTCAAGCGGAAGTCGGCCCGGCTGCCGTGCGGCACATCGTCGCGGACAGCAAAGCGGAAAACTAAGGTGGTGGAGTCGCCAGGAGCCAGGGCCGGCGTTGTTGTTTCGGTGTTGCCTATCCATTGGATGTAGGGGTTTGTCGTGCTGACGCGCGCCGAAGCGGGTGGCGCGGATTGCAGGCCAGCGTTGCGCACTACGGCGCGAAGAGCGCCAGTTTCGCCGTATTCTAAGCGTCCGTTGGCGTTTCCGCCGGCGACACCGTCGGTGAGTGCCAGCGACGTCGGTGCCACGAAAGCGCCTGTGGGTGGTCGCACATAGATGGCTTTCTGGTAGGGCAAATGGTTGAACTGCGTCAGGGTCAACGTCAGCGGGCCGGTCAGCGTCAGCGGGTCAAATGTCAGGTTAGCGGCGCCGTTGGCGACGCGCGCGATGGCCAGCAGTTGGCCTTGGCTGTAAAGAGCGGCCAGGGTGCCCTCGGTTGGGCAAGTAATGCTGAGTTCAGTAGCGCCGAAGTTCAGCGTGTCGGGGCTTTGGGCCGATAGGTTTTTCGGAAAGCGCGTGCGCGGCACCGTAGTTGGGTCGGCAAAAGGATTCCAAAAGTCAGTCATTTCTTCGCCAGCTGGGCCATAGGCCGCTATCATGGAAGCGTAGCCGGCGACTGCCATCGCACCTACGGTGGGATGCAACGTTATGCCGTCGGCATCCACTAAATACTGATTCATAGCGTCTTGAGCTTCCATAGGTGGCGCCCAGCTTTGCAGGACGCTGGAGAAGAAGCCCGCGATGCCGCCCCAGGGCTGGCCGGTGGCGTAGTTGCCGGCGCGTTGCCATGCTTCGCCCAGGCATTCGAGGTTACCGGTGAAATCGCCTGGGCTGCAACCTACGGAGATGAGGATGGGATATCGGCCCGGGTTGTTGAGCGAGTGAACGACGTTGGTGTTGAAGTTGCCCGTGGCGAGGCCCTGTTCCCAGCCGTGGCCGGTATAGTTGAACAGCGAAACGCCTCGCTGGCGGATGGCTTGCACTAAGTCGTTGGGCAATGGGCTGCCGTCTTTATCGGCTGTAGGATGGCCGGGCGTAGGCGAGTAGGCGCCATAGGAGCCGTCATAGAATTCCCAGTACCAGGTATAGCCGTCCGCCAGATGCTTGCTTTTCCACTCGTTGCCGTGTTGCCAGTCGGCCTGGCCGTCGTCGCCGTAGTTGAGGCCTTCGTCGGAGGCGGCGGCCAGGCCGGCCGACATCCAGTCGTTTTGCGGGTCGAGGAGAGGCGTTTTTTCGTATTCTAAAATGCGCCGTACCATGAGGCGCGCCTGTTCAGGGGTGGCAGCGTGCAGGCGCCCGACGATGATTTCAGGCAGATGGTCGTCGCCACTGAGGTAGCCAAAGCAGTTATCGCAGGCATAAGGCTTGCCGTCGAAGGGCCGCGTCATTGGCTCGATGGCTTCGTCGTCGCCCACGAGCAGCAGGTAGGAGATGCCTTGCTCTTCGTAGTATCGGCGCACGAAAGCCCACACAGCGCTGGCCTGGCTTGAGCCGATTTCATCGGTGGTAACTACCTCCGTGGCAATACCGCACTGGCGCTTCCAGGCCAGCAAAGGTTCGAGTTCGGGCAAAAAGGCAGCAGGCGTTACGACGAGCATCTTTTCGGGCGTTTCGGCACTGCCTCGGTCGGCCACACCTGCCGGTGCGTTATTGATAAACAAGCGCTTGTGTATTTCGGCAAAGGCCCGACTGGGTGTGTTGACCACAGAAGCAGGCGTTTGCTGCCCGTTGAGGTTCTGCGCATCGCGCCGCGTCAGCCGAAGGGTCAGGGAGCGATAGACGCGCAGCAGGCGGCGCGTCGGATGGCACTGCACCGGGTAGAGCCAGAGGCCCTGTCCTCGGGCATCGCGCAAAACGAAGGGCTGCTGCAACTCGGCCAGCACGCCCGGAAAGAAGGCGTCTTCGGCATAAGCGTCGCCGTATTCAAACGG
>JANWVR010000129.1 GCA_025056735.1 Saprospiraceae bacterium
CTACGGCTGTGAACAACGCCAGCACAGACAATACCGCGCCGCTGTGTAATCTGAAATACGCCATTGCAGTGGATGGCGGCCCATTTGCCGACTCCATCCAGTTCAATTGCACGCACTTAGGCAATCGCCTGCTGACACTGCGCGTAACGGATGCTGCTGGCAACACGGCTATTTGCTCGCAAATTTCTTTGGTGCGCGACGTAACGCCGCCAACCCTTACGGCGCCGGCTAACGTAACGATTGATTGCGACGAGTCCACTGCGCCCTCGAACACGGGCACGCCTACGGGCATCTCCGACAACTGCGACCCTGCGCCTGTGCTAACGCTGCTGGCCGACGTAACTACGCCTGGCGGTTGTGCGAATGCCTATACCATTACCCGCACCTGGCGTGTCCAGGATGCCTCGGGCAATTCCAGCACAGCCTCGCAGACGATCACCGTAAAAGACGGTAAGAAACCTGTGTTTGCCATTCAAAACATCATCCACCTTGCCACTAATAGCCCGTTCTTCTGCGACGCACCGCTGACGCTGCAACTGACACAGGACAGCGTTTCGGATAACTGCACGACCTTTGGCAACTTAGATATCAAATATACCATTGACTACCCGACTCCGTCATACGGATATGTGGACGTGCCCATTCCGGTATCGGGTGCAGTCATTTCTCCGGGCTATTGGCCTATTGGCACGAGCATCGTTACGTGGATCGTAACAGATCAGTGCAACAACACGACGTCGGCTTCGGTGTCGGTGGTGGTGAAAGACACTGAAGCGCCGGTGTTCACGAGCGGCTACGATACATTGTGCGGCAAGGTGTATGTATTGCCCAACACGACGGGCGCCTGCTCGAACCTGTTCACCTGGGCAAGGCCCAACTTCTCCTTCAATAGTGTGAATGACTGCCTGAATTTCACGGTCTCGGAAAGCATCAGCAACCCCACTGTACAGTCAGCCATCAACCTGACCAATCCATTCAACTACAATGCTTTTCTTAGTTTCCAAATTTTCCCCTCTGCACAGTTCCCGGTAGGCATCACGACGATAAGCTATACGGCGACCGATGCCAATGGCAATAAGAGCACCTGCTCCTTCACCGTACACATTCAGGACACGCAGGCGCCTACTTTGAATTGCCCGCCCAATCAGACGTTAGTGGCCACGTGTCCGTCGGCAGCCATTCCAAATTACACTAACTTGGTAGCGGTTTCGGACAACTGCCCGAGCAATGTGGTGCTGACCCAGAGCATTCCACCCGGCACGACACTGGGCGCCATCTTTGCGCCCAACCCGCCGGCAGCAGGCAATCAGTTTACCCTCGTAGTTACGGGCAACGACGGCTACAACACGGCCACGTGTTCCTTCACGGTGAAGCTTCAGGACGGCCAGGCGCCGATACCCGTGGTGGCTACTTTGCCCAATCTCGTAGACTCCTGCGGTACGCTAATTGTCCTCGCACCGAAAGCACTTGACCCGTGCAACCCATCGGCAGATACCATTTATGGAACGCCCTCGACGCCTGTGGGCACGTTCCTGAACACAAATCCGCCGTCGTACCAGCTCAACCCGGGTAACTACGTCATTACATGGGTCTATAACGATGGCAACGGCAACATCAGCACACAGCCGCAAAACATCACGGTGCTCAACGACGTGTTCCCGCCCAAGGCCGTATGCGTACCCAATCTGACGGTAGACCTGCACCCAACCACGGGCAAAGCGCCCATCAGCGCCTCCATGCTGAACAACGGCAGCTTTGACCCCAATAACTGCGGCCCACTGACCTTCAGCGTCTCGCCCGATACGGTAACTTGCGCTAATCTGGGCGCAACCACTGTAACGCTCACCGTGCGCGACCACAAGAACAACCCAGCCACGTGCACCACCACTGTTACGGTGCGCGACATAACAGCGCCCATCATCACGGGCGTACCTGCGAATGTAACCTTAGAAGCCTGCGACACCATCCCGGCGCCGCCGCAGCTCATCGCCTCCGACAACTGTGCGGGTACGTATCCAGTAACGGCTACGCAAACCTCAACGCAGACGCCAACGGGCTTGCAGAAGTACAACTACACCATCACGCGCACCTGGACGACAGCCGATGCTTCCGGAAACTCCGTAACAGTCAGCCAGGTCATCACCGTCAAGGATACGAAAAAGCCACAGTTCGTCGGTGCGCCCGATACGGTGACCGTAACCACCGGGCCCAACCGCACCACCTGCGACGATACGGTGAAGATAAACATCCTGCCTTTCGTAACCGATTGTGCTACAGGCGCCGACCTGACGGTAACCAACAACAAAGCGCCGCTGCAAGGCGGCAATCTGAGCGCCCTGTTTACGGTGGGCACGCATACCGTCATCTTTACGGCTACAGACATTTCAGGCAACTCGCAAACAAAAGCGGTAACGGTCATTGTCAAGGACGGCACGTCGCCTACCGCCGTGTGCATCAACGGCGTTAGCGCCAGCTTACAGCCCTCTGGCTTTGTGGTCGTTACGACGGCGCAGTTCAACAACAACAGCTACGACAACTGCCCGGGTCTGCTCGACCTGAAGATTCAGCGCTTAGACAAATTACCGTTGCAAACGCCGAGCAATACGCTCACCTATGACTGCGCTGATGCCGACGGCAAGACGCAGCACCCGGTCAAACTGTTTGTAACCGACCCGGCGGGCAACAAGTCCATGTGCGAGACGTACATCGTCATTCAGGAGAACGTCAATCCGACGATCACGCTTTGCCCATCCAACAAAACGGTGCTTTGCTCCGATAGCTTGGCGCCCAGCATTCACGGCACAATCTCTGTGGACGACAATTGCCCGGGTAATCTAAACATTTCGCACCAGGACGTAAAAACGCCAAATACAGATACCACGAGCATTGCTTGCTACCTGATCAAGCGCACCTGGAAAGTAACTGACTTAGCTGGCAACTCGGCTACGTGTGTGCAAACGTTCTCTGTAATAGACACCGTAGCGCCCGTCCTGTCGCAATATCCGCCCGACCTGACGATTTCATGCGCTCAGGCGCTGGCGCCTCCCATCGTGGTTACCGCCTCGGACAACTGCAACGCCTTTGTAGGTGTCACCTTTGTGCAGGACACTATCGCCAAAGCCATGGGGCCTTGCGGTAAGTACAGCTACACTATCCAGCGCAAGCGCACTGCCAAAGATGACTGCGGTAACACGAGAACTCATACTAACACTATCACGGTCATTGACAACACGGCGCCATCGTTCCCGGGCCTGCAGGACACGATCGTGGTCAGATCGTCTAATTTTACCAACACTAATGGCTGTCTGATACCTGTAACCTTAGATATCAACAGCTTTGTGGTAGACTGTGCGCCAGTAGCAGAGATGACTGTAACGAACAACGCTCCGCACGGCAACGGCGCCACCAGCGCCAGTGGCAACTATGAGGCGGGCACCTACAAGATAGTCTTTACGGCCACTGACCCATGCGGCAATGTGGGTAAGGACTCGGTCATCCTTATCGTTATTGACGACAGCAAGCCCACGGTCATTTGCAACAATAACATCGTTGTCTCGCTGGGATCAAACGGCACGGCTACCCTCAAGCCCCAGGACGTTGACCTGGGTAGCACCGACAACTGCGGCATTGACACCATGTTTTTGAGTAAAGGCAGCTTCGACTGCACCAACCTCGGCGCTAACTCTGTAACGCTAACGGTGGTGGACAAGGCCGGCAATTCCAACGTCTGCACGGTAAACGTACAGGTGTCGCTGGGCAGCGGCGTAGGCTTCACGCTGGCAGTGAGCAGCACTAATGAGACCTTCCTTGGAGCCAAAAACGGCACCGCAAAAGCCGTGGCCACAGGCGGCTCAGGCAACTTCCTGTATGTGTGGAGCACGGGTGACTCGACCGCTACAATTGCCAACCTGCCACCGGGCATTTACTATGTAACTGCCACCGACCTCAATTCAGGATGCGTCCGCGTAGACTCTGTGTCGGTGAAGCCTGGCCCAAGCCTCACGGTAACCGCGGGCACGGGCGGCGGCAAACAAGGCGCTACCATCCAGATACCGGTTAAAGTAGATCAGTTCCAGAGCATGCTCGGCATGTCGTTCAGCATGCAGGTAGCCAACAACTTAGTGGGCAACATCACTGGCGCTACTGCAACGGGGGCATTATCTGGTACGCTCAACCTGAATGTGGTGGGCAACTTCCTGACGGTGTTCTGGACCAGCCCAGGTCCGCCCGTCAGTGTACCAAACGGCACAACCATCTTTAATATCAACGTACAGCTGGGTGTGGCGCCTGTGGGTTCTGTCAGCCCGCTCAACTTCGTAAATTCGCCGACCATCATCAGCTTCCAGAAAGATTCTTCGAGCTTCCCGGTGTCCATTCAAGCCAGCTTAGTACCTGGCTCAGTGAAAATTGACAGCGCGGCCTCGCCCGATCTGCAGGTGGCTGGCGACATCAAAACCTGGTGGGGTGGCGGCATTCCAGTACCTGGAGTAAATGTGGCCCTGACGGGTACGAGCTCAGCTACGCAGACCACCGGTACGCCGGGTACGTATTCATTCAACGTACCGTTCGGCGCCAACACGACGGTAACACCCACGAAGTCGGTAACGAGCAACTTCAGCGCCGGCATCAACGTGGGCGACCTGTTGGCCATTCAAAACCACGCCGCCTCAGTGCTGCTGCTGACCAACCCATACCAGTGGGTGGCCGGCGACATCAACAACAACGGCACGGTGGACATCGTGGACTACCTGCTGGTGCAGCAGCTCATCTTGGGCACGGTACAGAAATACTCCAACGGTGCGCCGGATTGGAAATTTATTCCGGCCAACTACGTGTTTCCGTCGCCTAACCCTCTGGTGCCGACGTTCCCGCAGAGCATCACGAATACGGCACTGGCAGCCAGTAAGCTGAACGACAACTTCGTAGCCGTGCGCATGGGCGATGTTACGGGCAACGCTCCGGTGAACAACGTGCAAAGCCCGACGCAAGACCGCCACGGCCAGACGTTCCTCTTCCGCATAGACGACCGCGCGCTGCGCGCCGGTGAAGTCATCTCTGTGCCCTTCCGCGCGAAAGACTTCATCGAACGCCAGGCTTATCAGCTGACGATAGCCTTCGACCCGGCTGCCCTCGAACTTGCTGACATCCAGCCGGGTGTGCTGCCTGGCTTGGGCATGGGCAACTTTGGCACAGCCTATGCCAAGGAGGGCTATCTGACGCACCTGTGGGTAGGCCAGGCGCCGCTGACGCTCGCCGACAACGAGGCGTTGTTCACGCTGACGTTCCGCGTACGCGAAGACCGCGCGGCGCTGTCCAACGTATTGCGCCCGTCGTCGCACATCACGGCCGCCGAAGCCTTAGACGAAGCCGGCAACGTCATCCCGATAGCGTTTGACTTTGCTAAGACGACCAGCACCGGTGATCCGACGGCAACAGAAACCTTCGCGCTCTACCAGAACCAGCCCAACCCGTTCCGCGAGCAGACGATCATCCACTTCCGGCTGCCGCAGGCCGAAAGGGCGGAGCTGCGCATCTTCTCTGCCGAGGGCCGCTTAGTCAAAACCCTTAGCGGCGCCTTCCCTGCCGGCCACAACACGGTCTGGCTGCAAAAGAGCGACATCGGCGCGCCAGGCGTCTATTGGTACGAGCTGCGCACCGAAACACACCGCGACAGCAAGAAAATGCTCCTGCTGGATTAAATCCGAAGCATCGAAAGGTAGGGCGTCGCTAAAAGCGCCCTACCTTTCCTCTTGCTGCATGAGCGCACCTTCCCACCCATCTTCAAGCCGGGTTATTCCAAACTCATGACAAACTCATCCATGAGACACTTCTTACTCCTCGCGACCCTGTTCGCGATTTCCCTGACTCCGACGGTGTTACCCGGGCAAAGCATCCGCCTGACGGCGGACTCTATTACAGTGCCTTGCCACAACACCGATACTTTCCTGATGCCAATCCGCTTGTTTAACTTTAAAAACATAGCGGGCCTGCAATTTACCTTTTCCTGGACGCCGGCTCATCTGAAGTACATCCACATAAGGAACATCAATTCAGAGTTCTCCGGTGCAGGACTGGATACCATCACTTTTCGTCCACAAGGGAGAATTACTTTCTCTTGGACAACCATAGGCAGCAAATCGCTCCCGGACAGTACCATCCTTTTTTCAGTAGCCTTTGTACGCCTGGGCGGACCGCTCACGACAACGCCGTTTATCAAAACGCCAACGGATATCGTGGCTTTTAATGCCCAATTTGATGAAGTGCCGGTAACTACTACGCCCGGCAAGGTAAGGCCTTTAGACAATCAGCCGCCTCTCATTATTTGCCCGGCCAGCGTTACCCTGAATGGCTTCGGGCCAACGCCGGTGAACAACATCGGCATTGACTCGCTCTTTGACAACTGTTCGTTAGAAAGCATCGGCTGGTCTACTACCGGTGCCACCGTCGGTAATTATCCCAACGACCCTGATGCCAGTGGTGAGGTGTTTAACATTGGGCAATCCATCGTTACTTACACTGTGAAAGATGCAGGCGGCAACACAGCCAGCTGCACGTTTTCCATTACTATTAACCTGAATCCCGGCGACTCGCTCACCTTAGTGGCCTCCAACCACACCACCAACTGCGGCCAAACGGTAACGGTCAACATCTCAGTGCTCAACTTCGACTCCATTACCGGCCTGCAGTTTTCTCTGGGATGGAATACCGGAATTTTGAAATTGGACACCATTGTCAACGCCCATCCCTCCATGGCGCTAAACCCGAGTAATTTTGGGTTTGCACAAGCTAACAACGGCTTTCTGGGCTTCGCCTGGACGAGCCCGCTGCCGAGCGGCCTGACGCTGCCCGACGGGACCATCCTCTTCTCCCTAAAGTTCACGGTAGTAGCCCCGACCAATGGTGTCTCGCCAATTACATTTGGCGACACCCCGACGGCTCAGACGGCTTTTGCTGGCTTTCCACCAGAAGAAACCGGATTCTTGACCATAGCGGGATCGGTAACTCTTAACGACAATATCCCGCCTACGTTGGTGTGCCCAGCCAATGTTTCTATTACCACACCTCCCGGGGTGATTACTCATACATTCAATAACCTGGCCCCTGCCAATCTGACGGACAATTGCACAGCCCCTGTACAGTTAACCTATGCGCGCACCGGCACAACGCCCGGCAGCGGCAGCGGCCCTGCCAATGGCACGTACAATGCCGGAACCACGGTTGTAACTTACACCGCCACCGATGGCGCAGGCAACACCAGCACGTGCTCGTTCACGGTCTTAGTGGACGCTGGTACGCCGCTGACGCTCATTTTAGATACCGTCTCGATTGACTGCCAGGACAGCGCCGCTCACTTCGCCATCAACGTGCGCGTGCGCGACTTTGTGAACATCACCGGTCTGCAATTCGACATTACCTGGGACAGCGCCCGCATCAAGTTTGACTCGGTGGGCAACCTGCGCCCGGGCTTTAATCTCACTGCTACCAACTTCTTCGGTTTCACGTCTGCCATAAACGGGAACACGCTCAAGTTCTTTGCCGGAAATGCCAGCGGCTATCCGAGCATTCCGAACAACGAGGTGCTGTTTACCATTTACTTCAAAGTCAAAACGCTGGGAAGCAGCCCGCTGAATTTTACGGGCACTATCAATGCTGTTAACACGAGCTTCAACCTCATTCCGGTAACGCTTGTGCCGGGGCTGTTTAAGATCGCAGACCTATCGCCGCCGGTGCTGACGTGCCCGTCTCAGTTAACCTTTGCCCCTGATAGCGGCCTGTGCACCAAGACGTTTGTGCTCAACCCGCCAGGCGCATCCGATGCTTGCAGCGGCATCAAAAGCGTGGTGTCTAATAAGCAGGGCAACACGTATTTACCCGGCCCTAATTTGGTGGTCTTTACAGCCACCGACAACGCGGGCAACACGGCTACGTGTTCTATTACTGTGATTATCGCCGGCTCGACGGCGCCTAAACTGAGCAACTGTCCGGTAAACCTGACGGTCAGCACCAGTGTTAACGCTACTAATTGTACCGCAAAAGCCTTCTGGAGTCTGCCGCAGGCCATCAATCCCTGCGACGGTACCTCAGTTCCGGTTACAGCTTCGGATACGTCAGGCACTGCCTTCCCGGTGGGGGTTCATAAGGTTACCTTTAAAGCCGGCACGGCGCCCGATACCAGCGAGTGTTCGTTCACGGTAACGGTACTTGACGCAACGCCGCCCACCGTTACCTGCCCGCCGAACCTTACCCTTCAGATTACGCCCGACAGCACCGGCCAGACGGGCTGTAGCGCCGAGGCCAACTTCAATCTGCCGAAGGTTCAGGATCTGTGCGATAGCGCTCCGACGTTTTTGATCAGCCCGGCTCTTGGCAGCACTGTATTCGCAGGAGTAACTACTGTAACAGTAACGGCTGTCGATAATGCCGGCAATTCTGCCAGTTGCCAGTTCTTGATAACCGTTGTAGATGCAGCGCCGCCTGCGGTGAGCGGATGCCCTAAAGATACGCTCAAAGTACTTACCGCACAGGACTCCTGTGGCGCGACGGTGTCATGGGGGAAAGTCAGCTTTACCGACGATTGCAGCGCAACCGTAGCTGTGGACCCGCCGAACTACACGTTTGATTTCTTCCCAGTGGGCACGCACCCAGTAAATATCATTGGTACAGATGCGGGCGGCAACGTTGCTGTGTGCTCTTTTGTGGTAGTGGTGCGGGATGCGACTCCTCCCGTCATCAGCAACTGCCCGCAGAATTTGAGCTTCGTCCTACCGCCTGACTCGTGTTCTAAGACCGTATTCTGGACAATTCCCTCTGTAACCGACAACTGCGGTCAGCCCACGCTCAATGGGCCGCAATCGCCCGGCTTATTCCTCACGGGTAAACACACGATTGTGTATGTGGCCACCGATGCTTCGGGCAACACGGCGAGCTGCGTGTTCTCGATTACGGTGCTCGATATCGTGCCGCCTAAGTTCAGTTCTTGTCCTTCCAACATTACAGTCCAAAACGCCAGCCCTTGTGGGAATGTCGTGCCCTGGAAATTCCCGGCAGCTGCGGACAACTGTCAATTAGATACCATTATCGCCACAAAGTTGCCCACTGACACTATTTTCAGTCAGGTAACGAATGTGGTCATCCGCGCGGTGGATGCCTCTGGCAATGCCGACACGTGCTCGTTTACCATCACGTTGGACGTGCTTATTGTCCCACCGGCATTTGCTAATTTCCCACCCGACATTACGGTTTACGGTTGTGCACAGCCAGTGAGCTGGACACCTCCAGTGTCGAACGGCAAGGCATGCGACCCGGATACGATTGTCTTTGCACCGTATCTATTGCCGGGCGATACCTTCCCTCGAGGCACAACCCTCATCACCTATTATTTGATTAACAAGGTAAAGGGCGACACGCTGGCACAGAAGGCGCTGAGCATTACGGTGCGAGATACGGTAGCGCCGGCCTTTGCGAACTGCCCGACAGCACCCATTGTCGTGCACATAGGTGGCCAGGTGCTCTCCGGCAATAGCGGCAACATCATTACGCAGGCCGACACCACAGGAAATTGCCAGGGGGTGCGGCTGCAATTCATCCAGCCCAACGCCTCAGACAACTGCGGTGCGCCTGTCATCACCCAAACGCAGGGGATTGCACCAGGTAACGTGTTCAGCGCTGGTACTACCACCCAGGTGTTCACCGCTACGGACGATAGCGGCAATTCAGCCTTGTGCTCATTCAACATCGTCGTAGTAGGTTTGGAGCCGTTAGTCGCCACGGTAGATCCCCCTATCGCTTGCCCAGGTGAGGACGTAACCCTGATGGCGCCGCTGCTGCCCAACGCTACTTACGTTTGGAAAAACCCGGCTGGCCAAACGCTGCCCAACACAGGGCCGACCCTCGTCATTGACAGCATCCGAATCCAGCAAGCCGGCGCCTACACAGTGTCAGCCGTCATCAATGGCTGTGCATCTGCGCCTGCTTCTATAGAGGTAAAAATGGCGGAAGTGAAGGCCAACCCCGACACAATCCGCATACAGGTGGGTGTAACAGTGGATACCTTTAGCGTCGTACTTAACGACTTCATCTTCCCGGATAGCGCCTTCACCGTTGAACCAGTAGGTAGCCTACCTGAAGGATTGACGCACTTAGGCAAGGGGGTCTTTCGCTATCAAGTACCCAGCAACTTCCGCCCGGTATCGTTCCTGTACAAGCTGTGCTCGTCTCTCTGTCCTAAGCTATGCGACGAAATTCAGCCAATCATCATTCGCTTAGAAGAAAGGGACTGCGGCGTTATTCCCAACATCTTCTCACCCAATGGCGACGGCGTAAACGACACTTTCCGAATCCCGTGTCTGGCCTCCGGAGCCTATCCGAATAACACGGTCATCATCTACAACCAGTGGGGCGACAAGGTCTTTGAGGCCTCTCCTTATGACAACAACTGGAAAGGCACCCTCAACGGCCAGGACGGCAAAGACCTTCCCGATGGCGTCTATTATTACATCTTCCGGCCCAGCCCAGACGAAATGGTGCGCAAAGGCTTCATCCAAATTCACCGATAACCCAGTACCCGCCAAACTTGTTTGGCAAAGTAACGGCCAAACTTGTTTGGCCTCCTCACCGCCAGAGTTCTCTGGCAAAAACACACAACCCATGAAAAAAATTGCTCTCGCTCTCATTATCCTCGCTGCAGCTGCCATCAGCAGCTTTGCCCAACAGCAGCACCAATACACGCAATTCATGTTTAATAAGCTGCCCTTCAACCCCGCCTACGCTGGGGCGCGCGGCGTACCCACGGTCACGGCCATATACCGCAACCAATGGATGGGCTTTGAGGGGGCCCCACAATCGCTGCTGGCCTCCTTTAACACGCCGTTCATCACCCCGCGCGTGGGCATGGGCATCGTGCTGTCGCATGTATCTATTGGGCTGAACCGCGATTTCATCGGCTCGCTTTCCTATTCGTACGACATGGTCAGCCACGACAAGCTCTCGGTACGCGCCGGCTTGATGGGTACCTTCCGCTCGCTGGGCATTAATTTTGCCAAAGCAAAACCCGACGAGCCGTTTGACCAGTCGTTTAGCAACAACGTCCCGGAAAACAACTTCCTGATGAACGTAGGCGCTGGCCTTTACCTGACCTACGACAACCGCTTTTATGCAGGTTTTTCGGTACCTCGCATCTATGCTAACACGATAGGAAACAATGAAAACCTGCCGCAAGGTTTCGAGACGGCGCGCGAGTTTCAGCACTTTTACGGCATGGCAGGCGCCATATTGCCACTGGGCGACGGGCTTAATCTAATGCCGGCCCTGTTCGCCAAGTACGTGAAAAATGCGCCGTTTGATCTTGACGTTAATTTGAACTTAGAAATCAACGAGAAGTTCATTACCGGTCTTTCGTACCGCGTGGGTGGCGATGGGCCAGGTGAGTCGGTAGATTTAATCCTTTTTTGGCAAGCACATCGCCAGTTTGGCATAGGAGTAGCATATGACTTTTCGCTGTCGAGAATTCGAGACTACACGGCCGGAAGCGTAGAGGTGCTGCTACAGGCCGACCTGAGAGCAGCCTCTGGCAAACGGAAAATGTCCAATCCTCGTTTCTTTATGTAACCTCAAGGATACCATGCGTCCAATCGTTTACTTAATCTTCTAATGACTATGCAAGCCTGTAAGCACGCATCGCTGTGTACCCTCCTGGCGCTCTTGGGAAGCGGAGTAGCTGCCAACGCCCAGACTGTTCCTGCGCCACAACCGCCCGTTACGGTGGAAATCCGAAACGAGGCTGCGGTAAATACGGAAGGGCTCGACTTCAGCCCAACCTTCTACGAGGACGGCATCGTTTTCATCTCCACCAACACGGCGGGAATGAAGAAAAAAACCGATGACCGTTTAAAACTGCCAGCGATGTCTATCCTCCGCTCATGGCGCAACAGCGACGGCAATCTGCTGCCCCCACAGCCTTTTGCTGCCGAGCTCACCTCGCTCTACCACGAAGGACCGGTGTGCTTCGACCGAACTGCCGAAACCATCTACTTTTCGCGCAACGCGCTTATCAACGGAAAGGTGAAATTGGCTAAGGATGCCACCCAAAAAATGCGCATTTACTGGTCGAAAAAAGAAGGCGCCACCTGGAGCGCTCCGCAACCGTTGCCGTTCAACAACAATGAATTTGATGACTGCCATCCGGCTATCAGTATTGATGGCGATAAGCTTTTCTTCGCTTCCAACCGCCCCGGCGGCTTTGGCGGCATGGACCTGTACGTCTCCTACCGGGTGGGCGACAGCTGGAGCGAACCCATCAACCTCGGCGCTGAGATAAACACCAAAGGCAACGAGGTCTTTCCGTTTATCCACGCCGACAACACGCTGTATTTCGCTTCCGACGGCCTGCCCGGAGGCAAAGGCAAACTCGACCTCTACTACGTGGTGCAAGACGGCGCCAACTGGACTAAGCCCATCAATTTGGGCGAGCCGTTCAACACCCCCGGCGACGACTTCGGCTTGATTGTGGATCTGAATAAAATTAACGGCTACTTCTCCACCGACGGCCAGCAATCCAAAGGCGGTAAAGGCGACGATATCTACAGCTTCCACGTCGAAAACGGCAACTTAGACGATTACTTGCTGCAAAACCAGCGCGTGCCCAACCGCAACTTAGACGTAACGGTAACGGTAACGGACAAAATCACCGGCCAACCTATCGAGGGCGCCGAAGTGCGCCTGCTCAACTACGACGCCAGCACTGTCATCGGACGCGACGAACGCGGCAACCTGATCAGCGTACAAAAAGTGGACGGAAAAGAAGTCATCGCCGCCCTGCCACCTGACAAAGGCATCAACGGCTTTACCAACAGCGGCGGGCGCTTTGCTACCGAGGTAAAACCCGGTAATTACGTCATCATCGCCTCTAAAGACCTGTACCAGACACGCCAGGTGCGCTTGCCCATCTCCAAGGCAGGCAACGAGCTGACCATTGCCCTGGAACGCTCTGCCAACTCCAACAAAGTGCGCTGGAATGCCTCGGTCTTCAACTATGTTACCAACGCCCCTCTGGCCGGCGCCATGCTGGTGCTGACAAACCGCACTACTCAGGCCAAAGACACCGTTATCACAGACGCCAACGGACAAATTGATTATTACTTAGACAAAAACACTAAGTACAAGGTGGATATGCACCAGGGCGGCAAGCTGATCGGCAGCTCCGAAATCAATACCGCCGGCTGGAGCCTGCCCAACCAGATCATGATGCAGAACTTCTCTGTGGCGCCGCTGCTGCCGGGTACGGTTATTGAACTGCCTAACATCTATTACAACTTTAACGATGCCACCCTGCGCCCCGATGCGCGTAAAGACTTAGACCTGGTGGTTTCGTTGCTCAAACAGCAGCCCACCATCAAAGTGGAAATCGCCAGCCATACCGACTGCCGCGGCACAGCCAAATACAACGAGGACCTCAGCCAACGCCGCGCTAATGGCGTAGTAGAGTATTTAGTGCAGCACGGCATCAGCCGCGAACGTCTCCGCCCGGTAGGCTACGGCGAAAGCGAACCGCGCAATCACTGCAGCGATGGCGTACCCTGCACAGAGGCCGAACATGCCCGCAACCGCCGCACCGAAATCCGAATCCTCGCCGGCCTGGAAGGCGCCGCTATGGTGTATGTGGACGGAAAACCCACTTCAACGCCCGACAATACAGCGCCAGCATTGCCCGAAAAGACGACGCCCAAAAAGAACAACGTCAACGTAGCACCTGCTAGCGGTGGCCCCAAACGTTCGGATGTTCAGGCCGACCACTTCTATGTCATCGCGGGCTCCTTCCAGGAAGAAGCCCGCGCCCAGGTGCAACTGCAAAACATCCAGGCAGCCGGCTATGCCAACGCACAAATCGTGCAGTTCCCCGCATCGCCGTTTCATTCCGTTTGCGTGGACAAATTTACCAACCGCAAAGATGCCGAGGCCTTGGAACGCAAGCTAAAGCGCGAAAGCATCCCTGCATTTATCCGGCACGTTCCTAAGGTTCAGTGATGAAAGCCTCGGCATCGCACCGTACCTTTGCCGTTGTATGAACCGCTCGGAAGGGCGGGGTGTTCTTAGCTGCAAAATTTACCGAATTATCATGGCCATCATCATCACAGACGAGTGCATCAATTGCGGCGCCTGTGAGCCGGAATGCCCTAATAATGCCATCTACGAAGGCGGCGTGGAATGGGCTATTGCCGACGGCTCCACAGTGAGAGGAACCTATGTTCTGGAAGACGGCCGAGTCGTGGACGCCTCCGCCAAACAGGCGCCCATATCCAATGACTATTACTACATCGTACCCGACAAGTGCACTGAATGTGTCGGATTTCATGAGGAGCCACAATGTGCCGCTGTCTGCCCGGTAGACTGCTGTGTGCCCGACCCCGATCGCGTAGAGACGAAAGAGCAACTCCTCGCGAAAAAAGAGCGCCTGCATTTATAGCCGAATCGCTCGACAGGTAAAGAAAGTTTTCATGGTTCTTACATTGCCTGCTGCGCTCTGGCGTAGTGGGCAATTTTCTTTCTCCTTCTTTCTGCTAACATACAAAGAGTTTTCGCCTCTAAAGCACAAAGGGCTTTTGACCGCACTGACCCGGGCAATGACTGTTGTACCTTTGCTTTTCGATGCGTTCTGAAGACATGTTTGCACGCCTTTGCTTTTTATTTCTGGGAACAATCGCTGCGCTGATGGCCTGCCAGAAGGAGCGCTTTACCACCAACCCCAGCGACCGGCTGGGCTTTAGCACCGATACGCTGCGTTTCGATACAGTGTTTACCTCACTGGGTTCGGCGACGCGCATCCTGAAGGTGTATAATCCGAACAAACGTGAGAGCATTCGCATCAGCCGCATTTATTTAGAAAATGGCGCCCAGTCGCGTTTTCGCCTCAATGTAGACGGTCTGCCTGGAGCGGTACACAATGATGTAGAGATTGCGCCTGGCGACAGCCTGTACATTTTTGCTGAGGTAACCATCAACCCCGACGAGCCACCCAGTGTAAGTCCATTCGTCATTACTGAAAACCTCGTTTTCGAGACGAACGGCAACATCCAGAAGGTCGTGCTGGAAGCCTGGGGACAAAACGCGGTGTACCTGCCCTCTCGCTTTGGCAAAGGCGGCGCTGTGCTTTACGCCTGCAACGGCGGCGAGTGGGTTTGGGACGATCCACGGCCTTATGTCATCTATGGCATCGTTGTTATTGACAGCTGCACCGTGCGCATTCCGGCGGGCGCGCGCGTGCATGTGCATGGCGGGCTGGCGCGCACTGTGCAGGACAGCACGGTGGTGCGCTACAACGATGGCCTCATAGTGTTCCAGGGCGCGGGGCGCCTCATCGTCGAGGGCTCGGCGGAGCGCCCCGTTATCTTTGAGGGCGACCGGTTGGAGCGCGAATTTGCCAACGTCTCGGGCCAGTGGACGGGCCTCTGGCTGCGCGCCGGCACGTCGGGGCACCGTATCGAACACGCCATCCTGCGCAACAGCATCATCGGCGTGCGTGTGGACTCGGCTGCCGACCTGACGCTTCGCAACGCGCAGATTGTCAATACCTCTAACAGCGGCCTCATCGGCGTGCATGCGCGCATTCGGGCCGAAAACTGTCTGTTTCACTCCAACGGCGCGTTTGCCATCCAGCTGGAATATGGCGGCGACTACGAGTTCGCCTATTGCACGGCGGCTAACTTCGGCGGGCGCAGCGAAGCCCTGCGCATGGGCAATGCCCTGTGCTACGATCCACAGTGTGCCCAATACGATGCCTTTCCTTTGCGCGCTCGACTCCTCAACTGCATTCTGCTGGGCAGCCGACCCGACCAGATCACCCTGTTCAACCGCACGGGGCAGGCTGCTGACTTCGACTATCGCTTCGAGCATTGCTTAGTGCGCGTACGCGACCTGCTGCGGCCCAACGCCTGGCCCGACTTCTTAAACTACTGCCAGCCCTGCCTCAACCTGTCCAACACCGACTCAGTATTCCTCAATATTCCGGAGCGCAACTTCCGGCTCGACACCCTCTTCTCTAAAGCCAACGGCTATGCACGGCCCATTCCCGGCATCAATACGGACTTAACGGGCGCTCCGCGCGACCCCGACAAGCCCGACGCCGGCTGCTACGAACGGCAATGAGCTGACGGGCTGCTATTTTTGCCGATAAAAAGACTGCTCATGATACAACGCATCCAAACCCTCTGGCTGCTTGCCGCTGTGGCTGCCGTGGCCGCTACCTTTGTCTTGCCGTTCATGCAAGCGCCCGATGGAGACCCCGCCCGCGCGGTAACCGCCTTAGCCGATGGCGCCCTGACGCCCACCGACAATACGGGCCTGTTGGGCCTCTCGGCCCTGGGTGCTCTTACTGCCCTGGCCGCTATTTTTTTATTTAAAAACCGCCCCTTGCAAGGCCGTTTGGCTCTGGCGGGTGCAGGCATCGGCGTGCTGCTGTTGGGTTTGGCCATTCTGGCCGTCAATATGGCTAAGGCCGAAATGCCTCAGGGCGCTAATGCCACCCTTAGCCCTGGCGTAGTGCTCCCCGGCCTGTATGGCATCTTTTGCTGGTTGGCGGCCCGCGCCATTCGGCGTGACGAGGCGCTGGTGCGCTCTATGGATCGCCTGCGTTAGAGCGCCACTTGCAACGCTCCTTTTTCAATAGAAAAAAAAGCGGGCGTTTCGCCCAGATACTCGCCATCCGCCTCTAACCCAATAGGTGTGCCGTCGGTATGCTCCACCTGAAGTGCAGTGGTCTGGAATCCTCGCACACGCGGGTGCTGCAGCAGGGTGCCGTTGTAAAAGCGCGGCGTTTGCAGCAGCACCTCCCACCTGGGCAATTGCGGTGCGTAAGTAACAGCCAGTAAGCCGTCGTCGGGCACCGCATGCGGCACGAGCTGCATGCCACCACCTGAATAACGGCAGATGCCGACGTTGATGGTATAGAACGCCTCTTCAGCAGTGCATTCCGCCGCCTGAAGCCGCCCGCGTGCCGGCTCGAAAGCAAACAAATAGCGACCGACAGAGAGCAGGTAGTGGCTGCGCGAGGTGAAGCGCTGCTTCTCTGTCTTCTGGACGATAAAGGCATCGTAGGCCATGCCTGCCACATTAGCAAAGTAGCGCTCAGCCTGCGCTTCGCCCTGGCGATAGACGACCTTGCCTACATCCTGCCGGACGCATTCGCCGCGCAGCAGCCGTTGCAGACGTAACGCCGGGTCGGCGGGAATGTCGTAGGTGCGCGCCCAGTCGTTGCCCGTGCCGATGGGCAACATAGAAAAAATAATGTCCGTCGAGGCGAGGTGAGGTTGTCGCATGATCCCGTTGACGATCTCGTGGCAGGTGCCGTCGCCGCCTATGCCCAGGATGCGGCGATAGCCCTGGAGCACGGCGTCGTCCACCAGACGCACAGCATGGCCGCGATGTTGGGTGAAGCGCACCGAATAGCTGAAGCCTAGATCCTGTAAGAGCGCTTCGATGTCGGGCCAGTATTTGGCCGCTCGACCGTTGCCGGCAACGGGATTGACCACGATGCACCAGGGCTGCATGGGTTTCAGGTATGTTGTTGCCGGTCTATGCGGGTCGGCTGAGGTCGTCTAAGATGCACGCGAGCAGGCGATAGAAGCGTTCGACAGCCGGGATGTGCACGCGCTCGTCGGGCGAATGGGCGCCGGTGATGGTGGGCCCCAGCGAGAGCATTTCCATGCCTGGATATTTGGCGCCGATGAGGCCGCACTCCAAACCGGCGTGGATGGCCTCCACACGAGGCGGGCGCCCCAGCACGCGCTCAGCGGCGGCGCGCCCAATCGCTAAAAGATGCGAATTCAGGTTGGGTTGCCAGCCCGGATAGCCGTCGCTGTGCAGAACCTTAGCACCTGCTAATTTCATACCTGCTGCTATGGCGGCCGCCAGATGTTTTTTCGCTGGCTCGACGGAGCTGCGCTGGCTGGTGCCTACGGTCAGGCGTCCGTTCTCTTGCACTACCGTGGCTAAATTGGTCGAGGTTTCCACCAAATCTTCCATATCTGCACTCATGCGCACGACGCCGTGCGGCAGCGCCAGCAGCAGCTGCAACAGCCGGATGGCAAAGCGGTCAGTGTACACGCGCTCAGGCAGGGGCGTCGCCTCTGCGCTGACGCACAGATCGGGGTCAGTGGTTTTAAATTCGCTCAAGAACATTTCTTGGCAATGCGCCAAGCGGGCCTGTACTTGCTTAACCTGGTCAGCGCCGACAACGATTACCGCTTCGGCCTCGCGCGCAATGGCGTTTCGTTTACTCCCGCCTTGCAACGAAGCTATGCGCGGCTTCAGCGGCTTTAGTTCGTGCAGCGTACGGGCTAGCAATTTGATGGCATTGGCGCGCCCCAGATGAATATCTACGCCCGAATGACCGCCCTTAAGGCCGCTGATGTGCACCGCAAGCGCTACCCTACCCTCGGCCTCGATTGGTTCAGTTTTCACGACAAAAACACCGTTGGTATCCACACCGCCGGCGCAGCCGATGCAAAAAACGCCGTCTTCTTCGGTATCCAGATTGAGCAGATAACGTGCTTTCAGGGCCTTGATGGACAGCTCCTTAGCACCGTTGAGGCCGGTTTCTTCATCTGTGGTGATGAGAATCTCCAAAGGCCCATGCGCGACTTTCGGGTCGGAAGCGATCGCTAAGGCTGCGGCCACGCCAATGCCGTTGTCGGCGCCGAGGGTGGTGCCATCAGCGCCTATCCACTCGCCGTGGCGCACTAAGCGGATAGGGTCGCGGTCGAAGTCATGCGCTGTGCCGCGGTTTTTCTCGCACACCATATCGCTGTGGGCTTGAAGGGCCACCATAGGCGCCCCCTTGCGTCCGCGGCTGGCTGGCACACGCGCCACCAAATTGTTGTGTTTGTCGCGGCTATAATGCAAGCCCAATCGGCGAAATTGTTCCTCTAAATAGGCAGTAATGCGCTCCTCCTTTTTAGAGCAGCGCGGTATCTGGCTGATTTCATAAAAGTAACGCCAGAGGAGTTCGGGCTGGAGCCCTTCAATAGCGTCGCGAGAGGACATAGTCTGGACGGTGAAATGGTGAAATGTTTTGAGCAAAGGTAACGCCTTCGACGATAGTAACAGCGGATGTTTGCCTTCGCGTCCACAGATTTATTGGCTTCCTGAATGCACGGGCGCCGGCTTATGGCAAACGCACCCCCAGACTGGCTGAAATCTTTCGTATCATTGCGCCGCAAATTCAATCGAATACTTCTAAACGAGCAATCACCTGCCATGAAGAAATCCTTCTTTTTGCTAATCGCCTGCCTCCCGGTTCTGCTTCCCGCGCAAACGCCCAAACCTGTTCGCGATTTTTTTGACAAAAATACTGTAGGCGAAATCCGCCTGACCCTGCCAGCGGCCAACTGGAACGAAGTCTTAGACTCTCTGCGCATCTATGGCGAGGGCATGCTGACGGGCAGTGTCGTTGTGGACGGCGTCAGCTATGAAGGCGTAGGCGTCCGTTTTCGAGGCAACAACTCCTACCAAACCGGACTGAAGCGCAACCCATTCCAGATTAAAATCAACCACACCGACAAGTCGCTCAACCACCAGGGCTGCACTTCCATCAAACTGTCTTCGGCATTACGCGATCCCAGCATGGTGCGTGAAGTGCTTTTTCATGAAATTGCCGCCCAGTACATGCCCTCGCCGCGCGCTTCCTACACCAAACTGTATGTCAATAACGAATACATCGGCGTATTTGTTAACTTAGAAAGCGTAGATGGGCAATTTCTGCGCAACCACTTCGGCTCCGACAATGGCCCCCTTTTCAAAGCGGGTGTGGACTATAAGCCTCAGAATATTCCTCCAGGGTGTAAGCAAAACATCTTCGGCTCGCTGGAGTATGAAGCCAACACGGATTGCTACCGCCAGAATTTTGAAATGAAATCGGAGCGCGGCTGGACGGCCCTGCAGGAGCTGACGCGCGTACTCAATAATGACGTGGACAAAATCGCGTCTCATTTGGACGTAGACCGGGCGCTGTGGATGCTGGCACTTAATAACGTCATGGTCAACCTTAACAGTTACTCTGGCGCGCGCAGCGTCAATTACTACCTCTATCAAGACGAGCACGGCCGCTTCCAACCCGTGCACTGGGATTTGAACCTGTCCTTCGGCAGTTTCAAAAACACCGGCCAAGGCAGCGACTTAGACCTGCGTGGCTTGCAGCGCTTAGACCCGCTGCTGCACGCCGACAACCCACTAAAGCCGCTCATTTCCAAACTGCTGAGCGACCCGCTGTATCGCAAAATTTACTTAGCGCATGTGCGGCAAATCAACAATGAGTTTTTTGCCAACGGCGAATACGAAAAGCGCGCCAAAGCGCTCCAGGCGCTCATTGTAGTGCCTTACAACGAAGATAAGTACAAGCAGTACAGCATCGAGGAGTTTCAAAACAGTTTGAAAGTTACTACCGGCGCGCGCAGCCGCATCCCAGGTCTTGTCGAATTGATGAGCAAACGCGCCGTTTTCCTGAAAACACACCCAGAACTGACAGCCCTGCCCTCCAACATCAGCGACATTGGCCTGCAAGGGCGCGCTAAATTTGAAGCACAGCCTGTTACGGCCTTCCGCATCTCTTGCAAAGCCGACCGCTATCCTAAGCGCGTCTTCATTTACTATCGCTTTCAGGACAAACAGCCCTTTCAACTCGCGGTAATGCAAGAGGACAATAGCGCGACCCTCCCGCCGGGCACAAAGGCCTTCACCATCAGCATCGAAGCCCCTAGTAGCGATGCCGTGCTGGAGTACTACCTCATGGCTGAAAACGCCGGCACTGTGCAATTCTCGCCGTCCAACTACGTTAAGGCGCCGTACAAAGTGAAACTGGCTGACTTGAATAAATAGCAGACCTGCCGACGCCAGCCTGCGCGCAGGTTCATTGGAACATGTAACATATGCCCATGCGTAAACTCCTTTTATCCTTCTCCTGGGCGGTGGCCCTTTATGTAGTTGCGTACTCTCCCAGCACCGCCCAGGATTTTTATGGCAAAGGCATCCAGGAAGTTCGCATCGAAATCCCATATGCTGACTGGGACTGGAAGCTGGACTCGCTCAAAACGGTCAACCCGGAAGGGCGCTTGCTCGCAACGGCTTTCATTAACAACGTCCGATACGACAGCGTCGGCGTGCGCTACAAAGGCAACAGCTCGTATTTCCGGACGCGCAAAGAGACCTCACGCAAACTGCCCATTAACGTTAAACTCAACTTCCGGCGAAAAGACCAAAAACTGAAAGACGGACACACGACTATTAAGCTCTCCAACGGCTTTCTGGACCCCAGCTTTGTGCGCGACCCACTGGCCTACCTGATTGTGCGGCGCTATATGCCTGCTCCAGAGTGCAACTTTGCCAAGGTATTCATCAACAAGAACTTCTTTGGGCTTTACATCAATACCGAGTCTATTGACGAACTTTTCATTGAAAAGCATTTTGGCACTCGCGTGGGCTATTTAGTCAAATGCGACCCCGACCAGTGGAAGCGCGTGCGTAGCCAGAGCGGATGCCCAAAGGGCGAAAATGCCTCGCTCATGTACCTCAATGAAAACCCGGGTTGCTACGAAGCCTTCTACGAGGTGGACGACCCAGCCGCCTGGCGCCCGCTCATCTACCTCATCAAGGTGCTCAATCAGGAGCCCCAAAAAATAGAAACCGTTCTCAACATAGACCAGACGCTGTGGATGCACGCCATCAACAACGTCATTGTCAACTTGGACAGCTACACCGGCTCTCTGTCGCACAACTACTACCTGTGGATTGACTCTACCGGCGTTGGCCATCCGCTCATCTGGGACCTCAATATGGCTTTTGGCGGCTGGCGACGCGACTTCAGCTTCAGCACCATGAGCGACCAGGAACTCATCGAGTATAGCCCGCTGGCTGAGTTTAACAATGCCAAGCGTCCACTCATCTCTAAAGTATTGCGCGTACCGCTTTACCGAAAAATCTACTTAGCCCATGTGCGCACCGTCGTCAACGACTGGTTGGCCAACGGCCAGTGGCTCAAAGAAGCCGAGGCCATGATGAAAGAGATTGACCCGTGGGTGCAAAAAGATACCATGAAATTGTACTCCTATGAAGCCTTTAGGCGGAGCTTAGACAGCACACTGGTGGTCGGGCCGGATAAAATCATCGGCCTGCGCCAGCTGATGGGCCGTCGCACCCAGTATTTAATGCAGCACCCGGCGCTTAACAGGCCAGCGCCCTCCATAGGTCAGGTAAAACACGAAATCAAAGGCGATAGCGTGCTTATCACCGCTCAGCTCAAAGACGCGGAAAACGGCTGGGTCTATTTCCGAAAACACCGCTCGTTTGCCTTCCAATTGGCGCCTCTCAACGACGCTGGCGAAAACGGCGACGCCACAGCGGGCGACGGTATCTTCAGTGCCACATTTCCTCGAACAGAGGTCGTGCATTACTATGTGGTAGGCGAAAACAAAGAAGCCGCCGCTCTTCATCCAGAGCGGGCCTCTAAGGAGTTTTTGAAAATAGAATAACCGCTCGGTAGGGCCGAAACGCTCAGACACACTCCGGTATGCCGCCTGTGCTGGCAATGTTCACTTGCGCGCGCAAGAGGTCGCTCCGACCTTTGCCGATAAAATTGGCCACCCGCTCAAATATGTCTGCGTCGCCATTGCCCATCAGCGCCATCGTGCTCGCCTTCAACGAAGCGCACCACATCGCCGACTGCCTGCGCTCGCTCGAAGGCATTGCCAATGAGGTGTTTGTGGTGGACTCCGGCTCCACCGACGACACCGTCGCCCTCGCCCGCCAATTGGGCGCCCACGTCGTCGAGCACCCGTTTGAAAACTACGGCCAGCAGCGCAACTGGGCTTTGCAAAACCTACCCCTACAATGCGAATGGGTGCTCCATTTAGACGCCGACCACCGCCTGACCGAAGACCTCCGGCATTCGCTGCGGCGCGCCTTTGCACAACCCATACCCGACGACGTCAACGGCTTCCTCGTCAGCCGCCGCACCATCTTCCTCGGGCGCTGGATACGCCACGGTGGCCACTACCCCGTTTATCACGCCGTACTCTTCCGCCGCGGCAAAGGCCATTGCGAACCGCGCCGCTACGACCAACACTTCTGCGTCGAGGGCAAAGTCCTGCGGCTCCAGGGCGATATCGAAGACATCGTTACCGAGTCGCTCCACCGCTTCACCGAGCGGCACAACACGTGGGCATCCTTAGAAGCCGAAGAACAGCTCGCCGCCAGACCAACCGCCGCCGAAGGCCTGGTCGAGCCCAACCTGTGGGGCACGCCTCAGCAACGCCGGCGCTTCTGGAAACGCCAATACGAACGCCTGCCGCTTTTTGTGCGGCCTTTCCTGTACTTCTTCGTCCGTTACTTCCTCCGGCTTGGCTTTCTGGATGGGCCGCAAGGGCTGATTTTCCACGTGCTGCAGGGTTTTTGGTTCCGCTTCCTGATTGACGCCAAGATCTATGAACAGCGCCACCGCTCCTGATTATACGCTGGGCCTCAACGTTTATCACGCCGACGCGGCGGCCGCACTTTTTCGGGGCAACGAACTGCTCGTCGCCTCTGAGGAGGAGCGCTTTCGCCGCGTCAAACACTGGGCGGGCCTGCCCACCGAGGCCATTCGCTTTTGCCTGCAGGAGGCGGGCATCGAACTGGGGCAGGTGCGCACCGTGGCCGTTTCGCGCAATCCCTTTGCCCGGCTTGGGCATAAAATAGCCTACGTGCTGCGCCGCCAGCTCTGGACGCGGCAGCTGGCCAACCGGGCCGCCAACGCACAGAGCGTGCTGGGCATAAAGGGGCAATTGGCCCAACATTTTGGCCTGGCGCCCGCGCATTGGGCTGCCCGCGTGCGCTGGATAGAACACCATCGCAGCCACCTGGCGTCCGCCTTTTGGGCCTCGCCCTTCCACAAAGCCGCCTTGCTCTCCATTGATGGCATGGGCGACTTCACCTCTAGCATGACCGCCATAGGCGATGGAAACACCCTCCGACCGTTGCAGAGCGTCCTGTACCCGCATTCGCTAGGCTTCTTCTACACGGCGTTTACTCAGCTGCTCGGCTTTCCGCACTACGGCGATGAATACAAAGTCATGGGCCTGGCGCCCTACGGAAAGCCGTTATTTTTGGAGAAAATGCGCTCGGTCATTCGCCTGATGCCCAACGGCAAATTCACCCTACATCCGCCGTACTTCCGGCACTTCTGGGAAGGCGTCGAGATGTCGTGGGAGGGCCAGCCAACGCTGGGACACCTCTACACCGACCTGCTGGCCCGGGAGTTTGGGCCAGCGCGCCAGCCTCAGGAAGCCCTTACAGAGTACCACTGCGACCTGGCAGCGTCGGTACAGGCCATAACGGAGGAGATTATCTTTCACGTCGTCAACCACTTGCATCAGCGCACGGGTTTAGAGACCCTTTGTGTGGCCGGCGGTGTGGCGCAAAACTCGGTGGCCATGGGCAAGTTGCGCGAACGCACGCCCTTCCGCCGCGTCTTCCTGCCGCCCGCCGGACACGACGCGGGCACGAGCATAGGCGCAGCTCTCTACACGCTGCACGCCATAGAACGGCGCCCACGCCCCGCCTTTCGGTACCAAGCGTACACAGGATACCAGGCCTCAGTGGCCGAGATTGAAGAGGCCTTGCGACAGAGCCACCTCACCTGGATGCAACTGCCGGACGCGGCGCTCTTTGAGCGCGTGGCGGAATGCCTCATCCAGGGCGGCATCGTGGGCTGGTATCAGGGCCGCGCCGAATTCGGCCCGCGCGCACTGGGTAATCGCTCTATTCTGGCCGACCCGCGCCACGCCGATGCCCGCGAACGTATCAACGAAAAAATCAAACGCCGCGAAAACTTCCGCCCCTTCGCTCCAGCCGTTCTGGCCGAAGCAGCAGCCGATTTTTTTGAAAACGCAGACGACGTGCCCTATATGGAGAAGGTGTATCCGGTGCGCCCGGAAAAGCGCCCCATTGTGCCAGCCGTTACGCACGTGGACGGCACAGGACGGCTGCAAACGGTGCGCTACGAGGACAATCCCCGTTTTTACCGCCTCATCGAGACCTTCGCCCGCCACACGGGTGTGCCCGTGCTGCTCAACACGTCGTTCAATGAAAACGAGCCCATCGTCAACCGCCCTGAGGAGGCCATCGCCTGCTTCTTGCGCACGCGCATGGACATGCTCGTGCTGGAAAACTACGTCATCGAGCGCAGCAAACTGCCTCAGGAAGCCACCTGACCGCCGCAGCTCGACCCTGCACCGGCCGTGCAGCCATAGCAGTGTTGGTTGAGCACGATGCGGCGCTGCTCCAATATCTGGAGGTCAAAGTCGCGGATGTGCCTGCAAGCGCCGGCCACCTTCAGGTCGAGCATCTGGTTGAAGTCGCAGTCGTACAGGTAGCCCTCCCAGCTGACGGATATGGTGTTGCGGCACATGACGCCCGCCACCGCCGCGGGGTTGAAAGCGTCAAGCAAGGTCTGCATGTACGTATCATACTGGCCGCTCTCAAGCAGGTAATCTAAGAAGCGGCTGATAGGCATATTCGTGATGGCGTACAAGCGATTGAAGACGATGCCGTATCGGCGCTGCAGCTGAGCTTTGAACTCGCGCTCCAACGCTTCCTGATTGCCAGGGAGGAAGGTGCCCGTCGGATTGTACACTAAGTTGATCTTCAGGTTGCTGTCGGGTTGTCCGTAGCCAACTTCGTTGAGCAAGCGCAGGGCTTCGATGCTGGCCTCGAAGACGCCGTCGCCGCGCTGGCTGTCGGTGCGGCGCGCGTTGTAGTGCGGCAGTGAGGAGACCACCTCCACCTGATGCTGGGCGAAGAACTGCGGCAGGTCGCGGTAACGCTCGTGCGCCAGGATAATAGTCAGGTTGCAGCGATCCATGACGTGCTTGCCCAACGCCCGGCACTGCTCCACAAACCAGCGAAAGTGCGGGTTCATCTCCGGGGCGCCGCCCGTGATGTCCACCGTCGGGATGTCGTAGCGGCGCAGCACGTCTAAGCACAGGTCGAAGGTTTCTTTCGACATGTTTTCGCGCTTGCGGTCGGGGCCAGCGTCCACATGGCAATGCGCGCAGGTCTGGTTGCACAGCTTGCCAACGTTCACCTGGAAAATCTCGATGCGTGTGGGCGTCAGCACGCCGTCGGTATAGCCGGCCTGGCGAATGGTTTCGGCAAAAAGCGGAACCTTGGTGTCGGTTACCGCTCGTCCATTGAGCACGTCCAATTGAAAAAACGTGTCGGAAAGCGGGCTGTGCCGACGGGCCAGCGTTTGCGTGCGCGGGTGTATGCTCATGACAGGATAATTTGCACAGACAGAAGTAGATAGCGAGCAGAAAAGGGCTGCCCTACCCTACTCACATGGTCATTTCCTTGGCGTGGTTCATCATCTGCGTGGAAAACACTAAACTGGAACCAGCGCGAATAGCCGCAGCCACATGCACGGCCTCCATCATTTGCTCCTCATCGGCGCCTTTCTCTAAGCAGGTCGTCGTGTACGCATCAATGCAGTACGGGCACTGCACGGTATGCGCTACAGCCAACGCAATAAGCGCCTTTTCGCGCTCCGTCAGCGCGCCTTCTTTGAACACCTCGCCGTACCAGGCGAAAAACTTGTCGGCCATAGGCTTTTGCCATTCACCTATCTGACCAAACTTTTTTAAATCCTCTGGGTCGAAGTAGTGCTTTTTTGACATGAATTTTTTTTAATTAAAAATTAAAAGTGAAAAATGAAACATAGAGGGTCATGTCATCTTGCGAGTAAATACGGTAGTTGCTCGTACATGGTTTTGTGGTTGGAAAAAATAAATCTTTGAGGACGGTTATGAAAAAAAGGGCTTCCAGCCACGCGAGGCAACTCGAAACCCTTTTTCTGTGTGAACCGCAAACGATTACAGGCGCCCCAGAGCGCCGGCCAGCGAGGTAAAAAGAAAGGGGAAGCCCACCCAGACCCATTCGGGGGCGATGACTAAGAGGGCAAGGGTTCCCACTAAGCTGACGGCAAAAAGCAGCCAATCGCGTTTGCGGTTTTCTACGTATTCTTCGTTACGGCTCATGATAAAACAACAGTTAATGACGCGGGCAAAGGTAAAAACGTTTTACAGACCAAAACGGTCGAACGGAAGACCCCAATAAATCTCGTTTCTTTGCTGCCGCTTGGGTTCCCTTCTTTGTAGCGCACGCCTCTCGGCGCCAGCAAGATGCTGCCTCGCCGGAAATTTCCGCCCTACAAAGCCACCACGCTACTCCAGAACAAAGCCCAAAAGATGAGGGCATCCGAGGCGAGCGCTCCCAAAAGCACAGCGCCTCAACGCGCCACAGCGATCCGCTGACTTCGATATACCTCGCGCTCGCCAATAGCCTGTGCGTAGTGCACGCCCACGGGCAGTTCGACGCGCTCGTCCACCACGGCCCGCCGTTGATGCCCAGCGTGTCGCATGGGCAGTTCGGCCAGTCATGCGGAAGTTTGATAACAGACCTTACGCAGGCGAGGTGGAATGCCGTTCGCCTCGGGGATTGTCGTTTGGTTGAGGCAGGCCCATCAAACATCCTGTAACCGCCCGATTCATCGGGTGGAACGGGCAGATTCCCCCTTCTATTTCATCTAACATCCTGACAAACATCCCATCACGGATGAGTGCTCGATGTCGGGCGGAAAGGTTTGTCCAAAGAAATGAAGCGTCTGGTAGAAAGGGCCTCGGCCGGCAGGTTGCAGACTGACGAGACACTCCATCCAGGCAAGAAGTAAATGACCCAGATAAGCAACGGCTGCTGGAGTTACATTTAGACAAAAGAGAAGCAAGCGCCATTGCGCTGGTTCATGGAAATACCCGATAGCATGCTCACTTCGGACAATGCCGAGGCCCGCTGAGCGCGCTGGCGCCTGCTTTCAACAGATGCTACCTCGACGGCGCTTTGACCAACCTGCCAGTCTGCATGTTTCCAGCGGTTGTCAGCACCTGCCAGAAGTAAACGCCCGCTTCGAGGCCGGCGGTCTCTATGGGATTCTCACCAATCTGCAGGGGCAGGCTTAGGATCAACCTGCCTTCGATGCTGAAAAGCCACAGAGTACCGCTTTCGGTAGCGTTGGCCACTAGCCGTTCGCGAAAAGGATTTGGGTTAAAGCGCACGGCGAGGTGGTCTGGCGGCGAGGCCTCCGGCGCGCTGACGATGCCCAAAGTGTCGCAGGGGCTGCCCGTCAGGGTGCGCAGCCGGAAGTTGGGAAAGTGCGGCAACGTACGGACGGTCGGCACGGGCAGTTTGAACCCCTTTGGCTCAAAGGCATAGTTATCGCCCTGTATGATGAAGCGCGGGTAGTAGCGCTCGCGGTGTCGGGCGGCCATATACAGGCGTCCATCGGGCGCCAGTTGCATGTACGTTAGGCTTGTGCCATAGACGTATTGCGATACTTGTGGCTCGCCTACGTACAAATAGGGCCACCGGTAGAGCGAGTCTAAGTAGGGCTGGCTTTCAGTGAGGTCAGCTCGAAAAACGCACAGGTCGGTGGTGGCGTAGAGCCATCGGTTGTCGGGCGAGAAGGCCAGCCCGCCGCCGCCCAGCAGGCCTTTGTCGCGCGGCAGCGGTATGGGGCGGCTGAACACGCCGGCGCAGCGGTCAAAGTCCAGCACCACGGCCAGACAGCTGTTGGTGCGGGCGTATTTCGCGCCGTCGGGCGAGAACACCGAAGAACCCGTTCGCCGGCAACCGATAGGCGGGCCTATGCTTTGCACGGCATGAAGCGCGAGCCCTTGCGGCGATAAGAGCCAGATGCGATACCGGTTCGTGCCGTATTCGGGCAGCACCACCCACCAGTCGCGCCCGTTGCCGTGGCGCACGATGGCGAAAGGCTCCAGATCGCCCTGGGCAACGACGGCGTTTTTGGACGTAACAGCGCCTCGCCCGCCGTGGGCAGCCATGTCAATTTCCGTCAGGTAGAGCGGGCCGTACACCATTTTGCGCGACGGATGGTAATCGCCGCCCAGATGCAGAAGCGCCCAGCGAGACGGATGGCCGGGCATGGGCAGGGCCGTCATGCTGCGCGGCGCCGTGTAGCCCACCTTCCCGCACGTCCAGTCGTGCAGCGGGCCCGGGTTGAGGCCCGCGCCGTTTTCGAGCAACTGCCCGTCGGCGCCGCGAATCTCGCAGCCGTTGGAGTAGAACAGCACGTTGCCCAGCGTGTCGGCCCCGACGGCCACAGCGGCTTCAAAGTTCATGTTCAACTGGGCGAGCTGTACCGACGGCACGCCGTTGCGAAAGCGTATCCAGGCGTTGCCGTAGCCGGAGACGCCCGGATATTCATTGACGCCTATGGGCCACCATTCGTCGGGGTAATGCGGCTGTGAAAGGGCGGGCAGGGCCGCCAACAGCGCTGCCCAAAGCGGCAAACAGCAGGTTATTTTTCTCATTTTTCTTCCGTTTGCACCGCCTCGGGCCGAGGCGGCAGGGTGATGAACAGCCCACAGCGCTCGGCCTTTTCTTTGGGCCACTCGGGCGGCAGTTGTCCGGTCTGCTGCAGCTGCAGGCGGGCATACACAGCGGCCATGGGATTGTTGAGCAGTTCCAATTCGCGTTCGGTACAGTCCTCGCAGCGCGCGCCGGGTATGGGTGGCAGCACCACATAGCCCGTCGTATCGCGCCGATAGCGCGGCGGCTCGTAGGGCAGGTGCGTAAAGCCATCGCCCGGCCGCTGGCCGTTGAGTGTGTCGCATGGAGAACCGTCCCACTCACCAAGACGGTAGTTGGGAAACTGGCAGACGCCTACGTAATTCCAACGAGGGAGTAAAAAGCCCGCCTCTTCGCAGTCAGCAGCATCGCCCGGAAGATCGGGCTGGTGCATGACGTTTAGCGCCCAGGTAGCTGTCCAGTTGCCCCAATAAATCTTGCCGTCCGGCCCGAGTTGGTTGAAGCCGAAGCCTGTCGCCCAGGGATAGTGAGGATAGTAATTCAGTTCCCACGTAGCCATCGTGTCGTAAGAGCCGTACAGGTCGTATGCCTGCACGTCCAGCGACTTTACCCAGCCTGGACGGCTGAGGTAGAGAAAACGGTCGTTGGGCGAGAAGGCGGCATAAAACGAATTCAAAGCGCCCGGCTCGTAAGGGAGAATGCGCAGGTTGCTCAGCCGCCCGGAACAGCGATCGAAATCGTACAGACGCAGTCCCATTCTGCCGTCGTGCCGAAGGTACATCGTCCCGTTTTCAGAAAAGATGCTTTCACCAGCGTACTCTACTGCTTCGAAGGGCGGGCCAATGTCCTGAACATATGGTCCAGAGAGGCCCTTCGGCGACAGTAGGTACAGGTGGTGTTTCGTATCTGCCCGTTGGATGCCCATGATCCACCAGTCGCGTCCGTTGCCGTGCTTCACAAAGGCAGGCCACACCAAATCTCCTTCCATGAGTATCTGATTTTTGGCCACGACCCTACCCAAACCATTATTGGCCTTCATGTCTATAACAGTGTAGTATAGATACCTAGCATACGTGTAACCCACTCCGTTTTCCATGCCTGTATGGAACAGATAATAGATATGCTCATGGCCAGGTAGAGGTAACGCTACGATAATGGTACTGGGATATCCACTTTCTTGCATATTTATCCAAATCTGGCCAGGGTTTATTGTATCTCCACCTTCCATAAGTTTGCGAGCATGGTTAAATATTCGAATTCCATTCGTGTAAAACAGTAAATTGCCCAACGAGTCAGATGCAGCTCCTGGAGCTAACAAAAAATTCATCTTCAAATTCTCTTTGAACACTCTAGGCGGGTTGTAATGAAAATCTATGCGCATATTGCCAAAGGGGTCAGGCTCATTAAATTCAAAGCCCGCAACCCAATTATAGTCATGCTTCTGAGCAAACAAAGCAACCGGCGCAAGCCATGCAAGCAAGATACAAAGACGATACTGTTTCATGATATCTGACAAAAAGCCGCTCCCTGCCGCGGTAACGGCAAGGAGCGGCATGGGTGAGACAATCAGTGCTGTTTAATGGCCAGTTTCAGCACCTGTGGCGCCGCCTGATCGGCGACCACTTCCACGAGGTACAACCCGGCAGGGAGTTCCCTGCCCCAACGCAGCCATACCTGCCGGTTTCCGGCCAGGTTCCATTCTTTCAGGGTACGACCGCTCATGTCGCGCAAGGTGGCGCGTCCCGTTTCAACTGCATACCCCAGGTCTAGCAAAGCGGCGTCTTTCGCCGGGTTTGGGTACAGGTTCAGCACAGCAGTCGGCGCCGTGTTTGTGCTGCGCTCTTCCGGCGCGTCTGGGCAGTTGTCGTAAGCCGACCAGTCCCATCCGTCGCCGAGGCTGGCGCGGGCCTGCAGCACAGCATAGCCGCCTTCGTAGCGGCATTGGTGTGCGATGCTTTGGAGGACGGCACGACTCGCCTCAGAAACACCGCTTTCGCTCAAGTATGTCTCCAACAGGACGCGACACACGGTCTTAAAGTCGGCCTCGTA
>JANWVR010000138.1 GCA_025056735.1 Saprospiraceae bacterium
CGCACGCCGTGGAACGTCGGTTCGTAGCGGCAGATACCGCCGGCGCAGTTGATGCCCTCCACTTGTTTGACATACGCCAACGAAAAACGGTTGGCTCGATGCGTGTAAACTACGCCGATGCTGGGGTAGTGAAGGCCGTCGTATTTCGTTTTTTCCGCGTCGTACTGTTCGGCGTTGGCATGTGGTACCTTGTACATGTCAGACACAAAGATAAGCCAATGCGGGGCCAGGCCCAATTCGGCCAATAAAAAGGACCAGGAGCCGAATTCGTCGTCGGTCAGCAGGTATTGTGCTTCTACGCGCAGCGAGCGGCGCGGCGTGAAGCGGTAGAGCCACTCGAGGTAGGGCGTGAAGGCGTCCACATAGCCCTGCCATCCGTTGCGCACCCAGGGCACGATGTCGTTTTCGTCAGGTACATCGTCCTTGAATTGATAGGTGCTGATGTCGTATTTGAGGAACTGCAAGCCGACGAGCAGTTGCCATTTTCGGCCTTTTTTATACGCAAATTCGGGCACGATTTCGCGGTACAGGCTGCGCCCGTCGAGCAGATAGATGTCCGAAACGTTGAGGCCAATGGTAGCGTTTTTGTTCAGGCTGTATCGAATGTCGAGTTGATAGCCTTTCTCGCCCAGTTCCTGGGTGTTAGGGGCGAATCGGGCGGGCAGTCGGAAGGTGTTTTGACGAGCCAGCGGGGGCAGGTAGTTGATCTGGCCTTGAACGCCTATCTGGAACGGGTCGGTGCGGAAACGGAAATCTTTGGTGTATTTGGCCTCCAGCGTAATGCCCAGGCCTTCGGTGGCATAGGCTAAGCTGGTGTAGGCCATGTAGCCGTCGGTGTTGACGAGGATGCCCGTGATGGTATCGGCCCGAATGCCGCCAGGAGTGGTGTCGTAGGTAACTAAGCGGCGGAACTCGTTGAAAATCACGTCGCGCGTTTTGTAAGCGCCTTCGATGAACCAGGTAAAATTGCCCGCAGTCAGGGTGTTGTAAAGCGAGAAGGCGTACGTGTTGTACTTGATGCTGTCGCGCCGCTGGTATCGGCGCATTTCGCTGACGACGCGGTTGATCGTCTCGCGGTCGGCGGTGCGCGCCACGGCGCCGATGCCGGGCGCCAAGGAAAAGTTTTTGGTCGAGTCGGGGCGAATGAAACCCTCTAAGGCCCCGCCGCGGATGACGGCCCCATAGGTGTTGAACTGGCGTTTTTGCCGGCCGGTAAAGGCTTTGATTTTCCAGTTTTCGTTGAAGCGATAGCCAGCTTTTACGCCGTAGAGGGCGTTGTCAATCATAAGAGCGCGCTCCTCGTAGGCGCGAAAGAGGATGCCCGAGCCGATCTGGTCGTACAGGTAGCCGGCTGAAATATCGAAGCCATAGATTTCCTTGTGCACGTACCAACGCCCGATGCCCTCCCCCGTGAACGAGCCCGTAGGGTTGAGGAGGTTGGAGTTGTTGAACAGGTCGAACCGCAGGCCCATGTCGAAGCCCCAGTTGGAGTAGTTGAGCGCCAACCAGCTTTCGGCGCCAAACTTCTGGTTGTCGTACTGCGGCGTGCCCGTGGCGCCAATCTTCGGGTCGGCGATGAAAAAATTGGCATTCGATTGCACGTTGCCGGTGATGCGCGGGCTTGTGGTCTGCGCCGGCAGGCACACTGCCGCCCAAAAGGCGCACAAAGTCAGTAGAATGAGCCTCATAACAATGCAAATACGGGCGTTTTGCTTCGCCGGCAAATGTAGGGCGGCCCCCTCGCCTGCGTGAGGAGTTTTTTTCCGTACAGCGAAGTTAAAGATTGCGTAATGCAAAAACGCCATACATTAGCTATTGAAAACGTGGATTTACTGTTAAGAAAACGCCTTTAATCCGCTGACATTCAGAGCCTTCTATCCTGAACAAAGGCATTTCTGCAGCATTCCGCTGCACGAAGGGCAAAAGTACTTTCCGCCTCTTCTCCCTTTCCAATTTCACTTCGACCGATTGCTGATGGGCGGTTTTTTGATTGATAAAAGCCGCCTGAGCAAAGAGGAGCGAGTCGCTATTATCTTTCTTCATCCATATTCACTGTCGTCGCTTATGAAAAGTCGGTTTACCCTTAAGGAGTGTTGTTGGTTACTTTACCCTATCGAGTCCCTTTCTAAGCATCGGCGGCTGTTGGGGTGAAGCGCTGTTCATCTAAGTCTTTCCGAGATGGCTTTTTGAACTGTACTTCACCTAATCCAAGTCCGTCGTTATGCGTGATTTAGTCGAACTCGTCCACCGCCTTCCATGGTCTCGGCTGCGCTCCAGCCCGGCTTGGGACACCCTGCTGCCTCCTGGCACAAAAATGGCCCGTCTCTTCTCGTTTGTTCAGGCCAACGCTGAACTGACGGAAGCCGAAGCTGCCGGACATCTGTATGGCAGCACCGATGCTATCGGGCGGCTGCGCAGCCTGAAAAGCAAAACCAAAGAGCGCTTGCTGAGCGCCATTTTCTTGCTGGAACCCGATGAAGCAGCGTTCAGCGACCGGCAGCAGGCCCACTACGAATGCCAGCGGCGCTGGGCCACCGCTTTAGTGCTCCTGAATAAAAAGGTGTCGAGTGTGGCCATTGAGCAACTGGAACGGATGCTACGCCATGCTGAGCATTTCGAGTTCACCGAGCTGGCCATGAGCGCTGCTTTCCATTTGCGCCACCACTACGGCATGATCCAGGGCGATGCGGAGAAATACCGCTATTATCGCCAGCTGTATCGCCAATACCAGGCTCTATGGGCGCTCGAAAATGAAGCTGAAGAACTATACACGGAACTTTTAAGCACGATGGCCAACACGCGCGCTCCGCAACAGGACATGGCGCGCACCGCCGAAGCCTACTTCCGGCGAGTCGAGCCGCACCTGAAAGCGCATGCCTCTTTTCGCTTGCACCTCAACGGACGGCTGCTGCAAATGCTCGCTTACAGCAGCCGACACGATTACCGCGCAGTGGCTGACCTGTGTGAAGATGCGCTGGCTTTCTTCCAGAGCAAGCCCTATCGCAGCCCGCTGCCGCTGCAGATTTTCTACTACCAGCTTGTGGTCTGCTGCGTCCAGATGCGCGATTTTGGACGCGGACAAGCCATCCTACGCCAACACGGCCACCTCTACCCGCCCGGCACGCTCAACTGGTACAAAGTGCAGGAACTTTACTTCCTGTTGGCCACGCATACGCAACACTACGACGACGCCTTCGATACCTGCATGCGCGTCCTGCGCGAGGCCGACTTTGCCAAACAACCGCCGTACATCTGCGAAACCTGGAAAATTTACGAGGCTTATGCCCAGCTGCTGGCGCGCACTCGACGCGCCGACCGAACACCTGACCCGAACTTCCGCATCGGCAAGTTCCTCAACGAAATACCTACCTTCTCCAAAGACCGGCGCGGGATGAACATCCCGGCGCTCATTGCCCGGCTGCTCTTCGATATTCAACAAAAGCGCTACGATGCCGCCATTGAGCGCGTTGAGGCATTGAGCAAATATGCCGACCGATACGTGCGCAAAAACGAACTCTTCCGCAGCAATTGCTTTTTGAAAATGCTGCTACAAATTCCGCAGGCAGCCTTCCATCGTGAAGCTGCGGCGCGCAAAGCCCAGCGCTATCACGACATGCTTGGCCAAATGCCCGTTGAACTGGCCAACCAGCCGCACGAAATCGAGGTCATTCCTTATGAAGACCTGTGGGAAATGACGCTGGAAATGCTGCCGCAACAGCGCGTTCGGCCATAGGCACGTCTTCCTCAGCGTCGCGCCTTTTTCATGAAAAATCACGAGGCGCAGACGGCCCAACACCTAAATTCTGGCACTAATAACCCTGCTGCACCAAATAGCGCTCGGCGTCCAGCGCGGCCATACAGCCCGTGCCGGCTGCCGTTACGGCCTGGCGATAGATTTTGTCCTGGGCGTCGCCGCAGGCAAAAACGCCGGGTATTTTAGTCGTCGTGCGGCCAGGCGTAGTGAGGATGTAGCCGCTCTCGTCTAAGTCGAGCCAATCGCGGAAGATACCCGTGTTGGGTTGGTGGCCAATGGCAACGAAGAAGCCGGTTACGGGTAATACCGAGCGCTCACCGGTTTTATTGTTGACGATTCGGACGCCTTCAACCACCTGGTCGCCCAGGATTTCCTCGGCTTCGGTGTTCCAGTGCACCTGGATGTTGGGCGTATTGAGCACGCGCTGCTGCATAATCTTGGAGGCGCGCATTTCGTCGCGGCGCACCAACAGGTGCACCCTTGTGCAGATTTTGGCCAGATAGGTACTCTCCTCGGCTGCCGTATCACCGCCGCCGACGACAGCTACCTCCTGGTTGCGGAAGAAGAAGCCATCGCAGACAGCACAAGCCGACACACCGGCATTTTGCAGGCGCTCCTCGCCGGGAATGCCCAACCACTTGGCGCTAGCGCCAGTAGCGATAATGACCGTAGGCGAGTGAATTTCATGGCCGCTCTCCGACCATACCTTGTGCATCGTTGGGTCGGAAAAGTCCACGCGCACGATCATTTCCTGGCGGATATCGGTGCCAAAGCGCTCGGCCTGTCGGCGGAAGTCGTCCATCATTTCCGGACCGGTGCGCCCGTCAGGATAGCCCGGGTAATTTTCCACTTCTGTGGTGATCATGAGCTGGCCGCCCGGTTGGGGGCCAGTGTACATCACGGGGTTGAGGCCCGCCCGTGCCGCGTAGATGGCGGCCGTATAGCCGGCAGGGCCGGAGCCAATAATCAAGCATTTCACTTTTTCCATAGCGGCGGCAAAGGTAGAGGCCTCTGTGCAGGCAACAAGTAGGGCAAGACCGCGCTGTTTGGGTATTTTTCAACGAGGCCACGAGCGGTAATGCTCCAGCGTAAAGGTTTTCGTCAACACGGGGAGGGCCGGGTGATAGAGCAGAGCGAGTATGTTCCAACACCCGGCACAAGAGAGCGCTTTAGAACCGGGCGTATTAAGAAGATTTGCGCTTTCTGAAACTGCGCTAAGTGGAATTTACTTTATCTGCACATACGCTGAGCGCAAGCCACTGTGTTCGGCGAGCATGACGACGCGATACAGCCCTGGCGGAAGCGCAGCCAGGGCGACTGACCAGCGGTATTCGCCCGCAGTGAGGGTGCGTTCGCTTTCCCATACCAAGCGCCCGAGCGCATCATACACCATTAGGCGCGTATGTTCTGCATGGTCGAGCACAAGCTGAACGTTGAATACGCCGTCGGTTGGGTTGGGGAAGACAAGTAGTGGGCTCACCTGCCGCGTTGGCGCAGAGGTGCGCGTCGTCGTATCGGTGCACAAATTGTCCAGAAGCGCTTGATATTTAGGTGCCGTCTGCAGGTAAGGCGGCTTTATATCAATATCATTGAGCACGCCCCAGGAGCCATAGACACTTTCCTGAGGGGAGGCTAAGCTAAAATTGCCAAACAGGCGGCTCCCCCAGGCCCGAATAGTGTCGAGCATGTCGTTGTACAAGGCATAGATGCCTGGGCTGTATTGAGCATCCCACATGGCCTGCTGATAGGGATAAGGGATGCCAAAGACGTTGCCTACAAAGTGCTGGCCGCCTTCGTAATTGATGACCTCTTTGCCGTAGAGTTGCACGTTGAAATAATCCTGCCGCACGGCGGGTCGAAACTCGGCCCAGTGATTGCGTGCATTGGTGAGGATGTTGTCTACGGTGCTACCGGCGTGCAGGACGGGCTTGCCGTTACCGGTGTGATCCAGCCCGATGTAGCTAGTAGGCGAGCCATAGTCCCACTCTGATTGAGGCAGTTGTGCCAGGATTTCCTCATTGAGGTAATTGAAGCCGGCCTGAAGACCCAGCACACGTTTGACGCGGTTTTTTTGGGGGCCGAACACCTGATGCCAGATGCGGAAGACACGCCCGGCTTTTTCGGCAATGGCTCGCCCGTAGTTGAGGTTGGCCGGGCGAGTTTGTTCGTTGTAGTGGGCCTGGGCGAAAATCCAGTTCCACACCTCGTTGCTGTACTCCAGGTACACGCTAAGGGACGAGTCCAAATAGTTGCGAAAGAGAGTGGCCATGCGCATTATGTAGTCGTCGTCAGCAGCATGAGGCACGCAGATCCAGACGTCCTTTTTCATTCGGTTGGCCAGGTCAATCATGATCTCATAAGGTACGCCTTGGGGTGTGGCGTAGGTGAAATACGTGAGCGGGGTGCGCTCTTGCCACTGGCGCACAGGGTTATTGTTGGTAGCGCCCCAGTCCATGAAACGCAGTACCTGGAAAGGTGCAATTTTTTCTAAAAATCCCTCATAGAACGGATTTTCTTCCAAATTGATTGACTCGTCTTGGAGCCTCAGGAGGCGGAAATTTCGCAGCGGGTTACCGGCTTGCGAGGCTTCGATGTTGAGGATGACGATGTCGGTGCCGGTTACGTTGAACTGCAGGCGCCCCGGCGTACTGCTGACAGCAGTGGCGTTGCCGGTAACAGTAAGGGTTCCCTGTCCGTCGTAGAGCAGGACGTATGGGCCGGGGGGGAGGTTGGCGCCTTCGGTAGAGACGACGTAGCGCACTTTGTTAGGCACGCCGTTGGCGATTTGGGGAATATGGGTGGGGTAGCCATCGGGAGTTCGTGCGATGAGGTTTTCGTTGCCATTGCTCCAGCAATAACAGGCATCATTGTAGGCCACAATGTCTGGTCGCACATGTTTCATGCGATTGCGCAGCGGGCGTTCAGGCACCCAGTCAGCAAAGCCGCTCATATTGGTGCCGATGGCCATGCGGCAGGCGGGTCGCCAGCCGGGGCAGGTAGTGCTATCTACGGGCACATACAGAGTGTAGCGATCTGCACAGCCGCTGGGGCTGCTGGCCTCGTACGTATAGGCGCCGGCAGTGAGGTTGTGAAATTCGTTGATGTTCAGGGGAGTGAGCACAGTGCCGCTGGCGTTGCGAAGCGTATAGGCCGCCGTGCCGTGGTGAACACGGAGGATGCCACCGGAGCCCGAGCAATTGGCAGGCTGCACGAGCGTGAAGCTGCTCTGACAGGGAAAGGTGCCGTCCGGTCGGCGTATGGTGATGAGGCGGCTCACCGTATGTTGCTGGCCGACAGCGTCGCGCACGGTGAGCCGCACGGGCAATTGCCCTAAAGCAGTGTAAGTATGTACGTGAGTTATGCCTGACACAGAGGGCGAGCCATCGCCAAAGTCCCACCGGTAGCTGGCAAGGGGCAGCCCTTCGGGGTCGTAGCTGCTTGCCGCAGAGAGGGTTACTGTCAGTGGCGCAATGCCGTCGGTAGGAGAAGCGGTGATCACCGCTACGGGCGGCAGGTCGAGCGTTACAGTGTTGTCGGGGGCCACACAGGAGTAGGATTTGGCCAGCCGGATTTCATCGGCAGCGCCGTTGTTGGGGCTGTTGCCCAGGTAAAGGTGGACGCTACGAAAGAGGAATGGGTCAGGCGTATTTTGGGCAACCGTGGGTGTTGGCGGTGGGCCTGCAGCACCCAGTGTTGGAGGATTAACGAAGAGTTCGACCGCTGTGTGCTGGTCTAAGAAAGTCAATTTCAATACAAAAAAGGCTGCTGCACCGATAGTTACGGGTACGGGGGTGGTGTAATAGCTGTTGCCAATGCGGAGCGTCCAGCGGCGTTGGCCGCCCACGTCGCTGTGGCCCTCGAAATAGCCAAACTCGACGCGGCGCTGGGTACAGTCGTTGCACCAGGCCAGCGCTTCGCTGTGGATGCCCGCAAAGACGGATTGATTGTTGTTTTGAGCTTTACGCAGCAAGGCGCTCATCCACAAAGTCCCCCCTTTCTTGCTGCCGATGGCCTCGCTGTTGGGCATAATGTAGTCGGCAAATGGGCCATCCGGGTCGGTATCAAGCTGGCGCCCTGCGGTCAGGTATTCGCGTCCGCCTTGGGCCTGCCCACCGCTGGTACGCAAGGCTCCATATGTGAGCGAGCTACTGCCCGTCTGATAGCCGGGTAACGTTGTGTTGAAGCCCTGCACATCCCATGGCGCTGCCCAGCCCGTGCCGCTTTGCTGGCCATGCAGCGCCTGAC
>JANWVR010000142.1 GCA_025056735.1 Saprospiraceae bacterium
AATATTGCATTTGTGAGCGTTTCGACGTTCATGGGCAGAAGTTGTTGGGTTGATGTTTTACACCACAAACCTAAACTTTTGCCCTTTTTTTTATCTCAACATTTTCAAATCAGATAGGCCAATTTCTTTACGAAGTATTGAAAGAAAAAAAACGGCAAAAAAGCCCTTCGCATCTCTGTGCGCTCTTCGTGTTGCATGAAAATCTCACCGCAACAGCACTTGACCCCAAGACGCGCCATAGGAGCTTTGCGCGGCCAGCACATAGGGTCCCGCCGGCAAATGGCCAACGGAAAGGACGTGGTCGGCCTCCTCGCCGCGATACTGCCAGACGACGCGACCCAGCGCATCGAGCAGCTGAAGTGATATCGGTTTTCCGTCAGCGCCTTCTACCTCAATGAGCAGTTGCTCGCGCGCCGGATTGGGATACAGGTGCAGGCGCATAGGCATTGTCGAGACCTCGCGTTCGGAAGAAGTCGGGTTGCAAGCGCCATTGGGTGCGGCTTTTTGCGCCATTACACCCTGCGCGGCGTGCCAGTGCTGCCATTGGCCGCCCGTGCCGCTTTCCCAAGTCTTCAGGTTGAATGTGTTGGCTCCAGTCTTCGTGCCCGGCACAGCATAGACGACGACAGCAGCCTGCTGGCGATTCCATGTGAGCGGCGTGTTGGGCTGAATGACCTCTGGTTCGCGGGGCTGCTGGCAGTTGGTTTTCAGGAAGTAGGCGTAGTCGCTGTAATTAGGGTGGTCGCCGAAGACGATAGCCCGGCCAGTTGTGTCTATGCAGACGGCGACGTACTCGTTGCAGGCGATGCCGTAGAAGCGTTCGCCGTGGGCATGGGTCAGGCGCGCTAAGAAGGCAAAGTGCCGCCCTGAGCGTTCGCGTTGGTCGTAGTGCGTGTCGGTGATGGTGTTGGCTAAAAAAGGTGTTTTTAAAAAATCATTCCATCCCAGCACATCGAAGTTGGCATGAAAGGGATTGGCCAAGGCCTGGGCTGAGGTAAGCGGGCTGCCCGAAGGCGCGTAATAGGCCTGACCCAGGATGGCCATTCCGGCGCTCGTGCCGGCAAGGGTGATTTTTTTCTCCAAAAGTAGGTAGTTTAGCGCTTCTTCTACGGGTGTGTCTTTCCAGTATTGGTAATACACGTACTGATCGCCGCCGGCGATGAAGACTAATTCCGCGTTGCGGATTTGCCGAAGGACGTAGGGGTCGTAAGCGGCCTGGGCGTTGTTGAAGCGGATGGTTTCCACCGAATTTACCGTCACGCCGAGCTGGGAGAAGAAATAGCTGTTGTATCCATTCGAGCCGGAGGCGCGCAGCACGAGCACGTCGCCGCCGCCGGCGCGTTGGAGCATCCAGCGCATAGCGTCGTCGTTGTCGGTGCCGCCGCCGGCCAGCACTAAGCCGCCCACGTAGCCGCTCGGCGAGACGTCGGCCGTATCGCCGACCACCCAGCGTGTGTAACTTTGCCCTTGGGCGCAAGCGGCTGGCAATAGCATCCACAGCAGCAGAACGTGAACATATCGCATACAATCCGCGTCTTTTCTGGCAAATGTAGCCGCATTGCTGCAAACACGAGACCTTACTCCACGCTTTTTTAACCCATACAACTGCACTGCCTTGAGCACAACACGCACTACTGCCCGCTTACAGACCGCCCGCCGACCTCGAGTTAAGGCTGCCAACCATGCCGATGTGCCGGCTAACGTCCTGGAGCGCGCCTTCCGCCTGATGGTCACGGCCAAAGCGATGACCGATATCTACGAAGCCAACTTTAAGTTTGTTTCCAAATACGTCCATGCCACCTCGCGCGGGCACGAAGCCATTCAATTGGCCGTGGCCATGCAGTTGCTGCCGCAGGACTACGTGTACCCGTACTACCGCGACGACAGCATTTTGCTGGGCATTGGTATGCGACCCTACGACTGCATGCTGCAACTCATGGCCAAGCGCGACGACCCTTTCTCCGGCGGCCGCTCGTACTACTGTCACCCCAGCCTGCGCGACCCGGATAAGCCCAAAATTCCGCATCAGAGCAGCGCTACGGGCATGCAGGCCATACCCGCTACGGGCGCAGCAATGGGCTTCTGGTATCGCGAGCAAATGCCCGAACTGGCGCCCCCTGCCGACGCCGTCAAACCCGTTGTCGTTTGCTCTTTAGGGGACGCCTCTGTCACCGAGGGCGAAGTCAGCGAAGCCTTCCAGATGGCGGTCTTGAAAAAACTGCCCATTCTCTACCTGGTGCAGGACAACGGTTGGGACATCTCGGCCAACGCTGCCGAAACGCGCGTGGCCACCGCCGCCGAATACGCCAAGGGCTTCCCAGGGTTAGAAGCCGTCAGCATCGAAGGCAACGACTTTGTTCAATGTTGGACAACCGTGCGCGACATCTTGCAGAAAATCCGCACCGAGCGCCGTCCTTTTCTCCTGCATGCGCGCGTACCGCTGCTCAACCACCACACTTCCGGCGTGCGCAAGGAGTGGTATCGCGACGACTTGGACGAGCACCAGCAGCGCGACCCATACCCCATCCTGCGCCGGACGCTGCTGGAGCGCGGCTTTTCGGAAGAACAACTGCAACGCATCGAACAGGAAGCCATTCAAACCGTCGCTGAAGACTTTGAGCGCAGCAAAAATGCTCCCGACCCGCGCCCTGAAGACCTCTACACACACGACTTTGCCCCTACGCCCATTGCTGAGGAGCGCGGCGTGCGCGAGCCTGAAGGACGCGAACCCAAAGTTATGGTGGATTGTGCCCTGTATGCCATCGAGGAGCTCATGCGCGCTCATCCCGAATGCCTGCTCTATGGCCAGGACGTCGGGCGGCGGCTGGGCGGCGTCTTCCGAGAAGCGGCCATGTTGGCCGAAAAATTTGGCGACCACCGCGTGTTCAACACGCCCATTCAGGAAGCCTTTATTATTGGCAGCACCGTGGGCATGAGCGCCGTAGGCTTACGCCCTATCGTCGAGGTGCAGTTCGCCGATTACATCTGGCCTGGTCTGAACCAGTTGTTTACTGAGGTGAGCCGCTCCTGTTACCTGAGCAACGGCAAGTGGCCCGCCAGTTGCATTATCCGCGTGCCCATCGGCGCCTACGGCAGCGGTGGCCCTTACCATAGCAGCAGCGTCGAGAGCGTCGTGGTCAATATCCGCGGCGTCAAAATCGCCTACCCCAGTACCGGGGCCGACCTGAAAGGCTTGCTCAAAGCCGCCTACTACGACCCTAATCCGGTGGTCATCTTCGAGCACAAAGGCCTGTACTGGAGCAAGGTACGCGGTACCGAAGCCGCCCGAACGGTGGAGCCTGACGAGAACTATATTGTGCCGTTTGGGAAAGCGCGCCTGGCCTTAGTGGCCGACCCTGAAGCCACGCGCCGCGGCGAAACGCTGGGCGTCGTCTGCTACGGCATGGGCGTCCATTGGGCGCTTAATGCAGCGCGCCAGTATCCGGGGCGCGTAGAAGTGCTGGACTTACGCACCCTCTTCCCATTGGACGAAGAAGCGATGTATGAACTGGCGCGCCGTCACGGTAAAATTTTAGTTTTGACGGAAGAGCCCGTACATAATACTTTTGCACAAAGTCTCGCTGCGCGCATTTCCGAAAACTGCTTTGAGCATTTAGACGCTCCCGTGCGCACGCTCGGCGCCGCAAACGTGCCCGCCGTACCGCTTAATGAAACCTTAGAGCGCGAGATGATCCCGTCCATCGAAAAAGTCGCCGAAGCCATAGGGCGTTTGCTCGCCTATTGACCTTTTGCCGACTCCAAGAGTAACACTACCCGATGAAACACTATGCTTACCCGGTTTTGCTTGTTTATTTACCCGACGCTGTCCCTCCTCGCAGGGTGCGAGGGTGGATGTCATAGATTGCCCAGAGAGGAGACGGTTTACCTCTTCAAATACAAAACTCGTGTAGATGCCCGTCGCCTGCGATGCGGCTACCATGAAGAGGAAGAGTGCAGCGATCAACTAAAGCGCGACATTCGCCAACGAGTAGGCCCGCTGAGCGTTACGGCGCAAAAACGCATGGGCGAGCGCATGCACCGGGAGTTTGTCCATCAAATTCTGGACGATGCGGAGTACAATGCCCGCGTGGAGGCAATCGTAGAGCGCATGAAACCCTATTTGTCCAAAAAGGACTTTGATCACAACGTTTATGTGCTGGAAGACGAGGAGTTTCTCGCCTTTACCATGCCCGGGGGCAACATATACGTCAGCACTGGTTTGCTTGAGACGCTTCAGACCGACGATGAACTGGCGTTCATCGTCGGCCACGAACTGGGCCATAGCGAAAACGACCACACGCATGAATTGGCTCAGTTTATTCGATACGCGGAGTTGCTGGAAGAAGAAGGCGGCTTTTTGAACATCTTTGAGGTCATGTGGATGCACATGCGCGCTACGGTCTGCAATCAGGCTGACGAGTTGGAATGCGACATCGCCGCCGTGTACCTGCTGCATGCAGCCGGCTACGATCCTGAACGCGCCTTCGACGTTACGCGCGTGCTGCGTGAAATGGACGACGAAAAGCCCGAAAACGACGTGGAGCGCTGGATCATGAGCGTTATGCGCACCCACCCGTGGTCAGAAGACCGCGACCGTTGCGTGCGCGACTACGTGAAAAACGCCAAGACGGTGGTTCAATGCCGTGAGAAATACCGGAGAGGCCGCGGCAGGGTGAGCACCCGGCGCGATCCGCTCAATGTCCGAAAATATCCCAGCCCTGAAAGCGAGAGTCTGGGCCAATTTCAGCGCGGCGAAGAAATCCACCTCATCTGCGACTGTGTAAAGCAGCAAAACGGCATGCAGTTCGTGTATGCGCGCAACGAGGAGGGCCTTGAGGGCTGGGTGGATAAAAAGTACATTCAGGTGCTGAGAAAGTGAACTCGGGCGTCAGCGGAGCAGGTTCCCGAATACCTATGTGCGACGCTCGCCTTTCTCCTTTATACACATACTTGCTACATGCCATGAAAAAGAAACGCCCGCCGGGCTCTGACCTGCCTACCGACCCTTCCCACAACGAGTTTTTTTGCGGCATGTATTCCCTTGAAGAGGTCGCTATGGCCCATGTCGGCATGGTTCTCTCGCCGGAGGAGCTGGCCGAACTCGACCTGAATAAGGCCACCTTACTGGCCGGCTCTTATGTGGAGGGCGACTTAAAAGCCACCTTTTCCGATATTGTGTGGCAGTGCCCGCTCAAGAATGCGGATAACCTGGTCAAGGTTGCGTTCCTCTTTGAGCACAAGAGCAGCCCGCCTTCACAACCCATTGAAGTTCAACTTCTGCAGTACTTTCTCGGCATCTGGAGGCGCGAGGTGGCCAACGGGCAGTCTCCCAGCGTCATTGTGGCCATTGTCGTCTACCACGGCGCCAGGCCTTGGTCAACACCTTCCCTCTCCGATCTTCTCAGAAACGTCCCCTTCATCTTCCGAAAGTATGTGCTGCAGGTCAACTTTATTTTTACAAACGTGAGCTTGTTGCCCGATAGTTTCATCAAAACAAATGAAGCCATCGGGGTCTTGCGCAGCGTGCTGCTGGCGCTTAAGTATGCTTTTGATGCTCCAAAAATGAAGCAAAACTTCGTGGATATTGCTATCTTTGCTGTCGGCAAACGCGAAGAGCCCTCTAACGAGATATTCTTAGAAATGCTCTTTACGTACGTTCAAAAACGCTTGGATATGGAAGTCAGAGAAATGGAAAATCTCATCGAGTCTCTCCCCGAGGAACCGCGCGCGGTAGCACTTTCTACTTATGATAAGATCGTGGAGAAGGGGCGCCAGCAAGGTCTTCAGGAAGGGCGCCAGCGAGGTCTTCAGGAAGGGCGTCAGCAAGGTCTTCAGGAAGGTATTCAGTTGGGCATCCAGCAGGAGCGCGAAGCAAGTAAAGAGCGCTTTGCTCTTGTTTTGATACGCCAGACTGACATGAGCGACAAACAAATTGCACAGATGGTCGGCTTAGAAGTTGCCCACGTGACTGCACTTCGGAAAAAAGCAGCGGAGTAAATGAAAAGACATGTCAAGTCTCTCCTGAAGGAACTGCGCACGGTAGCGCTTTTTACCTATGACAAGATCGCGGAGAACGGACGTCGGCAGGGTCTTCAGGAAGGTATTCAGTTGGGCGTCCAGCAGGAGCGCGAAGCAAGTAAAGAGCGCTTTGCTCTTTGTATTGCACCAGACTGATATGAACGATGAACAAATTACAGCTTTGGCGGACTTGGAAATTGCTTGGTTAGCCGGGCTTCGCCAGAAAGTCAGCGAAATGAACCCATGAAACGTTGTTTTTTTTACCTTTTTGGCTCTTTATGGATAGCGATAGTATGGGCAGCTAGGTCAGAGGCTCAGGTGACGCACCCTCTACTGATTGCAGCCTTAGATAGCGCCGAGCGCGTGCCGCACGGGGCCTATCGTATTCGTGCTTACGAGAAATACGGCTTTAGCAAAGACACCACTTTCTATACCGGCCAGGTATCGTTTGCGCGCTTTGAGCACTTTGATGGGCGTCCGGGCTTGCGCTACGAAGCGGAATTAGAGACGAGGTATCCTTCCAGTCAGCAATACCTGCGCGTGGTGTTTGATGGGCGGTACAAGTACGTCCTCTACGGCGATAGCTTAGCCCAGCGCTATGATCTTCAGCGTTTGGACCCCGACCAGTATCAGTTTTCCAATGGTTATATCTTCTTTTTCGTGCCGCTTCTCCTATACGAGCCGGCCGTACGCAAGTACTACGGCATGCGGCAGGATTTCGGCATACCGCCCTACCGGACGTTGGGCGATACGCTTATCGGCCAGGCGCGGTGTACGCTGGTAGGCGCTCAATGGGAAAAAACGGACACCTCGAACGTTACTACCCATTATAAGGTGCTTTTCGGCATTGAGAGGCGTACTGGCTTACCTATTTATTTCCGTTACCGCACCTGGGAAGAGCGCCAGAAGCAAGGGGAGTCAACGGCTCCACAAGAGGAAAATGGGAAGAATGGCCTTGCGTTTTGGTTCGACGACGAAGATAAGCTACGGCCCGCTTATCTGCTGGAGATTTTCGCGGAAGGGTATACGTCGGCACTCCCTCGAAACAGCTTCTACATGGACTGGCAAGGGCTGCCCAAGAGCTACGAAGTACGCGAGTTTTACGACTGCTACAACCGCGAGGTGATTCGACCGCGATTGTTTGAAGGGTTGTGAGGCAGCAACGGCAAGCGTGTAAAGACTGCCGATGCACGTCTTGTTGGCTGCTTAGAATTCGCGCTGCTATGCGATATTCTGGGCATTTCTGAAGCCCAATTTGGGCGGTTGGCTCATTTTTCAGAACTTTGGCCCGCTTTTTGGGAGGGCGGACATATCCGTTCGTTTTCCCGTAAGCGGCTGCGTTTTCTTTTTTTAATCCATCAAGCTAAGGCGTTATCGCAACTCTAGCTTTTTTAAAAACAAATCCACACCAGTTGTTTCCTTCCATGTTTTTGAGCTCCCGCTGGGTTTGGGCTTTTATTTTTTTGCTGGGTTTCCCGACACTACATGCGCAGAAAAAGGTTACGTTTATTCTGCCTATAGTAAACAATGTGAACCCTGGCGCCGTGGTCAACATGCCGGTGAAGGTCGTCAACTTTGATAGCATCGCCGGGGTGCAGTTTGTCCTTCAATGGAATCCTGATGTGCTCAATTATCTGGCGGTATTAAATTTTAATTTACCCGGCCTGGTGAGTAATAATTTTAATACCAATGAGACCAGCGAGGGCATATTGCGTTTTTCCTGGAGCACGGCGAACGTGCGCGCCGGCGTATCGTTACCTGATAGCTCGGCTATTTTCCTGATAAAATTTAGTGCAAAGGGACAGAATGGTCAAGGAACTCCTGTGATTTTTACCGAGATTCCTCCAACGGCTTTTGAAGTAACGAAGGCTGGCAACCCTTTTACACCGCCCCCACTTCGAATGGAGGATTGTGTGCTCCATCATGGTTATGTGGCGATTGGTTTTGCTGTCCATACCGAAGAATTACCAGAGGGCTCTTCGAGTCTTTTGGTTCAGACAAGCCCTAATCCCTTCACCGACCGAACGGTTGTGACGTTTGACCTGAGCAGCGCTGAAGAGGTGGACATGGTCTTAAGCGATGCCACTGGTCGCATAGTTAAAACACAGCACTATGCGCTCCCGGCAGGGCGGCATGGCATAGAAATTGCCGCTTCACAGCTGCCGCAGCGCGGTTTTTACTTTTTACTCCTTCGTACGAGAAGCCAATCGAGTATTCAGCCTTTGGTTCGACTATGACGAATTCCTTATTTTTTCATCATCCCTATTCCTTGTTAAAGATGAGACCGATTTTCCCTACACTTCTCGCGGTAAGTCTGTTGGTCAGTAGCCTGACGGTGTCAGGTCAGAACCTGATTACCAGCTTTTCGCCCTCGTCGGTAACCGCCAATTTCGGCGACACCATCACACTTCAGCTGAGGGTGCAGAACTTTACCAACATCACCTCTTTGCAATTCCCAATTACCTTCAATAATACGGTGTTGGAGTTCATCAACATGACCACAACCGTGTTGCCAGACTTTACGTCGGCCAACTACAACGCTCAGCCAGGCAAAGTTGCGATATCGTGGTACCCTAACTCGTCTCAGTTCCCAACAGGGATTACGCTGGCCAACAACACGACCATTTTGTCGCTGCGCTTCCGCGTGCGACAGGCGGGTACGTCGCCGGTGAATCTGGCGAATGTATCGCCGGGAATTGAGGTTACACGCAACGGACAGAACATTCAGGTTACCTTTAGCAACGGCGGTTCCACGGTTGTAGGGACAGGAGGGCCACCCGCCAACTTCCAGATTCGCGCCAATAAGACCTTCATCGAAAAGGGCAAGGTAGGTTGCATGCCGGTAACGGTCAGGGGGTTTAAAGACATTGTGTCGCTGTCCTACGTCATGCACTGGGATACGACCGTCCTGAAGTATCAGAACACCACTGGATACAACCTGCCCGACTTGAACGCCGGTTCTTTCAGTGTGTTTCCGGCAAACTCTAACAACCTGATTTTGAGCTGGTTCGAGCAAGCGTTGCAGGGCGTTACCCGTGCGGATGGCACTAAAATTTATGAGGTGTGCTTCCGCGCTGATGGCCCTGTGGGCAGCTTTTCCGTAATTACGATAGATGCTGTCGGTTTCCCACCCGGTGGGGGAACGCAAGAAGAGGCCATTACGAAGGACAGTAAGAATATCTGGGAGGTTGGTACCGCGGTTCGCGATACTATATTCGTTGTTGCGCCGCAGGCAGACCCCAACGCCGTGCGTTTTATAGCAGATAAAGATACCGTCGTCAAGGGAGGAACGGTCTGCGTAGACATTCGAGTGCGGAATTTCAAGGACATCACCTCGGTACAGCTGGGCATCTCTTACGACCCCTCGCTGCTGCAGCTGAACACACCCATACAGTTCGGCGCCAACCCGCTGGGCCTGAATGCCGCCAGTTTCAATACCAACCCGCCCGGGCAGATTCGCTTCACGTGGTTTGACCCACAGGCTCTGGGTAAAACTCTGCCGGACAGCACCATTATCTTCACTTTATGCTTTACGGCAATTGGAGATACAAGTAAAACGTCGCCTATCAATTTTGTAGGCTTTCCAGGTTTTCCCATTGAAGTAACGCAAGACAAAAAAGGCGAAGTAACGCCTAATTTGACCAACGGCAGTGTTTACATCACTGCGCTGATACCGCCGGTATTGAAGTTGAATCCCTCAAATGCTGCCTGTAACGGCTCGGCTACAGGCTCTATTTCTGCTCAGCTCATTCAGGGGGGGCCGGCGACGAACTTTAGCTGGAGCGGGCCTGGCGGCAATGGCACGACGACAGACACGCTTATTAAAAACCTACCCGCAGGCACCTATACGATAACTGTGACCGTAGCCAGTGGCCTGACAGCCACAGGCACAGCCACTGTAGGCCAGCCGCAAGCGATATCGTCCAGTGCCTCGGTGGTGAATGTTACCTGCCCAGGCGGCCAGGACGGCTCTATCACCCTGTCCACTTCAGGTGGTACGCCGGGCTACACGTACAATTGGGTTGGGCCGCCGCCGTTCACCACGCAAACGCCTAATCCCAGCATCACTGGCTTGTCGGCGGGGACCTATAACGTAACCATCACGGACTCCCGAGGGTGTACTCACACGCCTACGCAAATACAGGTAGCGGCTCCTGCAGCTATCCAAATCGCTCAATCCTTAGTGATCATCAATCCGGTTGCCTGCCATGGCGGCAACAACGGGTCTATTGCCCTACCTAACCCAACGGGCGGAACAGGCGCACACACCTTCTCCTGGAGCGGGCCAGGGAATTTCTCTGCTACTACGAAAAATATCTCTGGCCTCGTTGCGGGTACCTATACACTAACAGTGCGCGATGCCAATCAGTGCTCTCGCAACTTTGAGTATACTGTAACACAGCCGCAGTCGCCGCTAACAGTTTCGCTTTCTGGAACACCCACGCCCGCCACTTGCTTCGGCTCGAACGACGGTTCGGCGGCCGTGACGATTACAGGCGGCACCTCGCCTTATGGTGTGCAGTGGCGCTTGGGTACGCAAACCGTATCTACAAGCCTTAATCCGAGTAATTTGGCTCCTGGCTCCTACACCGTCGTTGTTACTGACAACCGCAACTGCTCCGCTACCATCGGCAGCCCTGTCGTGATAGGTGGTCCGACGACAGCGATTACAGCCAATCCTACGGTACAGCATGTGAAATGCCCGGGCGGCAGCGATGGCTCGATTACCCTGGCGCCCAGTGGCGGCAATGGCGCACCTTTCACGGTGCAGTGGCCGGGCAATCAAACGGGCCTAACGCTAAGCAACCTTGGTGGCGGGTCGTATGTGCCGACGATTACCGATAGCAAAGGCTGCACCTCGCAAGCGCCTGCCATCACAGTGAATGTGCCGCAGCCCATTTCTGTGGGCAGTTCCAACATCACTCCTCAGGATGGTTTGACACCGGGTTCTATCACGCTGAACAACGTCGGCGGCGGCACCGCGCCGCTCTCTTTCAACTGGAGTGGGCCGAACAACTTTACGTCCACGCAGCAAAATCTGACAGGCCTGACCTTCGGAACTTATTCGCTGACCATTACAGACGCCAACCAGTGCTCGGCAACTTTCGTTTACAACGTACCGACCACCAATATCCTGATAGCCGCAACGGTCAGCCCGGTCACGGCCTCCTGCAACAACGACGGCTGTATGACGATAAACATACCGCCAGGTGCTGTGAAGCCGGTGTCCATCACGCTGAGCAAGTTACCGCCAAACGCATTCAATCAAATCATTTTCCCGGATAAGGATACGTTTAAAATCTGCAATTTGCCTTCGGGGCAATATCAGATCAGTCTAGCTGACGGTGCCAGCAATAACTTCACGATCAACAACATCGTCATTACGCAGCTGGAGCCGGCGATTGTGGGATCTTCGTTCACCCCGCCGTTTGACGATGCGAAGAACGGCTCCATCACCTTGACGCCCATACCTGCTAACGCCAACCTGACCTACAAATGGGCACACGGGCCAACAACAGCAATCGTGGGTTCCTTAGACTCGGGCACATATGTAGTTACAGTAACGAATGTGAGTTCGGGTTGCACGAATGTATATTCCTTCTCTTTGGTGCGCACCTACGCTCCCTTCGAATGCAACATTGTTCAGGTGACGCCCACGACGTGTGTCAATAGCAGCAACGGCGCTGCCACGATTTCAGTGTCGGGGGGTGACGGGCCTACATATAAATTCCAATGGAGCGGCCCGGGCGGCTTCTCGGCTACAACACAAAACATTTCACAAGTACCTCCTGGTGTTTACACCTGTACGGTCATAGACGAGAGTAACGTCTCGCGCCAGTGTCCGGCAGTAACCATTACTTCGCAGTCGCAGGTTACGATAGCCAACGTTAATATCCTGTCTAACTACAATGGCTTCCAGGTCAGCGGCGCTACGATATGCGACGGTGTGGCCTCTGTGCTGGTAACGGGCCATGTAGGCAACTTTACGGTTAGTTGGAACAACGGCGTTAATACACCGACGAACAACAAGCTTTGCGGCGGGCCGTATAACGTTACAGTTACCGACGGATTGGGCTGTACAGCCACGTGGCAAGGGAGTCTCACCTTCCCGCCTTCCGTAGTGGGCAGTTCGGCCATTCTGAGCAATTACAATGGCTTTGGCGTTAGTTGCGATGGCCTGTGCGATGGCCGCGCAGCGGTGTCGGCCGTAGGTGGCGTACCGCCTTACCGCATTCAATGGCCTACCGGGCAAGTAGATGTCAACGTGCCTCTTGGCGGTTTGTCCACGGCCACGCAGCTTTGCGGTGGTCAATACAAGGTAACCATTGTGGACGCCAATAAGGTGGAGACCACATTCACCTTCACCGTGACGGAACCGGAGCCGTTGGAGTTTCAGTTCTCACTGCTGCCTCCTGACAATTTCTCCCTGTGCGATGGGCAGGTGATTGCCCTTGTGCCAGCAGGCGTTCAGCCATTGTCGTTCACATGGTCGTCTATTACCACGGGTAAAAATGGCAAGGAAGCGCGCGCCGAAGACCTCTGTGCTGGTGAGCTCCTCGAGTTTGTCGTGAAAGATGCCAACGGCTGCTTAGCTACAGCGCGCATCCGAGTACCCTATCCGCCCGATGGCTGCTTCTTAGTGCGGCCGGTGATTACGCCTGCAGGTAGCGATGGGCAAAATGACTATGCCTTGGTTACTTGCATCGAGGACTATCCGGTCAACACGTTTGAAGTCTATAACCGTTGGGGCCAATTAGTGTACCGCGTAGATGGCTACGACAACAGCACGAAACGCTGGGAGGGCCGCACGGATAAAGGCGCTATTTTGCCTGAAGGGGTGTACTACTACGTATTAAAGGTACTTATCAATAACGAGCCTCACCAGTTCAAAGGCTCCATTAACTTGGTTCGATAATCGTCGTTTTTTCTTTCGGGTTGCCCGGTATTGCTTTGAAGAGGAATATCGGGCAGCCGTTCACCCAAATCTTCACCTTTTCCCATTATCGGTTTTGTCATGAAAAAAGCAATTTACTCCCTGCTGTTTGGCCTGCTGGCTACGGCTGCTTCCGCCCAGGAACATGCCATTTACTCGCAATACCAGGTGTTCCAGAACCTTATCAATCCGGGGGTTGCGGGTTTCGGCAATGAATACCTTTTTCTGGCCAACGCGCGTCACTCGTGGGCGGGCTTTCCTGGTGCGCCGCGCAGTTACACGTTTCTGTATACTGGCCCTGTGGGCGATAAACTGGGCTTAGGAGGCAGCGTTTTCACCGAGTACATCGGCAACCAGATCGTCTCGCGCGTACAAGGCATTTATTCGTTCCGATTTAAATTGGACCGTGCGCAAGTGGGCCTGGGTCTGACCACCGAATTCCTACGCCGCCGCCTGAACAACGAAATACTGACCAACCCGCTCGTTGATGCGCGCGATGATGTGCTCGCCGGCAGTGTGGACGGGCAGCGCCTCTTTACTTCTTCGTTTGGCGCTCACGTTCTGTACGACGAAGCCTTCTTCGTCAGTTTAGTGCTACCCAGTGCTATTCGGGCTCGCTTAGATGAAATTCCGACTGACGAACCGCAGAATGAAACGGGTGCAGGTCTGCGCTATTTCATCATGCAAATCGGCGGCGTGCTCAACCTGTATGAACAAAACTTCAAGCTCCTTCCTTCCATCGCCGTCCGCAGCATCCGCGATGTGCCCTTCCAGGTGGACCTGAATCTGCAAGGCCGCTTCATGGACGACAAACTCATTGCCGGCCTTACCTACCGGCCCAACTCACGCGGCTCGATGGCATTCCTCATCGGAACGCAGTATAACCGCTTCAACTTGTTTTATACCTACGATATCTCTTTCGGGCCATTCCAGCAGTACAGCTTCGGCTCGCATGAGTTTTCGTTTGCTTACACCTTCAAGCGTAAAAAGCCTACGGTACCTATTCAGAACACGAACATTTACCAGCAGGCGCAGTAACGCGCCGCTCCGGCTTCTAAAAAAACTGATTAACAATTGGTTTTTGGGATTTGGCCTCTCTGCGAAATGTCGCTGGGAGGCTTTTTCCATGGCAAAATCTCGTCAGCGCTTTTGACCGCGCGCTTCCATGACTTTTTCGTAGGCTTCTTTGATTTGTCGGAATTTCTCTTGAGCGTGGCGGATAGATTCTGCCGATCCGCCGCGCGCTTGAACGCGGTCGGGGTGCCATTTCAGGGCCTGTTCGCGGTACTTTTTTTTGATGGTCTCTACAGAGTCGGCGGGTGTTGCGCCCAAAAGGGCATAGTACGGGTCGAGGGCCGACCATGCTGGGCTGGTATGGGTAGGCGTTGTGAAATAGCGCGATTTGATGCGGTCGAATTGCAGGCGGCTGATATGAAACAGCCCTGCGGCGCGCAAGAGGAGTTCCTCCTCCGCGGGGTGGAGGCGTGTGCTGTCGGCAGCGGCTAAGGCAAATAACACGTCGAGCATATCTAAGACGCGGTGGCGCTCCTGGGCAAAGTCGTGGTAAAATGCCTGGGCATACGTGCCAAAAGATGTGTTGGAACTTTTAGCCTCATTCCAAATGCGGATGGCGTCGCGCCGTCCGCGGTCGCTCAGGTTAAGGCGCTGGCGCATAAGTTGCTCCATGAACTGTATTTCGAGCCGATTGACCGGGCCGTCGGCTTTGGCTAAGCGCGCACACAAGCAGAGCAGGTGATAGATGAAGGCGCCACGCCGTCGCTGGGAAGCGCGATATTGGGGCTGTTGGTCGTCGAACGCTTTAGACTGATCTATAAACAGGTGGCCAATAATACTTCCCAATAGGAACCCCCAGAGAGCACCAAAGGGTATGCCCATTAAGTCGAGCAAGAGCATACCTATAATGCCGCCAGTGATTTTTCCCATAAATGCCATTGGGTGAGCAAAGATACGTTTGGAGTACTGCGCGGTTTATTCGACGCCGAAGCGTTCGCGCAGTTGCTTTTTTAAGGCAAGCATTTCGTCGCGGAGTTGAGCAGCGGTGAGGAAGTCGAGCTCCTTAGCGGCTTTTTTCATGCGCGCTTCGGTTTCGGCAATCATTTTTTCTAATTGCGGTCGCGTAGCATAAGCCACAATGGGTTCGGCGGCGAGGGTGGGGGTTTCGGGCTCGACGTAGTAGTTGGGCTGCTCGGTCGCGCGGATGTCTAAGATACTGCGCTGAGACAGGATTTCTTCGCGGCTGCGAGTAACGGTGCGCGGTGTGATGCCGTGGGCTTCGTTGTAGGCCATCTGGATGCTGCGGCGTCGGTTGGTTTCTTCTATGGTCTGGCGCATAGAGTCCGTAACCTGGTCGGCGTAAAAGATGACTAAGCCGTTGGCGTTTCGGGCGGCCCGGCCTGCGGTTTGGGTCAGGGAACGGACGTTGCGAAGGAAGCCCTCTTTGTCGGCATCTAAGATGGCCACTAACGACACTTCGGGCAAGTCGAGGCCTTCGCGCAGGAGGTTGACGCCAACCAGTACGTCGAATTCGCCCAGTCGCAAGTCGCGCAGGATTTCGACGCGGTCGAGCGTTTCCACCTCGCTGTGGATGTAGCGACAGCGGACGTTAACCTTGGTGAGGTAGGCAGAGAGTTCCTCGGCCATGCGCTTGGTGAGTGTGGTTACCAGCGTGCGCTCGCCGCGTTCGACGCGGCGCTGGATTTCTTCCAGCAGGTCGTCAATCTGGTTGAGCGACGGGCGCACCTCAATGGGTGGGTCGAGCAGTCCCGTGGGGCGTATCAATTGCTCAACCACCACACCCTCGGTTTGCTGCAATTCATAGTCGCCTGGAGTAGCGCTGACGAAGATGACCTGGTTGATAAGGCTTTCAAACTCTTCAAAGCTCAGCGGGCGGTTATCTATGGCAGAGGGCAGGCGGAAGCCGTAGTTGACCAGAATCTGCTTGCGCGCTCGGTCGCCGCCCCACATACCGCGCACTTGAGGGATGGTTACGTGGCTTTCGTCTACAATCATCAAGTAGTCGTCGGGAAAATAGTCGAGCAAGCAGAACGGACGTGAGCCGGGCGGACGCCGGTCGAAAAAGCGCGAATAGTTTTCGATGCCACTACAGTAGCCCAGTTCGCGAATCATTTCTAAGTCGAACATGGTGCGTTCGCGAATGCGCTGCGCTTCTATGTAGCGGCCTTCGGCGAGGAAATACTTTTCCTGTGCCGTCATTTCGTCTTCAATGGCGCGAATGATTTCTGCTAAACGCTCTTTAGGTGCCACATACAAGTTGGCCGGGAAGATGAGGGCCTGATCCGTTTCAGCAATGCGCTTGCCGTTTTGTATGTCAATGGTTTCAATGCTTTCGACAGCATCGCCCCAAAAGATGACGCGATAGCCCCAATCTGCGTAGGGTAGGTGGATATCCACCGTATCGCCGCGTACGCGAAACGTTCCGCGCGCCAGGTCGCCTTCGGTGCGTGAGTACAGGCTGTCGGTCAGGGCGTACAGGAACTGCGTTTTCGATAGTTTCATCCCGCGTTGTAGCCGAATGATGCCCGTAGCATAGTCCTCTGGGTTGCCCATGCCGTAAATGCAGGACACAGAGGCTACGATGATGATGTCGCGCCGGCCCGAGAGCAGCGTGCTGGTAGCGCGCAGACGCAGTTTGTCCACCAATTCGTTGATTTGGAGTTCTTTCTCGATATAAGTGTCCGTTACAGGCAGGTAGGCCTCCGGCTGGTAATAGTCGTAATAAGAGACGAAATACTCGACGGCATTGTCAGGGAAAAAGGCCTGAAATTCGCTGTAGAGTTGGGCTGTGAGGGTTTTGTTGTGGGTGAGCACTAAGGTCGGTTTGTTGACCTGGGCAATGACGTTGGCCATGGTGAACGTCTTGCCCGACCCCGTAACACCTAAGAGCACCTGAGCGCGCTCGCCGCGCTGGATGCCCTCTACTAATTGCTGGATGGCTTGTGGCTGGTCTCCGGTGGGTTTGTAAGGCGCCTGTAGATGGAATGTCATGGTCGGGTTCGCGGCAGAGAGAGATTGGTTCACGCAGACAGTTTTACCTCTTCAACGCCCTTAAACAAATCAAAGGGTGTTTTGTCGAACAAGAGCGATGGCTGCCTGCTTTTGAGGCATTCCAATGCGAAGATAACGCTGGTGTAAGAGGCGTTTTCACCTGCTCTTACCTTAGAAATCAGAGCAGTAGAGGTGTCAGACATCGTGCAAGGTGAGCAGTGGCACGTGCGCATGGTGCGCTAAGCGGCGAGTCGTTCTATCAAAAAACAGGCGATGCAAGATGCTGTGTTTGTGCGCTACTGCAATGAGCAAGCCCGCATCTAACGACTCAATAAAATTGACGGTCGCCTGTACGATGTCGCGGTCGTGCAAGTAGTGAAATTCGTGCGGGATAGGGTGGAGTATGGCGCTCAGTTGTTGTTCTTTCTCAGACTGACGGGGAGCGTCAGGGTGCTCCACGACGTGCAGGATATGCAATTTACCTTTGATATCGGCGACGACCTGTTGCAATACGTGAAGGGAGGCCTCGCTGATGTTGAACTTAAAGTCGGTGGCCAATACCGCGTTTACGGTCAGATCGAAGATGCGGTGTTTCGGTATGGCCAACACAGGCAGCGTCGTTTGTGCCATGACGCCGGCGGCTACACTACCCAGAATGGCGCCGCGCAGCCCTGTGGCGCCGATAGTACCCATGACGATGAGGTCGGCCTTAACTTCATCGGCCACATCGCAAATGGAGGGTACAGGGAAACCGACCCGGCACATAACTTCCGTCTTTACCTGTCCAAAACGCACGGGCAGGCGGATACGCTCTGTCCAACGCCGCAGGGCTTGCTGGCGCTCTTGCAAGTATTCCTCAGTCCAGAAAGCATTGTAAATGTTGTTGTCCAACGCCTCATTCGGGAACACCACATGCAACACAAGTATACCGGCGCCTCCGCGCTCGGCCAGCGCAAAGGCGCTTTGCAGCGCGTTCTCAGCGCATTTCGAGAAATCCGTTGGGACTAAAATCGTCTTCATAAAACATGAGGGAGGCACTCAGACCCTAAAGATCTTTTCATCGCTGAATAATATGCGGTAAATATACAGCATGCCTAAGCATTTAAAGGTTGCGTAGCGTCATTCAAAAGAGCGGCTTTTGTCATTTTGAGCAAAAAAATGGATGATTGTGCTGCAAGAGCATTTTTGGTGTTTTGTGGCGCTATGAAAGTCGCCATTTTTGCCGAATGAAAGACGTCTGGCTACAGGCCGTATGGGCTGCGATGAATGGCGTTAAAGCGCTGGACGGAGAGAGTGAAGTGGGTTCTACCTCGCGGGTAGCCGATCTGGCGATGGCGCATCTGTTGCATCGAGCAGCGACGCCACTGCGCTTGGCATTGGTAAGGCCTATACCCCTGCCTCTGCCGACGCGCCGAGCGATTTGCCCAGAGGCTGTTGTCTCTGTGTTGGCAGCGATGGTGCGCCAGGAGCACTTTCACGTCATCCTGCCGGAATTTTTAGCGCTTCTCGCGCGTCGCCGCTGGCGATTGCCGCCCGAATGGCTGCCTCAAGTGCTGGAAGTAGCGTTGCAGGAAAAGATGCTTACGCTCGATACATGCCGTTCTTTAGGCCCTTTAGCACTCTGGTTGGCATGGCAGCATCCGCGCTGGAAAAGCAGTCTTTCTGCTCCAAAAAATCAAAAACGGCGGCATAGACCTCGCTGGCCGGAATGTTCCTCATCTCTCAAGATAAGATGGCCTGACCTTTCTCCTTCTGTGTGGGAGCGCTGCGTACTCGCCCTGGCTCGCTCTGAGCAGGCGTGGGCCTCTACAGACAGCGCATTAGTAGCTGCCCTAACGAGTGGCCAGCATACCTGGCCCATTACGCTATTGCCTCTCTGGGGCGCTCATCTAGACAGGGCAAAGGCAAAGCAAGTGCATCAGGCTCCTTCACACGAGTCGGCGCTCATCCGCGCTGCTGCACTCCGCGCTTCGCCCGAACCTGTATTGGAAATCTTAGGCGATGCCTCCGAATGGCCCTACGCCTGGCGCGACATCTGGACTTGGGCGCGTGATGTAGCCTCATTTCGGCTGCGCATGCACCAGGCATTCCAGTAGCATTAAGCTACCCTTACATAGGGTAATTTGTGCAGAGCGGCGGTAGAACGGCATACTTTTGGCTGAATACTCTTTTGTGACCATTTGACTTTAATCAGAGACATCTCGCCGGAAAGGCAGAACGCCATCTGACCACTTTCAAAACAATCTTCCAACCGGCAAGCGTTTCATCACTGCCATGACCGATTACAGCATTTTTTCCCTGTCTCACGCTCGGGAAACGAAATATATCTCGAGGGTGCGTGCCGATGTCGAGTTCGGCGTCATGCAAGCTAATGGCGATTGCGTAGGGATCGGCATATGCCGAATCACTGCTACCAATGCTTTAACTCACCCGCGACGCTGTCCGCGCGCTAAGGCCTTTTTGAGTGCTTCTGAAGCGGGACGTTTGGAGATTTTCTTCCCAAGAAACGGCATGTTGCCCTGCACAGAACGGGCTTTCTTCCGCAGCCGCATGTTTCCCGTTCCCGTCCCGATATTTTTGGCCGAAGACATTCGCGTAGCTCTACCGGGTCTGCAACAGATCATCTTAGAGGCTGGTTTGTATCCCGTTCAAACAGAAGCCTCGGGCTATCGCTTGGCTTTTTGATGTTGCGGCTTTCTCAAGAAAAAATGAGGCGTATGTCCCTCTGAACAGGCAACGCCGGGATGTAAAAGGCCGTCTCTGTGGTTATCGGAGCCGTGTTTTTTCAAACGGAGGGTTATCATGCGATCGCAGTTGATTTGGGTAGCGCTCTTCCTCATTTTTTTGCATTGTAAAAAAGACCGCGTAGGCCCGGGCTTCGACCTGATCTATCAGCGCGATTTTGTGCTGGCGCCAGGGCTGGGGCCATTTATTACCCACCATTTCTATTTTCGGGATATTCCGACGCGCTTCCAGACGCTCCTGCGCGAAAACGGCAAAACGGAGGCGGATATTCAGGGCGTGATTACACGCCAGGCGTCGCTGACGGGCATTTTTGGCGATGCCGATTTTTCGGTTGTGGAGGAGGCCTCCTTGCGCGTTTTCGCAGAAAGCGACCCTAAGGGCGCCATTGAGGCGGCCTACCGCTTTCCTACGCCCATAGAGCGCAGCAATACGCTGGACCTCATTCCCTCGCTGGCCGATACGAAGCGAGTGATGCGCGACGAGCGTTTCAGCATTGACTTAGCCCTGCGTCTGCGCCGCAATACGACCGACGAGACGCCCGTGCGGCTGAACCTGACGCTGCGCGCCACGCACAATTAACGGCCCATAAGCGCACATTTTCCTGCTCTAAGCAGCCATTGGGCGGTTTTTCTTACCCTACTGAGAAAAACGCTGGACTTTGTAGCGCTTTTTAGGAAATCATCCCGTTGCTTTGCCCGCCGGTTTCAGAAACCGCATCCCAATGCTTATGCGCACACTGCTTACTCTGCTGGCGCTCTTTTCGAGTGCCCTCCTGCTGGCTCAAACGGCAGACGTAACAAAAGGCTGCGCGCCGCTTACGGTGCGCTTTACGCCTCCGCCGGGCGCCACGTCGTTCTTCTGGGATTTTAAAGACGGAGGCGCGTCCAACATCGCTTCGCCCATCAACATCTTCACCGCGCCAGGGACGTATGCCGTCGAATTTCGGCAAACGCCAGGTGGGCCCATTGTGGGCACGGTAGCCATCACGGTGTTTCCACGGCCCGAAGTATTTGTGGTGGCCCAGCCGTCCTCTGGCTGCGCGCCGCTGTCCGTGAAATTCCGCGACTCGTTAGTGCTGAGCGGCGACATTCAGGTGCTGGGGCGTTCATGGGTGTTTGGCGACGGCGCTGGCGGTTCGGGAGCGTCGCCTTCGCACACCTACACTGCTGCTGGAAGCTTTACCGTTTCGGTGGAATTGACAACCAATTACCCCACCTGCAACATCACTCAGGTGTTTCCGAGTCTGGTGCGCGTGGGCACTAAGCCCAACGTCAATTTCACCACTGTGCCTTCGCCGCCGGTGGCCTGCCAGCCGCCGTTGACGGTTTCGTTCAACAATGCCACCTCAGGCGGCTCCGGCACCCTTACGTATCAGTGGACGTTCGGCAACGGCGACACATCCAACCTGGTAGACCCGCCTGCTCAGACCTACAATCAGCTGGGCAACTACACCGTAACGCTGACGGCTACCGATGCCGTTGGCTGCTCGGCCTCAGCCAGCCGAACGGTGCGCGTAGGGCCGCCCCTGGCTGACTTCATCGTCAAAGATACGGTTTGCTTAGGCGCACAGGTGGTCTTCAACAATACCTCCGAAATCGGCGTATACGAGTGGACGTTCGGCCCCGGCGCTAAGCCGGCCACCTCGCAGGAGGCCAATCCCAGAGTGGTCTTCGAGACGCCAGGGCTGCGCAACGTTACGCTAAAAGTTACCGGCTTGGGCAACTGCGTGGCGACTGTCACCAAGCCTGTGTACGTGGAAGACGCCAGAGCCCTCATCGCCGCCACACCGACGTATTCGTGCAGCGACCCGACGCTGTTTACTTTCACTTCGACATCGCCCAGCGCGGTCAGCTGGCAATGGCGGTTCAGCAACGGCTCCACCGCTACCGGGCCAACGGCCACGTACCTGTGGACGACGCCCGATAAGACGGGCTACTCCAGCTTAGGCCTCTGGTTGGACACCGTGAGATTGCGCATCGTTACCCGCGCTGGCTGCGTGGCCGACTCGTTCCGGGTGGACTCCATCTGGCGCCCCAATGCGCGTTTCATGCCCAACAAACAACACGGCTGCGCGCCTTTGACTGTAACCTTCTCGGACAGCAGCACCTCGCGCGAGAACATCGTGCGCTGGACGTGGCTGTTCGACGACACCAGCCTACCGCTCGTACAGACCAGTAAAAATCCGGTATCGCACACTTTTACTTCGCCAGGCGAGTACAAAGTGCGCTTGGTCATCCAAAACAGCGCGGGCTGCATAGATACCTCCTATGCCGTGCTCATTGAAGTGGGCGAGCCCATTGCAGGCGTCTTTACAGCCGACAAGACGGAGGTATGCCGGGGCGATACTGTGCGATTTACCAACCTTACCAACGACCCGCGGGTGGACGCCTGGCACTTCTCCTCTGAAAGCGACCGCCTATGGCATTGCTTCCAAAACCAAAACCCGACCTGGGTTTACAAGAATGAAGCGGGCAACCTGAGCGTATCGCTCACCACCGAATACAACGGCTGCTTCTTCACGGTCACCAAAGACAGCTTTATCCGTGTGAAAGGCCCGATTGCTCAAATATACTACCAGACGACGTGCAATGACGAGATGGCCTTCACGTTCGTCAACCAAAGCCAGGATGCCACATCGGTAAGGTGGTATTTGGGCGACGGCGATAGCACGACGATTGACAGCGTGTTTACGCATGTGTATGCCGCGCCGAAAGATTACACCGTGGTGCTGAGAGCAGAAAACCCATCGAGCGGCTGCCCGGCCTCGTACGATACGGCCGTTGTGTGCCCGCGCATCCTGAAGGCGGTTTTTGAAATCCCCGACACCATTTGTGGCGGCCAGATGCAGACCTTAGACGCCACAAAATCTACGGGCGTAAACGCTACGTGCTACAAAGGCTACACCTGGTACTTCTCCTTCCAGCGGCCCGTGCGCACCGATGAGCCGACGTTTGACATTATGCTGGGCCCCTCTGGCTTGCAAACCATAAGCCTGGAGGTCGAAAGCGTCAACGGCTGCCGAGACACGCTGGAGCGAGAGATTTTTATCTACAACATCAACCCTGCCATTACGGCGGACAAATTCCGTATTTGCATTCCCTCAGCGGTGTCGTTCAAGGACTTGAGCACCGCGGATACGACGATTGTGAAGTGGGAATGGAATTTCGGCGACGGTACGACGAGCAAAGACCGCAATCCTACCCACCTCTTCCGCACTCGCCCTCAGAGCGGCGCATTTAACGTTGAGCTGCGCGTTGAGGACGCCTACGGCTGCGTGGGCTACGCTCAGCTGCCCATCGAAGTCTACAAGCCGTTCAGCCAGGTAAGCGCCCTGCCCTCTCCGCCGCGCCTCTGCGTGGGAGACTCGCTGCGCCTGGAAGCGACGGACTTTACTGCCGAAGGCTCCAACCTGAGCTGGCAATGGACTTTTGGCAATGGCCAGACGGCCTCCGGGCAGCGAGTAGGAACTACTTACGCGAACGCCGGACAGTTCACCGTCAAAATGGTCTACACAGAAGTGGCCACTGGCTGCAAGGACTCTACGTTTACAACGGTGCAGGTGCAGGCGCCGCCGGATGCGCGGTTTGCGTCGAACGTGGACAACCAGAGCATCATCTGCTACCCGCAAAACATGGTATTTACCAACACTACGCCCTCCGGCTTGCCGCTTTCGATCACGTGGGATTTGGGCAATGGGGTACAAGTGGCAGGCAACCAGGCCACGACGGTGTTCTCGAAAGGCACGTTTACCGTAACTATGGTGGCTGCAACGCCGTTTGGCTGCCGCGATACAGTACAGCGCACATTCAAGGTGGTGGGGCCGGAGGGCACGTTTGAAATGGATAAAAACCTCATCTGTGTCGGCGACACCATTCTGTTTCGATTAAAGGATACCGTGAGCGTCAGTTCCTGGGAATGGAGTTTTGGCGACGGCAACGTGGCCGGCAAAGTCAACCCGATCCGCCACGTTTACCGCTTCCGGCCACCCACCAACAGCACGGTGGCGCGCTTAGTGCTCAAGGGCGAAGACGATGCCTGCTCGATTACGGTGGAGCTGCCGGTCAATTTCTCACCGGTGCGCGCCAACTTCACAGTAAGCCCTTCGCCTTGTGCGGGTGCTCCGGTGTTGTTCACCAATACCTCTGTTCAGGCCGATCTGTCGAATTGGAGTTTTGGCGACGGCGGCACGTCGAACCTGCTCAACCCTACGCACGTGTTCAATAAAGAGGGCAATTACACGGTTCGGCTCATTGTTACGGACCTGCCCTTGGGCTGCCGCGACACGTTCAGCCAGGTCATCACGGTTGGCGGCATTCCAGGGCTGCAGCTGTTTGGCGATACGATCTGCCCGGGCGATACGGCCCTCATTGGTATAGCGGCGCCGGCGTTGCCTAATGCCACATTTACCTGGTCGCCGGCTAATTTAGTGCTGCCGCCTCAGAACTCTTCGGTAGTGCGTGTGCGACCGACGCAGCCGACGACGTTCACGGTCATCATCGTGAGTGCCTCGGGCTGCCGCGATACGGCTACTGTGGGCGTTCAGATGCCCTCGGCTTACACAGGAGCGCGCAATCTGGATACACTCATCAGCAAAGGCGAGTCGGTGCTGTTGCCGGTCAACATCGTGCCGGGTTACGTCTTCACCTGGGACTCCCTCAACCCGGGTAATCCACCGTTGGTGCGGCCCGACTCGACCGTAACCTACTATCTGACCGTGCGCGATGCGCTTAACTGCACCGTGCGCAGGTTTACCTTCCGCATCCAGGTGGTGCCTGAGCGCGTGTATGCCCCGAATGCCTTTACGCCCGATGGCGACGGCAACAACGACGTTTTCCGCCTGCTGGCCGATGGCGATGCCTCGCTGGTCAAGGCGCTCATCCTGCGCGTGTACAGCCGTTGGGGCGAGCTGGTGTACGAGGGCAGCGGCCCCATCAACACCATCGGCTGGAACGGCGTCCACAACGGCAAACCCGCGCCATCCGATGTATATGCCTGGATGGCCGAAGTGGAATTCCTGACCGGGAAAAAAGTGCTCTTAAAAGGCGACCTGAATTTGCTACGGTGATGCCAGGAGCGGTCTTTGCCAGTGTGTTTTACTGGCAAACACTACAGCCTTCCGGCCTTTTATTGGACTATAAATGAGCAGGCGCGTGCCGGGATAGGGCGCGCCTGTTTCATCTTTGCCCTTGGAAAATATGAGTATTCATCCTACAACAGCGAAATGACCATGATCTTACAAGGCAAAAAAGGTGTCATTTTCGGCGCTTTAGATCACCAGAGCATCGCCTGGAAAGTGGCAGAGCGTTGCGTGCAACACGGCGCACAAATCGTACTGACCAACGCCCCTGTAGCCCTGCGCATGGGCGCCGTCAAAGAATTAGCCGAACAGTGCAAGGCGCCGCTCATTCCGGCAGATGCTACCTCGGTCGAGGATCTGGAAAACCTCTTCCGCCAGAGCACGGAACACTTTGGCGGCAAGGTAGACTTTGTGCTGCACTCCATCGGCATGTCGGTCAACGTGCGCAAAAATCGCCCTTACACCGACTTAAACTACGAGTGGATGCTGAAAACCTTCGATGTCAGCGCCATTTCCTTCCATAAAACCATGCAAACCCTATGGAAACTGGACGCCATCAACGACTGGGGGAGCATCGTGGCGCTTAGCTATATCGCTGCTCAACGCGTATTCCCGGACTATTCGGAAATGGCTGAGTCTAAGGCATTGCTGGAGTCTTTTGCTCGCAGCTTTGGCTACCACTTTGGCGTAGCCAAAAAGGTGCGCGTAAACACCATTTCGCAATCGCCCACAATGACTACAGCAGGACAGGGCATTAAAGGCTTCCGGGAGTTCTTTGAATATGCCAACAAAATGTCGCCGCTGGGCAATGCTCCGGCAGAGGCTTGCGCGGACTACTGTGTCGTTCTCTTCAGCGACTTAACGCGCTACGTAACTATGCAGAACCTCTATCATGACGGCGGTTTTTCGAGTATGGGCATGAGTCCGGCGCTTATTTCTCCCTGAGGCTACACAGGAATACTTCTATTTCTCTTGGCATTCTCAGCATCCTGGTTTCTCAACGAGATAGTGCACTATTGTGTGGCATTAGGTGGTTTGCCCTGTTTTTACCAGTTGAGCCAGAAGTTTCCTTGGCCACTCGCGGAATAATGCCCGCTGGTATGAGTCGGGAGATGAAGTGGGGTTACCGGAACTTGCTTTATTTGCGACACAGGCTGATGCAGCACGCTTGCGAGCATCGAGGACAGAATGCTCTGTCGGATGTGGAGTTGGAAGGCGATGAAATGTACCAAAATGTTGGCGAAAAAGGGCGTTTTGCGTGCGCATGGGGGCGGTCTGCCTTGGCGACGTGCCCATAAAAGAGGACAGGACGCCTGGAGGACGGAACGCCCACCCATTTTGGGCATTGTAGGTCGCCAAAGTGGGCAACCACTATCCCGTTCATCCTCCCTGAGCGGTCGGACAGCGGGAAAGTAGGCGTTGAGTGGAAATTATTCAAAATCACACATCCATGCACCACTCACACAAACATAAGGCTCTGGACTTTCACGCGGCGCAGCGGCCGGGCGTGGAATTGCGGTGGAGTAAAGAAGGCGTATCTTCGGAGCGGGGCTTGAAAGCATTTCGTTGCGGACTCGTGTTTTATGCTTTTTGGGCTTTTTGGGCGTGCA
>JANWVR010000087.1 GCA_025056735.1 Saprospiraceae bacterium
TCGCCCTTGTCCCTTTCGGAGAGGGATATCTTTCGATATTTGTCCAGTATTTTAGTGAATCTCATCATTTTAGGATTGTAAGTGCTTTAGGTTAGCAGTACTTTGCAAAGAAATTGGCTTATTTAACTTGAAAACACATTCCAACCAGAGAGTCGAAAATTTTTCCGTATAAAACATCAACCAAACAACCTCGTCCCCCTAAAACATCGAAACGCTCGCGAATGCAATACTACACGAAATGCTGGATGCAAAGAAATGGCAACGCGATTTTTTGCCATCACCTGGGCTTATTCCTGTCCCTTCGTGGCCGGTACGGCCGGGATAAAATGAACTGGCCTCTATTACTTCTCCACCGACAAAAGCCTGCGGGGAGCCGTTCTCGATGGCCGACGTTAAAATGCAGTATTTCAATGAACGAATGATCAACCGAATTTTTGACGTGTTCGCTATGTTTCGGAACCTCACAAAAAATCATCCCGAAATCCAAAAGCTGTACAATCTTGGAAAAATCGCAGCATGATTCTTTACGAACCATTGATTCTCGTTCTTTAACGCATATATCTTTGCGTGCAAGATTTAATCACGAGCAAGGCCAGCACACCTCATTTGCTGCATTTATCGGGATACTACCGACACATTTTTAATTATTTCGCATAGTTACCCTTGCTCTCCTCCAGGTTCTAGTTTTGGTTCGAAGCCTCGTTGCGGTCGCTTCGTCTTATGGGCAATGCTTCCAACTTTCTATCGAACAAAGAAAGTGCTGTCCATTTAATCCCTTTCATAAATCCTCGGCCAGCTGGCTGTGGTTTACTCGTCTAACGTTTATCCGTATGCAAGATCTCCGTGAATTAGTCCTGCTGCTGAGCCAACACGGCGTGCATCCGCTCAAGAAACTGGAGGGTTTTAAGGACTCTAAATTGTTGGCTTTGTACGAAGGTATTGCTAAGGGGCGGTACCAATCCGATGAGGAGGCTGCCGCAGACTTGTACAAAGGGCAGGGGGCGTCGTCGAGCTACCGCAAGCTGAAATCTACCCTGCGTGACCGCCTGCTGGAATACGTCTTTGAGATCAATACGCAACAGGACGGATATTCCGACTACCAGAAAGCCTACTACGAATGCCACAAGCAATGGGTCATCGTGCGTTTCCTGACCGGACAAAACGCCAACACCGTAGCCCTGACGCTGGCCAACAGGCTCCTGCGCACAGCAGAGCGTTTCGACTTTACGCTGCTGTGCATGGATATTGCCTCGTACCTCCGCATTCAATATGGCCTGCGCGAAAGCAACCCCAGAAAATTCGAGGAGGCCTCGCAGCAGTTTGAGCATTTCCGAAAGGTTTATGACGCAGAAGCGCTGGCGGAAGAGCTTTATACACTCTTGGTAGTGCGTATGGTCAACAGTCGGTCAGCCCAACCTGAACTCATTGAATTGGCTAAAGAGTACGGCGAGCGCATCCGATTGTACATGGCGCAATACGCCACCTACAAGCTACACATGTACGGCTACCTCATCGGCCTCACCTATTACACAACTCAAAACCAGTATCAGGAAGCGCTCCATTATTGCAATGAGGCCATCGCCTTTTTTCAGGATCGCCCCTACGAAGCCCGTGTGCCTTTGCAAATCTTCTACTACCAAAAGCTTATTTGCAACATTCACCTGCGCCAGTTCGAGGCGGGAAAAGAAGCGGCCCAGCATTGTATTCGCCTCATGCAGGAGGGCACCTTCAACTGGTTTAAATACCGCGAGCTATACTTGCACCTACTGCTACATACACGCCATTACGAAGAGGCTGCAAAACTGCTTTTCACCACGATAGAACACCCGCGCTTCGAGTTTTTGCCTGAAAACGTCGTTGAAATCTGGCGCATCTACGAAGCCTACATCTACTTCCTGCATCGCGCCGGCAAGGTAGAGCGAACGCCAAAGGCCAAATTTAAGCTAGCCAAATTCATCAACGAATTCTCCATTTTCAATAAAGACCGAAGCGGCGTCAATATCGCCATCATTATTGTTAAATGGTTGATGCTTTTGCAGGACAAGCAATACGGCAAACTCTTAGATGAAGTAGAGAGCACCGAACAATACTGCTACCGACACTTGCGCGGCGAAAACACGAAGCGCAGCTATTACTTTATTAAAATGCTTCTCCAGGTCCCCTTGGGTCAATTTGAGCGCGCCTCAGTGTCCAAAAGGAGCGCTCGTCTTTTGGAAGGGCTGCGCTCTGTGCCGCTGCAATTGGCCAACCAAACCCATGAAATCGAGATTGTCCCTTATGAGGACTTGTGGGAAATGGCGCTGGAGATCATGGAGCCGAAGTGATTGCGAAGCATTTAACAAAGATTGAGGTAACGTATATTGCTTGATCATGTTTTTTATGACGATGATAATGAAGTGATTATGCCTTATTTCATAAGATAGGGCATTTCATGGGCGGGTAACGAAAAGGCCTCTTTTGTTAGCAGAATCTCGTAGATGAGCGCAGACTTTTGTACAATCTTTTAATCCATAAATTTTTTCCCGTCTCATGAAGAGTTATTACTTTCCATCAGAACACATGTCCGTAGGCAATCCGTTGGAAGGAGGCGGCGTTGTGGATACGACTTCGATATAGCATCATTAGGCACCCAGCGCCGTTGAGGCAATATCAAGCGTCTTAGGCCTATGCAGACGACATTGGAACATAAGACAAAGTCGCTGCCATGTGCTGCCTTAGCCGCTTTCATCCCTCGAAAGCGGCTTTTCTGCGAGCGCACTCCTCTAATCAGGACGCTCCTGAGTATAGGCGTTCTCGACCTTTTGATGGAACTGCTCGTAGGTTTCCGAGGGTATCTTATGACGCACCAGCTGGAGAAACTGCCGCAATTTGAGGTATTCGCTGCGCGTGAGGATATCGTCTTCCATGAACGCATTGAAGAGCTCAATAAAGTTTTGGCTAACATTGCGGGCGAATTCTACGCGCTTAGCCTTGTCCTCAATAAAAGACAGCAGGTATAGCCCTTCGGTGTAGTTGAGTCTTCGGCGTCGTACGAGGCTATCCACCTCGTTTTTGATTTCTTCTAATTGCTTAGCAGCGACGTCAGCGCCAATGAGTTGGCGTTCGAAGCTGTCAAAGACTTCCTGCGCGCGCTCACCGTACAGGCGGATGAGTCGTTCGCGGCGTTTGAACACCCACCAGCCTATCAGGAACGTCAGCAGGGCGGTGGTGATGACCATGGTGATTTCCACAAAATAGCCCGTATCCTGCAATACCTGGTATAGCCGGTCAAAGAAACTGGAATGCTGGGCCAGGCCGCCATTTTGGATGGTATAATCTATGGTGTTGAAATCCTCTTCGGCTAAAGGGTTAGTCAGCGATAGTGCTGCAACATGTCCTAGAAAAGCGCGTTTCAGTTCGTCGCGTTCGTTTTCTAAGAAAGACTCGCGCACGGCAGTGCCCTGGCCGAGCTGGTAACCGTCGCCGTAGCGTTGAGCGACCAGCTGGTTAGCCTTCATGAAATAAAATAGGTGCGCCTGCAGGCGTGCCGGGTCGCGCACAAAGGCGGCACGAGCGGTATCGGTGCTGTTAGCCCATTTCCGGTAGAGTATTTCGCGCAGTTCGCACGGGTTGGGCTTGAGCAAATAGGGGCGCCCGAGGCGCTTGAAATGCTCGCCGCTAAACTCCACAGCGCCGCCGGGGCCATAATGCGTTACCGACAGCAAGCGGCAATTTTCTGGCACAATGACGTGATACCCATTGATGTAAGTTTGGCGCCCGGATGTACTGCTCAATGCCTCCCAGAGCGCCGGGCCAAAGAAGGTTTCTGGGTTAATTTTATCGAAATTATCCATCACTACTGCGAACTGCTGGCGCGGATGGCGCAGGCAATGTTCCCAAAACTGAAGCAGTAGGCCCGGCTGAAAACGACCTTCCTCTTCGTGGCCAATGTATTTTTTATGAAAATCCAGGTCGAATTGCGGCGCGCATTCGATGGTCAAGATGTTTTCTGGGCGTTCGGCCAACAGGCGCGCCAGGTGTTTGGTCTGTTTGGTAGAGCCGACGCCTGTGACACCCATAACCACTACATTTCCGTGTCGCATGACGTACCGACACAGGTCGCGAAAGGACTGCCATTCAATCATCGAGAGCGACGGTTGACGGATGATGCGCAGGGCTGTAGAGTCACCCGGCCGGTAGGGCCGGCGATGCCATTCGCAAAACAGGCGCTGCAAGGAGTCAGGCACGTCCTGCAACAGCGCATAGCGCTGACGGGCAATTTCGCCCGCCTGCACCCACAACGGGTCGGGCTGGTCGCGCGTACCGGCCCACCACAGCAGGGCAACTATGGGCAAAGCGTAAAGGATTTTTTTCCTCGAAGGGGGGAGATATAGACTCACCGCTGCGCAAGTATTGGATTTGTCTATGCAAAAGTAGCCCAACCGCCACACGTCGGGCCAACAAATCGAGGCGCGACGAGAAGATTGCTTTTGAAAGACAGCCCTGTTGGGTGTAACGAATGCCTATCTTTGTGCGTCTTATTTTTGTTCATTGTCCCTTTGCCCATGGTTCTTTCTACCCAAACCGATTTTCTCTGGCTGCGAGCGACAGGGTGCGCCGTAGCACTATGCGGCGCCCTTTCGCTATCCGCCCAACAAGAGCCGCAGTATACCCAGTTCATGTTCAACAAGTTGAACTATAACCCTGGTTACGCAGGCAGCTTTGTTTCGCCCACCTTGACCGCTATCTATCGAGGTCAATGGTTCGGTATTGACGGCGCTCCCAGCAGTCAGGTGCTCTCTTACAACCAGCCGCTGCTCAACGAACGCCTCGGCATTGGCGGCAACCTGTCGCGCTTTAGCGTCGGCATCACGCGCGCCTTTACGGTGGATTTAGTGTACTGCTATCGCATTCCGATGCGACGCGGCCATCTGGGCATCGGCTTGCAGCCCAGTGTACGCAACCTCTGGCAAAACTGGAACGACGACCGCCTCTATAGCCCCACGCCGTCTACAATTGATGTCTCCATCCCTACTGGTGTGCGCTCGAAATGGTTGGTCAACTTCGGCTTTGGCCTATACTACGCCAACAGCGAGCGCGGCTGGTACGTCGGCGCAGCTGTGCCGCGCTTTTTGCAAAACAACATAGACTTCTCCGAGTTCGGCGCCGACGTTTCGCGCGAAGAACGCCATTTCAATGCCATGGGCGGCCTGACCCTTCGGCCCAACGACGACGTAGAGATCATCCCGCAGGTGTTGGTGCGCTATGTGCCTAATGCTCCGTTGGGCGCTGAACTGAACATCATGGCCGGCCTGAAGCGCAAATTTTATGGAGGCCTCACTTATCGCGCCGGCGGCGAACGCTACGGTGAAAGCGCCGATGTGCTGGCCGGTATCCAGGCCACCAAGCACCTGTTTCTATGTCTGTCCTACGACATCGGCCTGACGCGCCTGCACCGCATAGGTAACGGCACCTTAGAAGCCACTGTGCGCTGGTGGATCAACCCGCCCGAAGGTACGGTCATAGACTCTGGCCTGGGTTTTTAAGGCAATTTTCTGCCATCCGAAGCGTTTGCTGGCTGCCTGAAAAAAGCAGTTTTTATGCCATGAATATTGACCTGCGTTTACTCTTTTGTACCCTCACCCTCGCCTTTGCCACTGCCGCACCTTTCACGGCGGAGGCCCAGCAGTCGGGCAAAAGCAAATCAAAAGACCGATTTCGTGAAAAAAGCGCCCTTGGACGCGAACCTATTGTGCGGCAAGCCGCTGCCATTTGCGGGCCGGGCGCCGAATACGCCTCTGCTTATTTAGATCAACAACTTATTTTTGTCTCTAACAGCGCGCGCACGGGCAAAGATGCGCCCAACTACAAGAACCGCCCCAACTTCGACCTGTATGCCGTGCTGCTGGACGGCAACGACGAGCCCATGCCGCCGCGCCTGTCCTTTTCCGACGAACTCAACTCCAGCCTGAACGAAGGCCAGGTAACCTTCGCGCGCAAGGGCAAAACCATCCTGTTCACGCGCAACAACAACCGCGGCGGCGTGCAAAAAGCGGGCGCCGACGGCCGTGTGCGTATGAAAATTTACCAGGCCCGTCGTGGCAAATACGATTGGGAAGACATCCGCGAACTGCCCTTCAACGACGACAACTACTCGTGCATGCACCCCAGCCTGAGTGTGGATGGGCAGCAGCTCTACTTCGCCTCCGACATGCCCGGCGGCCAGGGCGGCTTCGACCTCTATGTGTGCCGGCGCCAACCCGACGGCAGCTGGTCGGCGCCCGAAAACCTCGGCCCGAAGGTCAACACCGAAAAAAACGAACTCTTCCCGTTCATCACCTTCGGCGGAAAAACGCTGCTCTTCGCCTCCGACGGCCACAAAGGCCTGGGCGGTCTGGACATCTTCTCGGTCAATTTGGATAACTTAGACGAGGGCCCGCTCAACCTCAACGAGCCGTTTAACTCTAAGGAGGACGATTTTGCTATGGTCATCAACGAAGACGGCACGCGCGGCTTCTTCTCCAGCCGCCGCGAGGGCGGCTTTGGCGATGCCGACATCTATTCGTTCTGGATGGAAAACGGCTTGGAAAGCGTGGAGAAGCCTCAGTCCAACCGCGTTGTCGTCTCCGTCATAGACGGACGCACCGGCCAGCCCATACCTAAGGCCGAAATACGCATCCTGCAATCCTCCGACGACGGCTTTGTGTCGCGCCGCAACGACTTCTACTACACCGAGTTGGCGCCTACCCCCGACGCGCCTAACTCGCTGAGCCTGCGCATTGTGCGTAAAGACGCTGAAGCGCTCGGCCCACCCGATCTCATTGCCAACACCGAGGGTAAGGCCAGCGTTGACTTTACCTGGTATCGCAGCTACTTGATCTTAGCCAGCTTTGACGGCTACCAAACTACCGAACGCCTCTACACTATGGAGCCGGACAAGAGCGGCGAAATCGTGGTTGCCCTCTTCGAGCAGGCCGTTTGCCATCGCATGACGGGCATTGTCTCTACAGAGAAGTTCAATACACGCATCCCGAATGCCATCCTCCTCTTCACGCACAAAGAAAGCAACCGGCAGGTCGTTGTCCATTCCGACCTAAACGGCGAGTACAACATCTGCCTGCCCTTGGAAGGCGAGTACCTGCTCCAGGTCAAGCGCGAGGGCTTTAAGCCGCAATTCATTACTACAACGGCCATCCGGGGTAAATCGGTCAACAACACCATACGTTTAGACCCCGTCGAATTGGCCGCCTTGCCCACCAGCACCGACGCCGCTAAGGCCGAGGCCCAGCTGGCGCGTCCTTTGCAAGACGGCTACACCATCACGATGGATAAAATCAAATTTGAGCCCGGACGCGCCTCGCTCAACCGCAGCTTTGTGCAGCACTTAGACGCTGTCGTCGAACTCATGCAGCGCTACCCAGAGATGGAAATTGACCTTATTGTGCATACCGACGCTCGCGGCGACGCTAAAACTAACTTAGCCCTTTCGCAGGAGCGCGCCGACAACGCTAAATCTTACTTAGTGTATCGCAGTATTGCCGCTGAGCGCATCCGTCCCATCGGAAAAGGCGACACGGAGCCGCGCAATCACTGCGCCCGCGGTATAACGTGCACCGATACCGAGCACGAAATGAACAATCGTCTCGAAATCCGGGTGCGTAAAGTAGGCAACACGGTCAAGATACCCTAATCCGGCGCTATTTGCCGCTAAAACCCATGCGCCGGTCGTATTCCGCTAAGTCGGCTGCACCACCCGCCTCGTCGCCCAACCGCTGGCGCACGTTGCCGCGTGCGCGATAGGCCCGCGTGAACTCCGGGTCAAGTTCTAGCGTTCGGTTCAAGTCGCGCAACGCCTCCTCAAAGCGGTTCAGATTGACCAGAGTTAGGGCGCGGTTGTACCACGCTTCGGCCTCTTCGGGGTGCTTCTCTATGTAAGCATCTAAATTGCGCAACGACTCCTCAAAACGCTGCGCAAGCCCCAACAGCGCTCCCCGATACTTATACACTTCTGTCAACTGAGGATTGATTTCGATGGCCTTGTCAAAATCGGCCAGCGCCGCCTGCAGGTTGCCGCGGCTGCCCCACGCCTTGGCGCGGCCCAAATAAAGCAAACCATTTTGGTGGTAGCCGTTGTCTATGGCGTGCGTAATGACCGTTATAGTGTCCTTCCAGGTGCGAATTTGAACCAGCGACAGCACAACTAAGCCAAACATCCACACCCCGCCCAACCCAAACCGAATGCTCGACATCGCCGGAAACCGCTGCTGAAGCGCTCCCCAGCCCTCTACCAATATCCAGGCAAAACCGATGAGCGACAGATAGTTGTAGTGGTCGGCCCGCATCTCAAAAGAACCCAGGGACTTCCAGGGCAGCATGACCACTATGGCGGCAAAGTACCACAGCACACCCTGCCACGCCCAAGGCGCCTGACGCCGATAGCGCCACACCGCAAACAACAGTGCGGCCAACACAAGTGGTGCCGCATAATACGTCCACGGAAACTGACCATTTACTTTGTCGAACGAGTAGTAGATGTTCAGCCCCACCGGCAACAGCATTTTCCATGTGTAAAAAAGCGGAGTGTAGCACAGTACCAACAGGCGCTCCCAGCTGCTAATAGGCTCCGTCAACACGGGCGTTTGGAGCATAGCCTGTTCGCGGCTGTAGAGCGTCAGCAGGCCAAAGCCCAACGCGACAACGCCAAACGGCGCGTATTCCAGCAGCCTGCGCCGCCAGGCAGGTGCATTGCCGCGCCACACATCCAACACAGCCAGCGAGAGCGGCAGCGTGACGGCAGCGCTCTTGGCTAAACAGGCCAGCACAAAAAAGAGCAGAGCCAGCCCGTATGCCTTCCATTCACCCGGGCGCTCGCGAAAGTCCAGAAACCGATGGCAGGCCAGCAGATAGAACAGCGCGTACAGCGGCGTACTAAAGCCCGCTATCCAGGCTACCGACTCCACCTGTATGGGGTGAGCGGCAAAAATGAAGGCAACGGCAAGTGCCGCTGGCACCCGCCCGCCCGTCAGGCGCGAGAGCAGTTGATAGACCAGCCATGTGTTAGCCGCATGCGCGAGCAGGCTCAGCAGGTGATACCACAGCGGGTTATTTCCACCCAGCGCATGGGCCAGCGCATAGCCCATCCACGTCAGCGGGGCATACATGCCCAGATTGAAATGCGTAAACAGTTTGCCGTCGCGCACCGCCGGATTGTCCACCGTGGCCGTATGATCGTCCACACCCAGCATTTCGTTTTTCAGACCGGTCAGGTACAGTACCGCTGCCACAATCACGGGCACCCAGACGATCCAGGGCTGCTCTTGCCAGGGCTTTTGCGCAGGCTTGGCAGCGGGCTTCCGCTGCGCTTGTATTTGTCTTTTGGCCATAACTCGTTTTGCCTCCTTTTTATGACCGGTAAAGGTAGGCATGGCAAGGTGTTGCTGCGAGGCATGGTGTTCCTTGGTGCTGATTTTCCAATAGCCGAATGCACGCTTGAGGTTCATCTGCTATGGAGATGCCCAGATGGTCACGCGCCTGGTTGCCGGCGTTTACTACTACACCGTACACGACTCAGCGGGCAAGCGCATAGCCAGCGGGCAGTTGCAGGTGAAATGAGGTAAAAGCGTCCTGCCCGGGCATTCAGCATTTTTGCCCTGTTGCAACGACAGAAGCCCGTTGCTCAGAACGTGTAGTGCGCATAGGCAAACGGGTGCTGGTACCACTCGCCAGCGCTGGTAGCCAGCGCTGTATTGCGCCAGCGCCAGCCTGCGCCAAGCGACAGCCCGGGCCGCCCGACGAGATTGAGCAGGTCAAGCGAGACCGACAGCGAGTGGTCTATGCGGTTGGTCAGCGAGACGTCGTCCCAGGAGATAGCGCTGCCATTCTCTTTGCCGTGCAGCAGCAAAGAGGCCGTGTAGCCTGCCGAAAGGCCGATGCTGCGCGGGAAGTAAATGGAGCCTAAGCGCCACCGGGGCCTGCGGGCGACGAAACGCAGCATCACCGGCGTAATGTCGGCGTGGCCCACGTAGAAGTTGCGCTGCTCGTTGTAGGTGAGCGACGTCTGGCCGTAGCCCACTTCGCCCTGCCACCAGAAAAGCGGGAAACGCTCTTTGGGCAGGGTGCGGGCGAAGACGGCGTCGTCGTCGAGGCCGCATACTTTGCCCAACGGCTTGCGTACGGTGATGGCTAACGAGTAGCCGTTGTTATGTTGCCACGGGTCGTAAGTGTAGGGCAGGTTGTGCTGGGCTCTGATGCCCCAAAAGCACGGTGCAGGCAGGCAGCGCTCGCGCACGCGCAGCACGTCGGTGTTGGTGCTGACGAAGCTGCGTTCCATGCGCAAGTGCGCGATGGCGCTGATGGTGTCGCCCACTCGGAATGCGTAGCCTGGTCGCGTGGTCATTCGGAACTTCACCTCGCCGAAGCAATTGTGGGTAGCGAAGCCCAGTGCTTGCGCCTGGCCCAGCGAGGGCAGGTTAGCGTCGTTATGCGCCCAGCGGATGACGTGGTCGGCCCCGACGGAGGCCGTCGTCGGCACTGAGAACACGGGTCGGCTCGATTGCACGGCGGGCATCGTCGGGTTCAGATGCGCCCGCTCGATATGGGCGTTGACGCGCAGGGTATCAGCGGTGGCTGAGCCGCCGTTGTAGAAGCCGATGGTGTAGGTCAGGGTAGCGTCCTTTGTGCCGGGCGTCAGGTAGCGCGGGCTGACTTCGATGTAATTCGGGTCGGAAGCCCAGTTGAGGGCAATGGTGCGGGCGACCATCTCGACGCCGCTCCAGGGCGAGGAGTTGGGCACGCCCCCGCCCTGCCCCTGGAAGCCGCTGCCGGCTTTGCCGCCAAATTTCTCGCTGCCCAGGATGTTGCCGCCGCTGCCGCCTGCTGGCTGGCCGTCTATTCGGATCAGGGCCAGCACATGCGTCAGGATGCTGCTCGTGTCGGTAGGAAAGAAATCCGCCACCTGGTCTTTCACCTTCAGGTGCACAAACAGCGAGTTTTCCGCGTTGGGCGTGGGCGTGGTGTCGGGTTGCTCGAACCGCCAGGAATAGACTTTGTGCTGTTTTTCATTCCATTGCAGTCCTTCGCTTTCCAGCGTGGGCGCCGGGCCGGTTTGCATGGTATCTAAGACAAACTCATTTTCTGGGAAGGCCAGATAGACCGTGCGCCCGGGCTGGCCGGCAGCGGTGATTTTGGGATAGGTGATGGCAAAAACTAAGTAGCCGCCTGGACGCGAGGCTTCCCAGTTGACATTCAGCGCTACGTTGGAGCCGCTAGGGATGATGGGGGGATAGGAAGGCGTCTCTGAAGAGCCAGAGCTGCTCACATTGATGCTTTTCGCGGCAAAGCCCACCGGGTCGTCATCGTCGCTGTAAATGGGTTTTGCGGCGGCTTTTGTAGTGTAGTTTCCGGGGCGGAAGACGTGCTCGGGCGCGCTGTCGCGGCTGAAGGTGCCGTCGCCGAAATCCCAGAAATAAATCCAACGCGCCAGCGAGTCCTGACCTTCTACGATGGGGCTGGGCGGGTTGCGGTGGCACGACTCGCCGGCCACGCGCGCCCAGTCTAACGACAGACGGTAGCGGTTGACTAAAGCTCCGCCGCTCGTTTGTTGGTCAGAGCGTACAGGCGGCCACACGCGCAT